>DAORUH010000088.1:4397-13142 GCA_035433065.1 Devosia sp. | reverse complement strand
CGCACGATGGCGCGGCCCATGGCGACGCGCTGGCGCTGGCCGCCGGAAAGCTGGCCCGGCCGCCGCTGCAGCAGCGCGGTGAGCCCGAGGATGTCGGCGGCCCATTTCACGCGCTCGGCGATCTCGGCCTTGCTGGCGCCGCGGTGCTCGAGCGAAAAGCCCATGTTCTTTTCGACGCTCATGTGCGGGTAGAGCGCGTAGTTCTGGAACACCATGGCGATGTCCCGGTCCTTGGGCTCGAGGTCGTTGACCACGCGCCCGCCGATCGAGATGGTACCGCCGGTGATCGGTTCGAGCCCGGCGATCATCCGCAGCAGCGTGGACTTGCCGCAGCCCGATGGGCCGACCAGCACGACGAACTCGCCGTCGGCGATGTCGATGGAGACGCCGTGGATCACCCCGGCATTGCCGTAGCTTTTCTCCACATTGTCGATGGTGACGGAAGCCATGTGCTAGCCCTTGAGACCGGTATGCGCGAGGCCTTCGATGAACTGGCGCTGCGCAAAGATGAAGACGATGAGGACCGGGATCGCCGTGAGCGTCGCGGCCGCGAGTTGGATGTTCCACATCGGCCCCTGGTAGACGTCGACATACTGCGTCAGCGCCTGGGGCAGGGTGTATTTCTCGGGGGATGTGAGGAACACGATCGGCTCGAGATAGAGGTTCCACGAGTGGAGGAACGTGAAGATGGCGACCGCGGCGAGCGCCGGCCGCGCCAGAGGCAGGGCGATGGTCCAGAAGATCTTCAGCCGGCCGAGGCCATCGACGCGCGCCGCCTCTTCGAGCTCGCCGGGGAGCGCGATGAAGAACTGCCGCATGACGAAGGTGGCAAAGACGCTCGGCGCGCCGAAGATGGGCACGAGGATCAGCGGCCAGTGCGTGTTCACCATTCCCCATTTGAGGAACATCTGGAACAGCGGGACGATGGTGACTTCCGAGGGGATCAGCAGGCCCGTCAGCACGATGAGGAACATGAGGTTCGCGCCGGGGAATTTGATGCGCGCGAAGGCGTAGCCGGCGAACGAGGAGACGATCATCGTGCCCACGGTCACGATGGCCGCGATATAGGCCGAGTTCCAGTATTGCTGCGCGAAGGGCTGCAACTCGAACACGCTGCGATAGGTCGACCAGTCGAAGCTGCGCGGGATCAGCTGCGGGGGGAACGCGAAGATGTCGCTGATCGGTTTCACCGAGCTCGTCACCATCCACCAGGTGGGGAACAGGAACGGGATCGACAGCACGCAGAGCAGGCCATAGAGCGCGAGTTTTACGCGCGGCGAGAGATCAGTTTTCATAGAACACCACCCGCTTGCGCATCTGCCACTGGAATACGGTCAGCACAGCGACGATGAGGAAGAGCAGGATGGAAATCGTCGCGCCGTAGCCGAAGCGGTGGAACTGGAAGGCCTGCTGGTAGAGGTAGTAGACGAGCACCGTCGTCGACATGCCCGGCCCGCCCTGCGTCAGCACGGCGATCTGCGCGAACACCTGGAGCGAGCCCACCACCGTGATGATGGCGGTGAGCAGGATCGTCGGCGAAATCAGCGGGATGGTGATGCGGCGGAACTGCTTGAAGGGCGAGGCGCCATCGACGCGCGCCGCTTCGTAAAGCTCGCGCGGGACGCCTTGCAGCGCCGCGAGGAACAGCACCATGTTGAGCCCGACATTCTTGAACACCTGCACAACGATCACCGAGAGCATCGCCGTGGAGGGCATGCGCAGCCAGTTCGGCCCTTCGATGCCGAACATCGCGAGGATGCCGTTGATGCCGCCATTGGCCTGCAGCAGGAAGCTCCAGACGATGGTCCAGGCGACGAGCGAGACGACGACGGGCGAAAAGAAGATGGTGCGGAACACCGTGATGCCGCGCAGCTTCTGGTTGACCAGAACCGCCAGCAGCAGCGCGAGGCTCATGTTGAAGACGACCAGTCCGGCCGAAAAGATGGCGGTCGCGCCCAGAACTTCGGGCAGCGCGGGGTCTTTGAGAAGTTTCTGGTAATTCGCATCGCCGACGAACTTGAAGGTGCCGGCGAGCACGTTCCATTCGTGCAGCGAGTAGTAGACGACGAGCCCGAGCGGGATCAGCACGAAGACGATGATGCCGATGAGCTGGGGCGCGATGAAGAGGTAGCCCGCGAGCCCGTCGCGGCGCTCGATGGTCCAGAATGGGCGGGAGTGCGCTGTTGTCATCGTCATCCTGTTTGTGGCCCCACCCTCATCCGGCTTCGCCACCTTCTCCCATCAAGGGAGAAGGCGCCGACTGAGCATTCGGTTCAGGGTGGGGCGGCCCCGATGGAGGCCGCCCCGGCGTTCTACTGCGCCAGCAGCGGCTGGACGCGGTCGCAGGCGGACTTCAGCACGGCGGCGACGTCGGCATCCGGCACCCAGAGCGCATCGAGCGAGGCGCGGATGGTCTGCTGGATTTCGGCAAAGCCGGCATGGCCCGGCTTCACCTTGCCGGTCGAAATGCCGTGCACCACGACAGAGTCGATCTGTGCGGGGGAGAGCAGCGGGTTGGCGGCGCTCAGCACATCGACGTTGAGCAGCGAGGCGCGGGCCGGCGGGAAGTACTGCGCCAGCTTCTTCGAGTTCTCGGGGTTGGTGAAGAAGGCGAGGAAGTCAGCGGCCGCCTGCACGTTCTTGCCCGAGGCAAAGACGCCGATGCCGGCCTGGCCGATCACCGCATACTTGCCGGCCGGACCTTCCGGCAGTGGCACGAGATCCCAGGCGAAGCCGTTCTCCTTGGGGAGCAGCGCGGCGCGCGAGATCTGCGTGATGGTCATCGCCGCATCGCCGGCGAAGAAATCGGCAGCGACGCCGGGGCCGGGGATCGACTTGTCGGTGAAGATGGCCTTGTGGATGAAGGTCATGGCATCGACGAACGGCTGCTCGGTCATCGTGCAGGTCTTGCCGTCGGCGCTCCACGGCGAGGCGCCCCACGCACCCCAGATGGTCGCGAGATTGTCCCACACCTTGTAGTCGAAATCGCGGACGATGAGGCCCTGCTTGCCCGACGCGGCGACGGCCGCGTTGATGGCGTTGGCATTGGTCCAGTTCCATTCGCCCGCCGCGATCAGTTCCGCCGGGGTCTTCTGGCCGGCCGCCTTGATCAGGTCGTTGTTGACGAACACGGCGAAGGGCGAGGTCGAGAACGGATAGGCGTAGATGTCGCCGCCGGCCGACCACAGCGCCAGCGCGCTCTCGGTCACGTCGGCGAGGTTGTAGTCGGGGGTGGCCTCGAACGTCGCCTTGAGCGGGCTCAGGGCGCCCGAGTTCACGAAGTCGCCGGCCGTGGTCTCGAGAATCCAGGCGAGGTCCGGGGCATTGCCGCCGGCGATCTGCGTCGTGAGCGTCGTCGTGTAGCCATCGTAGGCGAGCGAGTCGAACGTCACGTTCACGTCCGGATGCGTTGCCTTGTAGGCGGCGGCGATCTCGTTGAAGAGCTTCAGGTGCCCTTCATTGGCGGTCCACAGCGCCATGCGCAGGTCAACGGCGAGGGCCGGGAACGACAGCGGGATGGATATGCCGGCCGCCAGCGCGGCGAGCATCAGTCTGTTGAGCTTGGTCATGGTGTTCCTCCTTTGAATGTTCTGGCGTCTTCGTCAGTAGCCGCGGACGTCCGGCCAGCGGATCTCGATCCCCTCGCCGTAGAGCCGTGTCTGGAAATCGGCGAGATGCTTGTCGTCGGCCTGGACCTGGTGCGGGGTCAGGCCGTATTCGAGGCAGTGCGCCGCGAGCAGGCCGGCGACTTCACCGACGTTCCACTCCACCGGATGCAGGCGGTAGCAGCCGTTGGTGATGTGGGTGGTGCCGATGTTCTTGCCGCCCGGCAGCAGGTTCGTCATGCGCTTGGGCAAGAGGGAGCCGAGCGGAATCTCGAACGGGCACGAGGCGACGTCGATGTAGTTGTCGCCGCCGGTCGAGGGGTGCAGGTCGATGCGGTACATGCCGATGCCGATCGAGTCGCGGTAGTTCACCGCGCCCGCTTCGCCGCGGATGTCGTAGGAGAGGTCCTGTTCGAGCACGGTGGTCACGGCGCGGATGCGGCGGCTTTCGCGGACGTAGGGGGCCATGGCGAGGCCGTGGCTGGTGCCGGTGATGTCACCGCGCAGGCGCAGGCCCGGGAAGCCCTGCCCGCCATCTTCGCGCGGGGCTTCGGTCTGCAGCCAGTAGAACACGGCGTAGCTGAGGTCGGCGGCTTCGGCGATGCGCTGGTTGTAGACATCTTCGGGGACGTCGATCACCGGGTGTTCGAAGTAGTCGAGCATCGGCCAGTTCACGAGGCAGATGTCGGAGTTGTAGGCGCCGGGCACGAAGTTGCGCTGCGCCGCGATGCGCCGGAAGGTCCAGAGGTTCCCGTCGCCCGGGTTCCTGCGCTGGTCGGCGTCGACCAGCGTCGGGTCGTCACCGGGGTTGGGGGTGAAGCTGCGGACTGTGGATTCGAGTGTGCGCGGGTGCGGCGCGACGAAGCCGATCAGCGGGCCGCCCCAGAAGCTGGGCGTATAGGCGCGCCACTTGTCGTAGTTGCGCGGCTTGTCGATCACGTGGTTGCCGTCGACATGGTCGATTGCAAAGCAGATCGACACCGCCTGCGAATTGGTCGGCTGCGCCTCGGCCGGGGCCGACGGCTCGCCGGTTTCGGCCTGTGACTCAAAGCCGGTGACATACTCGGTGCCGGTCAGAGGCAGCAGGTCGCCGTACTCGGTCGCATCGATGATGTAGGGGGCGCTGACGGTGATGCCCTCGCCGCCGTCGCGGTGCCTGACGGTGACGGCGCGCACGCGGTCGCCTTCGACCTCTGCGCTCACCGGCTTGTACGGCTGCAGCAGCGTGAGCTTGCCGCCGCCGCGATAGGGCGCGAGCATCGCTTCCATGACGGCCAGCGATACGCGCGGTTCGTGGCAAAGCCGGGACACGAAGCCGGCGCCGGGGTTGAGATCGCCCCAGGCGCGGCTCTTCTCGGTCAGCGGATAGTGATCGCGATAGTACTGGCGCACGCCGTTGCGCAGCGCACGATAGGAGCGGGTGATGCCGAACTGTTCGACCCAGGAATGCTCGTCGGGCGGGACGGCCTGGCTGGTCATCTGACCGCCGATCCAGTCGAATTCCTCGGTCATCACGACCGAGCGTCCGTTGCGGAGCGCGGCGAGTGCGGCGGCTACGCCGCCCAGCCCGCCGCCGATGATCGCGATATCGGCCGAATACTCTTTCACTTGCGTCTCGTCTCTTTCGGGATGGCGCCGAGGGTGTCGCCCTCGACGGGTTCACAGGCCAGCAGCAGCTGCGTGCCGGCGGAATTGGTTTCGATGCGCTCGCGCAGCATCAGCGTCGCCTGCCGCGCCATCTCCTCGCGGGGGACGACGAAGGTGGTGAAGCGCGTACCCGACTGCTGCGGGCGCAGGTGCGCGCCAAGCGCGACGATCGACAGATCGCCGGGCACGGAGAGGTTCTGCGAGCGCGCCAGTGCCTCGACGACGACGGCGTCTGCGACTTCGGTGAAGAAGGCGACGGTGGCGCCCGAGGCGCGGATGGCGTCGAGCATCGCCGCGGCCGGTCCGCCAACCTCAGTGATGTGTCCGACCGGCTTGATGTCGCCGAGGGCGCGCGAAAAGCCGGCCCAGCGGTCAATTGAGGATTCGGCGCCTTTCTTCGGGCCGATATAGGCGAATTTCGTGTGCCCTTTCGCGAGGGCGCGCTGGACCAGTTCTGCCGTCGCGGCGGCATAGTCGGCACCGACATAGGGCACCTGCGCGCGTCCGATCGGTTCGCGGCGGCCGACGGCGACGAAGGGGTAGTCGCCGGCCACCAGGCGCTTCAACTCCTCGCGGTCGAACTCGCGGCCGAGGATGACGCAGCCGTCGGCGAGCCGCAGGCGGTTGTTCTCGTCGAAGATCTTGCGCTTGCCGCGCGTTGCGGGCGCGCCGGTGAGCAGCAGCAGGTCGTAGCCAAGCTGCTGCGCCATCTCTTCAATGCCGAACAGGAAGGGGGCGAAGAAATCGGCCTGCGCATTGGGGAAGGCGGGCTCGTAGGTGAAGACGCCGAGGATGCGGTTGAGCCCCTTGGCCATGCGGCGGGCGATCGGGTCTGCGACATAGCCGGTCTCACGGATCACCTTCTGCACGCGCTCGCGCGTTTCGTCGGGGATGCGTCCGGCGGTCGCCTTGGCGCCGTTGAGCACCAGCGACACCGTCGCCTGGCTGACGCCGGCAAGCCGGGCGATGTCGCGCTGCGTCAGTCTTCCATTGGGCGGCAAGACCGGGCTCCCTCTCCGCGATCGTCTGCTAATGCGTATTAGCGCTAATGCGTATTAGCAACCCTCGCGGGAGTCAATGGGGGCCGGAAACCGGGGGGTGGGGTGTTGAAAACCGGGCCGCGTCAGGCCGCGAGAGCGCTCGCGGACGCCGGGTCGAGGTGCAGCGTCGTGTTGGGATGGCGCTGCAGGATCGAGGCGGGGCAGAGCGGCGTGACCGGGCCTTCGACGGCGCGCTGCACGGCCTCGGCCTTGCGGGCGTCGGGGACGGAGAGGATGATTTTTGCGGACTTCATGATCTGCGTCACGCTCATCGAGATGGCACGCTGCGGCACGGAGTCGAAATCGGGGAACCAGCCTTCGCCGAGCTGCTGCCGGCGGCAGGCATCATCGAGAGTGACGACGATGTAGGGATCGGTGGTCGTGAAGTCAGCGGGCGGGTCGTTGAAGGCGAGGTGGCCGTTCTCGCCAATGCCGGCGAAGCAGACGTCGATCGCGTGGCGCGTGATGAGCCGGTTGAGCCGGCGCACTTCCTCGCCAAGGTCAGCGGCATCGCCGGCGACTTCGACAAACACGGGCTTTGCCGGCAGCCGGTCCATCACCCGCTCGCGCAGGTATTTGCGGAAGCTCGCGCCGTGGGTGACGGGCAGTCCGACATACTCGTCGAGGTGGAAGGCCGTCACGCGGCTCCAGTCGATATCGGCGCCGATAAGGTCATCCAGCATCTCGTACTGGCTGACGCCTGTGGCCAGGATCACGTTGGCGCGGCTGCGATTGCGAATCGCGGCGTTGATGGCCGCTGCGCCCTCCGAGGCGGCGACGGCCCCAAGGGTGGCTTTGTCGATATGGGTGACGATGTTCATAACTGTTGGGGAGCACCATAGACCGGCGTTGGAATGGCTTCCATACGCGCCTTGATCTGCAATGCCACGAATTTCGAGAAGAAGCGCGACAGCGCGAGGTTGCCGCCCTGGACCCACAGCGCTTCCTGCGCGGTGGGCTTGTACATGTTGCGCAGCTCGCCGTGCCAGGGGCCGGGGTCGTTCTTCGTGCCCGAACCGAGGCCCCAGCAGGGGCCGATGGCGTCGCCCACGTCGCGGCTGACGATCTTCGCCACGACCTCGTGCATCGAGTGAAAGCCGGTCGACTGGATGATGGCGTCGGCGGCGATTTCGGTGCCGTCGGCAAAGCGGATGCCGGCGGGGGTGAGGCGCTCGATCTCGACGCCCGGTTTTACCTTGATCTCGCCGTCGATGATGAGCTGGCTGGCGCCGACATCGACATAGTAGCCTGAGCCGGTGCGGTAGGCCTTCATCATCAGGCCGGTTTCGTCAGGTCCGAAATCGAGGAGGAACCCGGTGGCCGCGAGCTTGGCGTAGAACTCGGCGTCGCGGCGGCGGATGCGGTCGTAGAGGGATTTTTGCAGCGGCGGCTGCAGCGCGAAGGGAGTGGCCATCGCGATCATGTCGGCTTTGTCGACATCGATGCCTTTGGCCACGGCCTTTTCGGAATAGATGTCGAAGCCGAGGTCCATGAGGGTGTCGGAGCGGACGACGGTCGTGGCCGAGCGCTGCACCATCGTCACGTCCGCGCCGGCTTCCCAAAGGTCGACGGCAACGTCATGGGCGGAACTGGCCGCGCCGATGACGGCGACCTGCCTGCCCTTGTACTTGCTGCCATCAGAGTACTGGCTCGAATGGAGCAACTCGCCCGCAAAGCTGTCAGCGCCAGCGAGGTCGAGGGTTTTGGGCGGACCGTAGGCGCCGGTGGCGAAGACCAGTTGCGCGGGGTGCAGCGTGACCGGCCTGCCGTTGCGGACGAGCTCGACTGTCCAGCGCGCGGTGGCTTTATCGAAGGTGGCGGAGACAACCTCGGTGCTGCCCCAGTAGGCCAGCTCCATGACCTTCACATACATTTCCAGCCAGTCGCCCATCTTGTCCTTGGGCGTGAACACCGGCCAGTGCTCGGGGAAGGGCAGGTAGGGCAGGTGGTCGTACCAGACGGGATCGTGGAGGACGAGCGAGCGGTAGCGCTTGCGCCAGCTATCGCCGGGCTTTTCGTTCTTCTCGGCGATGATCGTCGGGACGCCGAGCTGCTTCAGACGCGCGCCGAGCATGATGCCGCCCTGCCCGCCGCCGATGATGAGGCAATAGGGCTGATCGGTCGTGCCGAGCGCGGCCTCGTCGCGGGTACGCTGTTCGGACCAGGTTTCGCGGTTGCGGTTGGCGCCGTGGCGGACGCCCATCGGGCGGGTCGCGCGCAGCGGTTCCTCATGGCCGCGCAGCGATTGCAGCGTGGTGAGAATGGTGCGGCATTTGCCGTCTTCGAGGCGGAAAATGCCCTCGCCGGTGCCGGCTTCGGTCTCGAAACTGAACCAGCCCTCGACCCGGCCGCGAAAGCCGGTGGCCGAGGTCACCTGCCAGTTGCGCGGTGCGGTGGCGGCGAGGGTAGCCGTGAGCATGGCGCGGATCTGGTCCGGCCCCTCGAAGGTCTTG
>DAORUH010000088.1:0-4387 GCA_035433065.1 Devosia sp. | reverse complement strand
GAAAAGCTGAGGAAATCGCGCCAGTAGCAATCGGCGGCGAACTGGCCCAGCACCGCGTCGATGTCGCGCTGGTCGAGCGCTTCGGCGAGGCCGGCAAGCCAGGCCGCCGCCTCGGCCATTGGTGCGGTGTCGTGCATGAATTCCCCCGGAAAGACGCGTCCTCAGTCGCCCAGCGGCTCGAATTCCTTGCCCTTGCGGTGCGTGAGGACGGTGTACTTGATGCGCCGCAGCGTTTCGAGGGCCGACAGGTCGAGCCGGTAGCCCGCGGCCACCGAGATGAGGTCGATGATGGCGAGGAAGGCGTAGCGCGACGCCGTCGGCTTCATCGTGTCCTGATACTCGGGGATATCGACGGTCAGCGCCACGTCGCAGATGCGGGCGAGATCGGTATCGGGCGCGGTGATGCAGATGGTTTTCGCGCGGTAGTGGCGGGCGAGTTCGACCGCCTCGATGACTTCGCGGCTGCGGCCGGTTGCCGAGATGGCGATGACGAGATCGTTCGGCTTCAGCGTCGAAGCGGTCATGCGCATGATGTAGGGGTCGGAATGCGAACCGACCACGACGCCGTAACGGAACAGCCGGTACTGGGTTTCGAGCGCCAGCGAGGACGAGGAGCCGCCGAGGCCGAACACCGCGACCTGATGCGCCGTGGCGATGAGTTCGGCGGCGCGCACCACGTCCTGCGGGTCGATCGAGCGCTCGACCGCGGCGAGGGCGTTGCGGGCTTCGCCGAACACCACGTTCCACAGCGGCGAGCCGTTGTCGGCGGCGACCGGGGGGTGTTCCTGCGGGTTGAGGTAGAGCCGGCCGACGACGACGCTCTGGGCGAGCTTGAGCTTGAAATCGCGCACCCCGTCGCAGCCGATGGCGCGGCAGAAGCGCGTTACGGTGGGCTCGCTGACCTCGGCGCGCTTGGCGATCTCGGCATTGGAGGCATCGACCGCGAAAGCGACATTGGCGAGGACGAGGTCGGCAACCCGCCGCTCCGCCGGCCGGAGGTCGGGGTAGCTGTCCTTGATCTGGGACAGGATGTCGGGGATCGGCTTGGTGTGGGCCCGGTCCCCGGCGTTCCGGCTTTCGCTGTCTCCGAGCATTCTAGCTCCGACCTCGCGAGGTTCCGCGATTGGCTTTCTCAGCGCAGAATGTAGGAAACTTACACAACTTGCAAGCGGGCGATCTCAGGATTTCAGGGGCTGTCATGAAGAAGAGTGAGTTTGTTTCGTGACCCATTGACTCATTTCGTAGGATAGTCACAAACTCCGTTCCAGCGTGTCTGCTCAGGGAGCGAGTGGATGACTATGCGCGAACGGGGGTTGGCGGTTATGGGCCAAAGGGACGTGGCAAACCCGAAGTTGCAGGTGCGTGAGGCGACGAAGGTCTATCCTACCGCATCGGGCGACCTTGTTGCCATTGATCGCTGCACGCTGGACGTGCATGCGGGTGAGATCGTTTCGATCGTCGGACCGTCGGGCTGTGGCAAGACCACGCTCCTGTGGTCGATGTCGGGCCTGCATGGGCTGACCTCGGGCGAGGTGCTGCTCGACGGCAAGAAGATCACCGGGCCGAGCCCCGAGATCGGCATGGTGTTCCAGGACGCCAATCTTCTGCCCTGGCGCAATCTCAGATCGAACATCCTGTTCCCGTTCGAGATCAAGCGCGAAAAGCCCGATCACGACTGGATCGCGAAGCTGACCAACCGCGTCGGCCTTGAAGGTTTTGATGCGCGGATGCCGCGCGAGCTGTCGGGCGGCATGCAGCAGCGCGCCGCGCTGGTGCGCGCACTTTCGTTCAAGCCCTCGGTGCTGCTGATGGACGAGCCGTTCGGCGCGCTCGATGCCTTCACGCGCGAGGAAATGAACCACCTCGTCGAGGAAATCTACCTCGACACCAAGACCACCATCGTCCTCATCACCCACTCGATCGAAGAGGCGATTTTCCTCTCCGACCGCATCATCGTGATGAGCCCGCGGCCGGGCCGCATCGCCAAGGAATACAAGGTGCCGTTCGAGCGGCCGCGCTCGTTCGAAATCATGGCGACCAAGGAAGTCTTCGACCTCACCAACGCCATCAAGGCGGATATCGTCGGCGCGCAGGTGAGCAAATCGAGATCTGCCGTCCGTCCTGCCGTCTACGCAGCCCACTAGCAGAACGGCAAGAGATGAGCGGTTCCGACGCCATTCCTGAATTCAACAAGTCCAAGTCCGGCGGCTCGGGCGAGGTTGGCGTGACCAATATGTCGGCCATGACCTCGGGCCCCGGCATCCAGTCGCTGCGCGAAGTGATCGCCATCGTGCTGGTCGCCGTCGTGGTGATCGGCGGCACCGAACTGCTGCTCAACCTGTTCCAGGTGCCGCAATACATCATGCCGGCGCCGAGCCTGATCTTCATGGCGCTGATCACCGAGTTTCCGCTGATCGCCCCGCACCTCGGCCACACGCTGGTCGAGCTGGTCTCGGGCTTTTCGATTGGCGCCTGTATCGGGCTGATCCTTGCGGCGGTGATCACGCAGTTCCCGTTCGCCGAAAAGATCATCACGCCCTATGTGCTGCTGCTGGTGACGACGCCGATGCTGGCGCTGGTGCCGCTGCTGATCCTGCGCTTCGGCTTCGGCTATACGCCGCGCATCATCGCCGTGGCGCTCGCCGCCGGGCCGATGGTGATGATCAACGCCGCGACCGGCTTCCGCCGGGTGGATCGCGGCAAGATCGCGCTGGCGCGCTCCTATGGCGCCTCGACGCTGCAGATCTTCTGGAAGATCCGCGCGCCCATGGCGCTGCCGATGATCCTTGTCGGCCTGATGGTCGGCTCGATCTTCGGTCTGCTCACCGCGGTCGGCGCCGAGATGGTCGGCGGCGGCTTCGGGCTGGGCAACCGGCTCACCTCCTATTCGTCGATGATCCAGATGCCGCAGTTCTTTGCGGTGGTGCTGATCCTCTCGATCCTCGGAATTCTCATCTACGTGCTCTTCTTCCTCATCGGGAAGAAGTGGGCGAGCTGGGAAGCGTGACGACCACCCGCGTGGAGGATTTCGCGGGTGCGACTACCTAAGACAACAGGGGAAACGAAATGACCAATTTGAAACTGCCCGGCATGTCCCGCCGGACCTTCCTGCAGGTCTCCGCCGCCGGCGTCGTGACCGTCAGCGCGCTGGGCGGCATCGGCCGCGCCGCCGCCGCGCCGTTCTCGAAGTTCACCTGGATCTCGCCGCGCGGCACCCTCGAGGTGCTCGACGATTTCGGCTTCTGGATGGGCAAGAAGCTCGGCTACTTCGACGATCTCGGCGTCGAGATCGACATGCAGCCCGGCCCGTCGGACGGCACCGCCACGGTGAAGTTCGTCGACGTCGGCCAGGCTGACATGGGCTTCCCGTCGCCGGGCGTGTTCTCGTTCGCGCTCGAGAACGGCATGAAGCTGAAGTCGGTGTACCACTGGGGCGCGCTCGATACGTTCAGCCTGGCGTTCCGCAAGGGTGAAGGTAGCAACGACCTCAAGAAGCTCGAGGGCAAGACCATCCTCCTCGGCTCGGCTGCCTGGCAGTCGATCGTCGACCCGATGCTGGCCGTGCAGGGGGTCGACGTGTCCAAGGTGAAGTATGTCGAAGCCGGCTGGCCGACCTGGGGCACCGCCCTTGCGTCCGGTCAGGGCGATGCCGCGCTCGCCTGGGAAGGCCTGCGGGCCGAGTGGATTTCGACCGGTCTCGATTTCGAATACTGGCTCGGCGTCCAGCGCTCGCCGCTCTTTGCCAACACCTATGTGGTGCGCGCCGACGATCTCGAAGACCCGGACCGGAAGGCCTTCCTCGACAAGTACCTCCGCGCTTGGTCGATGGGTCTCGAAGCGGCCTATCACAACCCGCGCGCCGCGGTGCATGCCGTGTTCGAGCAGTTCCCCTCGGTTGCCCAGGCCAATGGTCCGGAGCAGGGCACCATGTCGCTGCTGCAGAACCTCAATGTCGTCCGTGGCGACATGTCCAAGCGCAAGGGCTGGGGCGATCACGACATGGCGGCGTGGCAGACCTTCTTCGACAAGGTCCACGAGCTCGGCCAGATCAAGAGCCCGGTCAAGGCCGAGGATGTCTGCACCAACGATTGCATCGCGGCGGCCAACGATTTCGACCACGAGAAGGTGAAGGCCGACGCGCTCGCGCTCGAGCTGCCGGCCGATCTCGCGGCGGTCGATGTCGACAACGTCAGTGCGCATCTGTTCGATCAGGCCATCGCGGGCTGATAGAGTATCTGAATCCGGCCCGGGCAGCCTCGCCTGCCCGTGCCGCAACGCATTGCATGCAGGGAGGGCCGGATGGCCGATAAGGTGAGAGTTCTGGTCGTTGGGCTCGGCAACATGGGCAAGTCCCACGCCAGCGCCTATCACCGCAATCCGGGGTTCG
>DAORUH010000087.1:0-13193 GCA_035433065.1 Devosia sp. | reverse complement strand
CAATGCCCCGATAATGGTGATCATCAGCCAAAGCCGCGCCCCGTCGACCCCGGCATTGCGCTCGAGCAGCCGTGCATCCTCCTCGGCAATAAAGGCGCCCAGCGTGTCGCGGATGCTGGTCATCAGGTTGCGGCCGGTATCGGTGCGGGTGATGGTGAGCGCCTCGGGCAACCGCCCCTCGCCCGCCATGGTGATGGTCGTCGCCATTTCCGCGCGCTTCTGGTCGATCGCTTCGGAAAGCGCCCCGATGCGCGATTTCTGCGCCGGCGAGTCGCCAACGAGGGTCATGAGATTGCGATAGGTCGAATCGAGCGAGGCCACGGCCTGCTGATAGGGTTCGAGATAGGCCCGCTCCTGGGTCAGCAGATAGCCGCGCTGCCCGGTCTCGGCTTCGGTGAGCGCCTGGATCAGCAGCCCGGCCTGCCGCCGGACCTCGTAGGTGTGCTGCACGTCGCGCATCTGCGCCTCGACGCCCTGCACGATGATCAGCGAGGCGATGGCCGCGGTGACGATCAGCAGCAGCGACAGCGCGATGACCAGCCGCCGCCGCCACTCCTTGCGCGGCATCCGGAAGGTAACAGCAGCTGTGCTCGTCGCATCGCTCATCGGGCGCCGGTCATCCATCGAATTTGGGGAAAGACCCGGGCTGTTGCCGCCGGCCCGGTTTCACTCACGACGCTTGCGTGCCGGACTAGACGAGATCGATGGCGATATTTGGACTCGCACATGCGCCCGCGCGAAAAGGCGCCGCGCGCCGCTGCTTTGATTGGTGCAGGCCACAAACCCATTGCGGGCGCATGCTTACCAGCCAGTTGGTCGCCCCCCCGGCGGCGGAACAAATTCCCGCCGCAACAGCCAAAGATCGATTGGCTAGCTGAAATGCGGCGTAGTCGTGACCTGCGCGCTGACCGCATCGGGACCGTAGTCCGCTTCACCCGTCACCCCCAGCATGGCCTGCAGGCGCGTACGGGCCCGGCTGACGCGGCTCTTCATCGTGCCGATGGCGCAGTTGCAAATCTCTGCCGCTTCCTCGTACGAGAAACCGGACGCGCCGATCAGAATGATCGCCTCGCGCTGGTCGTCAGGCAGCGCGTCGAGCGCCTTCTTGAAATCGGCAAGGTCCATCGCCCCATACTGGCTGGGATGCACCGACATGCGCTCGGTGAAGATGCCGTCGGAATCCTGCACTTCGCGGCCGCGCTTGCGCATCTGGCTGTAGAACTCGTTGCGCAGGATGGTGAACAGCCACGCCTTGAGGTTGGTGCCCATCTCGAAGCTGGTCTGCTTCGCCCAGGCCTTCATCACCGTGTCCTGAACCAGATCGTCCGCCTTGTCGTGCTTGCCCGACAGCGACACCGCAAAGGCGCGCAGGCTCGGCAGCGTCGCGAGCAGTTCGCGCTTGAACGAAGGGGGCTCTGGCGGAGCTTCCGGCCGCACCTTCTTCGGCGCTTCCGGCTTGGCCGTCCGGCTAATTCTGCTTGGCGCCATCGGTCTTCTCTTCGGCTTCGGCGAGCTTCTCGAGCAGGTCCAGGAACTTGTCAGGAATGCCCTCATCCTGAACCTGGCCGTAGAGAGCCCGCAATTTCGCGCCGATATCCGAGTTTGGACCAAGCCCATCCTCGGATCGCCGCGGCCGTGCCGGGGTCATCTGATTCATTTTAGTCTTGTCTCGCATTGGAGTGCCCAGTTTCCGGGTGACGCTGCTGACCGGAGTGTTAGAGAATGTTCGGCAGCGAAAAAAGTTCCGACATTTCTGGAACCAATGCTGCAATTGCTCGTTCTTCACCCACTTGGCCTGTCTTATGCGTCACTAGGGGAGCTTCTCTCAATGACTTTGGCTTCGCGGATTGCGCCGCACCTTCCGTATCTGCGTCGTTTCTCGCGCGCGACCACCGGCTCCCAGACGTCGGGCGACGCCTATGTCGCCGCCACTCTTGAAGCGCTGATCGCCGATACGTCGATCTTCCCGCAGGGCGTGGATGATCGCGTTGCGCTCTATAAACTCTTCTCTTCGCTGTTCTCGTCCTCGGCGGTCCGCGTTCCGGAACCGACCTCCGGGTTCTCGTGGGAACAGCGCGCCGCGCGCAACCTCGCCACGCTCGCCCCGCGCCAGCGCCAGGCCTTCCTGCTGATCGCCGTCGAAGGGTTCAACCGCGATGAAGCGGCGGAAATCCTGAGCGTGAGCTCGCAGGAATTCGGCGCGCTGCTCGATGAAGCCAGCCAGGAAATCTCCCGCCAGGTGGCGACCGACATCCTCATCATCGAGGACGAGCCGCTGATCGCCATGGATATCGAGCAGATGGTGCAAAGCCTCGGCCACCGGGTGACCGGCATCGCCAGCACGCATCGTGAGGCGGTTGCCCTCTACAACAAGACCAACCCGAAAATGATCCTCGCCGATATCCAGCTGGCCGATGGCTCATCGGGCATCGACGCGGTGAACGACATCCTTTCCGCGCACTCGGTGCCGGTGATCTTCATCACGGCCTTCCCCGAGCGCCTGCTCACCGGCGAACGACCCGAACCGACCTTCCTAGTGACCAAACCGTTCAATCCCGAAATGGTGAAGGCGCTGATCAGTCAGGCGCTGTTCTTCGACGAAGGCTCGCGCGCCGCGGCCTGACGCGAGCCTCCATGCATGGCTTCAGGCCCTCCCTCGCGGGAGGGCTTTTTCTTTGCAAATAAAGGTACTTGCGGGGCCATCCTAAGGGAACCCGAACCGGGTCGTCCTCGTTCATTGGGCATATTCAGCGCGATGGAGATAACCATGCTGTACTATGCGCTCGTATTTCTAGTCATTGCCATAATCGCGGGCGTGCTCGGGTTCGGCGGAATTGCCGGTGCCGCGAGTGGTATCGCCCAAATCCTGTTCTTCGTGTTCCTCGCCTTCCTGGTGATCTCGCTGATCGTCGGGCTCGTACGGCGGGCATAGCCACTACGGACAGACCATAAGGGAAACGCCCCGGCTGCAAGGCCGGGGCGTTTCTCATTCGCGGGGCCGGGGAGCGCCGGTCAGTGGACGTGCTTCAGCCAGTCGTCGACTTCCCGCTCGGCCTGATCCTGCGCCTTGCCATAGCGCTCCTGAATCCTGCCGGCGAGCTCCTTGCGCTGGCCCTTGATCATGTCGAGATCGTCGCCAGTCAGTTTGCCCCACTGGGTCTGGACCTTGCCCTTGAACTGCTCCCAATTGCCTTCAATCTGATTCCAGTTCATCGCGGATCTCCGTGATTGTTTTGCCAAGTCCCTGATGGATTTGGCTTATTTATAAAACGCAGGTTCCGCTTTGCGGTTCCCCGTGCAAAACTCCTTGCACAATTGGAGGAAGCTGGATTTGCTTGCGGGCCATGCAAGAGACTCTGACTGCCCCCGCCGCCCCCAGCCTTGAAACCCTGCCGCCGCCGGTTATCGAGATCCGCGATCTGCACAAGTCCTTCGGCCCGCTCGAGGTGCTGAAGGGCGTGTCGTTGACGGCGCGCGAGGGCGACGTCGTGGCGCTGATCGGCTCGTCCGGCTCGGGCAAGTCGACGCTGCTGCGCTGCATCAACATGCTCGAAGTGCCCGACAGCGGTTCGGTCAGCATCGATGGCGAGGAGATTGCACTCACCGGCGCCGGCCCCACGCGCCGCTGCGCCGACGAGGCGCAGATCCGCCGCATCCGCTCCGAGCTCGGCATGGTGTTCCAGTCATTCAACCTGTGGAGCCACATGTCGGTGCTCGACAACGTCATGGAGGCGCCGCTGCGCGTGCAGAAGCGCAACCGCGCCGAGGTCGAGGCCGAGGCGCTGGCCATGCTGAAAAAGGTCGGCATCGACAGCAAGGCGTCGAGCTATCCGAGCCAGCTTTCGGGCGGCCAGCAACAGCGCGCCGCGATTGCCAGGGCGCTATGCATCAACCCGCGGGTCATGCTGTTCGACGAACCCACCTCCGCGCTCGACCCGGAACTGCAGGTCGAAGTGGTGCGGGTCATCAAGCTGCTCGCCGAGGAACGGCGGACCATGCTGCTCGTCACTCACGACATGGACCTCGCCCGCTCGATCGCCGACCGCGTGGTGTTTTTGCACCTCGGCCGGATCGAGGAGGAAGGCACCGTCGCCGAGGTCTTTGGCGCCACCCGCTCCGCTCGGCTGCGCCAGTTCCTCAGCGCCGCCGGCCACGGCTGAACCGCAACAATTTGACCAAACGGTAAAATCCGTTACGTTAACGTCCAGCGCCCCGGCAACAGGGGCACCCGGGCCGGACCGCCCGGTTTCAGGGAGAATTGTTACACAATGAAGAGACTAGCTATTGCGGCCGCAGCCGCCTTCGTCGTTCTGACCGGCGCCGCCTATGCCCAGACGACAACCCGCATCGGCACCGAAGGCGCCTACGCGCCGTGGAACTTCGTCAATGCGGACGGCAAGCTCGCCGGCTTCGACATCGATGTCGGCAACGAGCTGTGCAAGCGCGCCGGCCTCCAGTGCGAGTTCATCCAGACCGCCTGGGACACCATCATCCCCAACCTCAATGCCGGCAACTTCGATATCATCATGGCCGGCATGTCGATCACCGACGAGCGCAAGGCGGCGATCGATTTCACCGCCGACTATTCGCCGCCGGAGACCTCGTCCTTCCTTTCGGCTGCCGCGACGGCATTCGACTACAACGCTCTCAAGGGCATCAAGATCGGCACGCAGGGTGGCACCATCCAGGCCGCCTATGCCGACGCCAACCTCAAGGACGGCAACACGCTGGTCAGCTTCGAGACCGCCGACGCGGCGCTCGCCGATCTGTCGGCCGGCAACGTCGACGTCGTGCTCGCCGACAACAGCACCAACCAGGAGACTGTCGCCAGTTCGGGCGGCGCGCTCAAGGTCGACGGACCGCAGATCCCGATCGGCGGTGGCGTTGGCGCGGGCGTTCGCAAGGCCGACACCGAGCTCAAGACCAAGCTGGACACGGCGCTGGCCGAAGCCAAGGCCGATGGCACGATCGACAAGCTGATCGTGCAGTGGTTCCCCGAGCGCGGCCCCGGCCCCTACTACAAGAAGTAACGATCCCGCGGGCGGCGCTTCGGCACCGCCCGTTTCGCATCGCGACTGAAGATGGAACGGGGCCTGATGGGCGACGGCATCGGGTTCTGGCTCGAATATCTCACCAACGGCAAGCACCTCGCCTGGTATGCGAGCGTTCAGTACACGCTGATCGCCGCGCTGATCGGCGGCGTCTGCGCGCTGCTATTCGGGCTGGGCGGCGCGGCGCTGAAGCGCAGTTCCATCGGCCCGCTGCGGCTCATCGGCAGCGCCTATACCAACATGGTGCGCGGCATTCCCGATGTGCTGTTCTTCCTGTTCTTCCCGCTCGCCTTCGAGCAGCTGATCGAACTCCTCGCCTCGCGCTCCGTCTGTTCGGCGGCTGATCTCGCTGCCAACGTCGGCGTGTGGCCGCCCTGCCCGGCTGCCAACTGGCTGCTGACGCAGACCGAATACCTGATCCTTGCCGGCGTCTCGCTCGGCATCGTCTACGGCGCCTTCACTGCCAACGTCATTTCCGGCGCGCTCAACGCCGTGCCGCGCGGCCAACTCGAAGCGGGACGCGCCTTCGGCATGAGCAACGGCCAGGTGTTCTGGAACATCCATGTGCGCCAGATGTGGGTCTATGCGCTGCCCGGGCTCTCCAACTGCTGGCTGCTGCTGATCAAATCGACCTCGCTGCTCTCGCTGCTGCAGATCGTTGATCTCGTGCGCTGGGCCGACCGGCTCGGAGCGCCTAACTTCAACCGTTCTGCCGGGCTCATCCACCCCGACTGGCGCTGGGCCTACTATCTCGCGCTGCTCGCCTTCTTCATCGTCCTGACCTTCATTTCCGAAAAGGTCTTCGCCGCGCTGACCCGCTGGGCAAGCAAGGGCATGGCCGTGGGGGCCGCGACGTGATGGAGTTCTTCGCGCCCATCCTCCACGACATCAGCCTCTTCGCGCGGCCGGCGGTGTTCAACCTCTATTTTGCCCTCGCCTCGATCCCGATCGGGTTCGTGCTCGCCGTCTTCGTGGCGCTGGGCAAGGCCTCGAAGAACCCGCTGATCGCGCGCTTCTGCCAGGGCTATATCTATGCCTTCCGCGGCTCGCCCTTCTTCATCCAGCTGTTCATGTTCTACTCGATCATGCTGGCCTTCAACCTGCCGCTGTGGAAGCCGTGGGGCATCGACTGGTTCGTGCTGCACCCTCTGTTTCTCGGGCCCACCATCCTCGCGCTCAACACCACCGCCTACACCGCCGAAATCTTCTACGGCGCGCTGATGACGGTGCCGAAGGGCGAGGTCGAGGCGGCGCGCGCCTATGGCATGTCGCGCTGGCAGCAGTTCCGCTCGGTGATCTGGCCCAACCTCATCCGCATCGCCTGGCCGGCCTATACCAACGAGGTCGTGTTCCTGTTCCACGCCACCGCGCTCATCTACTTCACCCTGCCGGTGATCGGCGACCAGCGCGACCTGATGAACACCGCGGGCGAGCTGTTCGAGAAGGACTACAACGCCTTCCTCCACTTCTCGGTGGCGGCGCTCTACTTCCTCGTCATCTCGCTCTGCATCTTCTACGTTTTCGGGCTGATCTACCGCCGCCTGATGCGGCACCTGCCCGAACCACCGCGCGTAAAGTTCGCACCGCGCTGGATGGCCAAAGCCTGAGGGACTGCCCATGACATTCGAACGAAAAACCGCCGCCCTCAGGGGCGATGCGCCCGGCACGACGACCGAACTCACCTGGTACGAAACCGGCCCCGCCAACGCGAAGCAGAAGGTCTACCTGCAGGCCGCGCTCCACGCCGACGAGATGCCCGGCACCATGCTGCTGCATCACCTCTTGCCCATGCTGCGCCGGGCCGATGATCTCGGCCAGTTGCGCGCCCGCTTCACCGTCATGCCGCTGGTCAACCCGCTCGGCATGCAGAACTTTGCCTTCTACCGCCACCTCCGCCGCTACGACACGCGCACCGGCGTCAACTACAACCGCCGCTGGCCCGACCTCTTCGCCGAAGTGGGCGCTCAGGTGTCAGGCCGTCTGACCGGCGACGCCACGGAGAACATTGCCACCACCCGCAAGGCCGTGGCGCAGTGGCTCAAATCGCAGCAGCCGCGCACCGCCGCCGAGCAGCTGCGGCTGCTGGTGCTCGAGCAGTGTTTCGATGCCGACTACGTGCTCGACCTGCACTGCGACACCGAGTCCCTGCCCTACATCTACACCTCTCCAGAGCTAGACCTGCAGGACCTTTCCGACTGGATGGGTTCAGTCGCGACCCTCACCGCGGCCGATTCCGGCGGCGGCTCGTTCGATGAAATCCTGCCCCAGCTCTACCGCAAGCTCGCCGCCGCCAACCCCGGCAAGGCCGTGCCGATGGCCGCCGCCACTGCCACGCTCGAATACCGCGGCCAGGCCGATGTGTTCGACGCCATCGGCGCCGACGACGCCCGCCGCCTCTGGGGGTTCCTGTGCGGCCGCGGCCTGATCGACGCCGACCCTGGTGAGCGCCCGCCCGCTATGCCGGCGGCCATCCCGTTCGAGGCCACCGAAATCGTCCGCGTGCCTCGCGCCGGTCTCCTCGCCTACCGCGTCGAACTGGCTGAGCGGGTAACGAAAGGCCAGCCCATCGCCGACCTCATCGCCCTCGACGGCCCCGAAGCCTTCATGGCCCGCACGCCAATCCTCGCCGGCACCGACGGCTTCGTCCTCTCACGCATCACCCACAAATACGTCAGCACCGGCACCAACATCGCCAAAATCGTCGGCACCGAACCGTTGCCGGCGCGTCGTGGGGCGTATCTGCTGGAGGACTGAGGGGGGCACCCGTTCTTCGTGGTTCGACAAGCTCACCACAAAGAACTACGCGCGCGAGGCACCAAGGCCGACAAGGCCCAAACTCTCTCAGTCGTCATGGCCGGGCGTGACCCGGCCATCCACTCGATGCCGCCCGATCGAGTAGACCCTCGGGTCGAGCCCGGGGGTGACGTGGTGGGTGGGCGGGCGCGAGGCCTACACCACCCCATGCTCCGCATGCCCGAGCGCCCGCATCACGCCGCGCAGTTCCGCCAGCCCCTTCAGCCGGCCGATGATCGGGTAGCCCGGCTGCGAGCGGCGGTTGAGGTCGTCGACGATGTCCTGCCCGTGGTCGGGGCGCATCGGGATTTCCCAGTCGGCGCGGCCCTCGGCCTTGCGGCGGGCCTCTTCCTTCAGCACCTCGGCGATCAGCGCCACCATGTCGGTGTCGCCGCCCAGATGCTCGGCCTCGAAGAACGAGCTGACGGCAAGCTTGGGATCGTCGCGCTTGACGTTGCGCAGGTGCAGGAAATGCACCTTCGGCCCGAACCGCTTCATCAACTCCGGCAGGTTGTTGTCGGGCCGCGCACCGAGCGAACCCGAGCAGAGGGTCATGCCGTTCGACATGCTCGGCACGGCGTCGAGGATCTTCTGATAGTCGTCGCCGGTCGACATCACGCGCGGCAGGCCGAGCAGTGAATACGGTGGATCATCCGGGTGGCAGCAGAGCCGCACGCCCGCTTCCTCAGCCACCGGCACGACCTCGGAGAGGAAGTCGACGAAATGCTGGCGAAGCTGGTCGGGCGAGACGCTGCCGTATTCGGCGAGGTGCTCGCGCACCCGGTCGAGCGTCATCGTCTCGGTCGAGCCGGGCAGCGCGGTGGTCACGGTCTTCGCGAGTTTGGCGCGCGTGTCGTCATCCATGTCGCGGAAGCGGCGGGCGGCCTCTTCCTGCACTTCGGGCGTGAAGCTTTCGGCAGCGCCGGCGCGCTTCAGGATGTGGATATCGAAGGCGGCAAAATCGTTGATGTCGAAGCGCATGCAGGTGCCGCCGCTCGCCACCTTGTAGCGCAGGTCCGTACGCGTCCAGTCGAGCACCGGCATGAAGTTGTAGCACAGCACCTCGAGCCCGGCCGCCGCGACGTTGCGGATGCCGGTCTTGTAGTTGGCGATGTGCTCCTTCCAGTCGAGCTTCTGCTTCTTGATGTCCTCGCTGACCGGCAGGCTTTCGATCACGTCCCACGCGATGCCGGAGGGCGAGCCGTCCTTCTTGTGGCGGATCTGTTCCTGCCGCTTGGCGATTTCCTCAGGCGTCCAGACGGCCCCGTTGGGCACGTGGTGAAGCGCCGACACGATACCCTCGGCACCCGCCTGCACCACGTCATCGATGGTTGCGATGTCAGCCGGCCCGAACCAGCGCCACGTCTGTCTCATCTGAAATATCCTTCTGTCGAAAATTCGCGCGTCATGAACCGAATGCCATCCGGGGAAGCCAGAGCACAACGTCCGGCAGGAAGACAAGGACGGCGATCAGCGCCACGACTGCGGCAATAAACGGGATGGATTCGATCGAATATTCCTCGATCGACACGTTCATCAACGCGCACACCGCAAACATCGCCGAACCCGACGGCCAGGTCATGCCGCCCAGCGTCACGATCGCCATCATCAGGATGCCGAAGTGCACCGGATCCATCCCCACCTGCTGGATGATCGGCACAAAGATTGGCGTCAAGAGCAGCACCATGACCGTCGAGTCGAGCGCCAGCCCCGCGACGAGCAGGAACACGAGGATGACCAGCACGATCATGTTCGGATCGGTGATGCCCGAGAGCAACCAGCCGGCCAACTGCTGCGGCATCTGCAGATAGATCGTCGCGTAGCCGACCATGCCCGACATCAGGATGATGAGCATGATGAGCCCGACATCCGACGAGGCCTGCGCGAACGCCCGCCAGACCTTGGCCAGCGTCAGTTCCTTGTGGAAGACGAAGCCGACGAACAGCGCGTAGACTACGGCAAAGGCGCCGACTTCGGACGGCGTGAACACCCCGCCGCGGATCGCCAGCAGCAGCGCCACCGGAAAGATCAGCGCCCACTTGGCGTCCCAGCCGGCCACCCACAGCGCTTTCAGTGTGGGCTTCGTGGCGTTGGCCACCACATATTTGCGGCGCTTGGCGATGATGTAGACCGTCAGCATCAGCACCACGGCCATCAGGAGGCCCGGAATGATCCCCGCAAGGAACAGCCGGCCGATCGAGACGTTGCCGACATAGCCGTAGAGGATCAGCCCGATGGACGGCGGGATCAGCGCGGTGATCAGCGAGCCTACGGCGATCACCGCAGCTGAAAAGCCCTTGGAATACCCCTGCGCGATCATCGAGGGGCCAAGGATGCGCGCCTCCATCGCCGCATCGGCCGTCGATGAGCCGGTGACGCCGCCGAGGAAGGTTTCGAGCACGATGGCGACCTGCGCCAGCCCCCCCGACATCCAGCCGACCGCCACCATCGACATCTTCAGCAGCCGCTCGGTGATGCCGCTCTCATTCATCAGGTGCCCCGCGAGCACGAAGAACGGCACCGCGAGCAGCGGAAAGCTCTGGCTCATCGACGCGATCTTCTGCACGCCGATCGACATCGGCATGCCCTGCGTCGTCATGAAGAAAACGAAACCGGCGATGCCCGTGGCAAAGGCCACCGGCATGCCGGCGACCATGAGAACGACGAAAACGATTCCGATGAGGGCCATTGTCTAGAGCTCGTTGATTTGAGGTTCGTCGCCGTCGGCGGGGACGCGCGTATAGACGAGCAGCCCCTCACCGCGGCGCCGGAACGCCACGACCATGTTGTAGATGAGGGCGATCCCGAGCAGCGCACAGCCGACCGGCACCGCCGCGGTGACCCACGAATAGGAGAGCGTCGAGTCCCCGAACGTGCGCTCCACATTGAGCAGCGTCAGCCGGATGCCCTCGACCACGAGGATGCCGAGAAAGCCGAGGATGATGACCGAGCAGATCATCTCGAGCCAGAACTGGCGCTGGTAGCCGATGTGCTTGACCACCACCTCCATGCCGAGATGCGATTTCTCGCGCATGGCGCGCGTCGCGCCCAGCATGCACAGCCAGATGAACAGCAGTTGCGCCATATCCACCGACCAGGTCAGCGGCCGGCCGAAGAACCGCATCACCGCGGCGGTGAAGACGAGGCCCGTGACCCCGGCGAGCAGCGCAACGCAGATCGCCAGCTCGATCTGCGCAAGACGTTTGAGCAGCATCCTGCCCTCCCCGAAAACGATGAAGGCACGGATGCCGAAGCACCCGTGCCGCAGAGTGGATCAGGGTGCGGCGGCGATCGCCTGCAGCTCGTCGCGCAGCGCGCCGTAGCCGAGCTTGTCATAGACACCGGCAGTGGCTTCCTTGAACGGGGTGACGTCGATCTCGTTGACCGTCATGCCCGCGGCCGTCAGCCGTCCCTCGATCGCCGACAGCGCATCGCGCGTGCCGTAGGAGGCCACGTCGCCGGCCTTCACCGCTTCGTCGCGCAGCACCTTCTGCAGGTCAGCCGGCAGGCTGTCGAACCATGACGCGGAAGTCACCAGCCCGGTGATGAGGTTGATGTGGCCGGTCTTGGTGAGCACCTTCGTCACCTCGAACAGCTTGGCGCCCTCGCCGGCCGGAAGCTGTGCCTCGACCGAGTCGATGACCTTCTGCTCCAGCGCCGAATAGACTTCGGCGAAGGGCATGGGGGTGGGCACAGCGCCCATCGCGGTAATGGTCTCGACCCACACCGGCGCGCCGGGCGTCCGCATGCGGTTGCCCGCGAGATCGGCAGGCACGTTCACCGGATTGGCGGTCCAAAGGTGCCGCTCGCCCTGCCACCAGTTGAAGCTCAGCACCTGATGGCCGGATTTGTCGTGCAGCGCCTTCACCCATTCCTCGAACTTGGGCGAAACGACCACCTTGCGAATGCCGTCATAACCGCTAGCGAGATAGGGCGCGCCGAGCACGCCGAACTCCGGCACGAAATTGGCCAGTCGCCCGCCATCGACCACCACCGCCACCGGCGCACCGGCGCGGGCCTGTTCCAGCACGTCCTCATCGGCGCCGAGCTGCGAATTGGGGAACAGCTTGACCTCGATCTTGCCGCCCGACGCGGTGGCGACATTGGCGGCAAAACTCTCAAGTCCCTTGTACAAGGGGTCGGAGATCGCGAGCGCGGTATTGACGCTCAGCGTATAGTCCGCTGCAAAGGCTGCTGGGGAAACAGTGAGCGCGCTCGCGGCCGCGAAGGCCGTGAAAAACTTCAGATTCATGGTGTCCTCCCAAGATCGGCACACTCCCGCGCCGATTGCAGAAAGACTAGTATGGTAGTACGGAAGGAGTCAATGCGAATTGAGTTTTGACATGCTGACTCTCGACGACGAGACGCCGCGCATGCGGCAGGCGACGATGGGCACGCGCGTTTTCGACGCGCTGCGCAGCAGCATCGTCAACCTGCAGTTGAAGCCCGGGAACCTGCTCTCCGAGGCCGACGTCGCCCGCCAGCTCGGCGTGTCGCGCCAGCCGGTGCGCGAGGCCTTCATCAAGCTCGCCGAAATCGGGCTGGTCGAGATCCGGCCGCAGCGCGGCACCTTCGTCATGCTGATCTCAATCCGCGAGGTGCAGAACGCCCGCTTCATTCGCGAGGCCATCGAAGTCGCGGTGGTGCGCAAGGCGGCGCTCGAAGCCTCGGCGAAAAAGCTCGTCGACCTCAACCGCATCCTCGATGACCAGCGCGCCGCCAATGCCGATGGCGACCATGTGCGGTTCCTCAGGCTCGATGAAGCCTTCCACCAGGCCCTCGCCCACGCCGCCGATGTCGACCACGCCTGGCGCTTGCTCGAAAACCTGAAGGCCCAGATGGACCGCGTGCGCTACCTGTCGATGCCCGACGCCACGCCCATCGACACCCTGATCGGCCAGCACGCCGCCATCGTCGACGCCCTCACCCGCCACGCCCCTGACGACGCCGAAGCCGCCATGCGCGCCCACCTCGGCGAGATCATGATGTCGCTGCCGCGGATCGCCCAGGCGCACCCGGAGCTGTTTGCGGACTAAATGTCTCGGGATGCCGAGGGTGAGGCCGCCGACTGATGGCCCCCCTCACCCGCCCTTCGGGCACCCTCTCCCACGGAGGGGAGAGGGCCAAAGAACCGAGAGGTTCAGTCGGGCCTTCTCCCCTCCGTGGGAGAAGGTGGCGCGAAGCGCCGGATGAGGGGGAGCGCAGTCAGAAGCATCCTTGCCGGCAACCGCTCCCGCCGCACCTACCCCATCGCCTCGACCAGCATCCCACGATACTCGTCCGCCGTCGCCACCCGCGGGTTCGTCGCGTGGTTGTGGTCGGCCAGCGCCCGTTCGATGACCCGGTCGA
>DAORUH010000086.1:0-13374 GCA_035433065.1 Devosia sp. | reverse complement strand
TGCAGATCTACGCCGAATACCACGACGAATCCGAAGAATGGCGCCTCACCATCGAGCGCCTGCACCACGGCAACCGCAAGTTCGGCTGGGTCGAGCAAGACTTCCTCGTCTCCGGCGACTACCGCAGCATCCGCAACGCCGCCGAAGCCATCAGCGGCCTGATCGGTCCCGGCGCCGAAATCCGCCGCGGCGAAAAGCGCAAACCCATCACCCGTTTCGCCGACGCCATCACCTGGCTGCTCAGCGAAGTCGAACGCGGCCTCAGCAAGCAGCGCTACAAGGGCCTGGGCGAGATGAATCCCCAGCAGCTGTGGGAAACCACCATGGACCCCGCCGTGCGCCGCCTGCTGCGCGTGCAGATCGATGACGCGATTGCCGCGGACGAGATCTTCACCACCCTGATGGGTGACAACGTGGAGCCGAGAAGGGCGTTTATCGAGGGCAATGCGCTGTATGCGCAGAATATTGATGTGTGAGGGTGTTTGTTGCGTAGCGGGAACATCGAGAACTGTGCGATCAAAGTGAAATCTTGGTGACACGGATAATGAAAAAAGCTCCCTCAAGGAGCTTTTTTCATTTGAAGAGCTACACACCGCTGACTGCTACTCGGCCTCAGCTGCCGCTCGCCGTGTGCGGCGCCACAGCGATTCTCGACATCGAGCTCCATCAGCCGCTGCGCAACGAAGCCCACCATCTCGCGCACGATATCCTCGGCGCCAGCCTTCTCAAGCAGCTCGGAAAGCTGCATGCTGTTCTTGGTCATCGGGTGCTTTCTCATGGCTAGGTTGAAGTGTCGCACCTCCCACCTTACCGAAGTTCTCCGATGCCCCCCCTACTTCGCGCCCGCCGTGGGCGCCCTGCAGGGCCCCCACGGCGAACACCTCACTCCCACGCTCTAACACCACTTCCCGGGACACGCCCGTTCAGGAGATGCTCCGTGTGACGCAGTTATAGATGCTGCGTCACACGAAGTGCGGAAGATCCACGTTCCCGCTTCCCCTGCCTTCTTGCGGCGAACGCGGTCCTCAGTACAGGCCGGTCAGGTAATAGAAGGCGATGACCACGAACACCGCGACGGTCTTGATGCAGGTGATGGCGAAGATGTCGCCGTAGGCCTGGCGGTGGGTGAGGCCGGTGACCGCCAGCAGCGTAATGATCGCGCCGTTATGGGGAAGCGTATCCATGCCGCCGCTCGCCATCGAGGCGACCCGATGCAGGACTTCCAGCGGGATGCTGGCGGCGTTGGCCGAGGCGATGAACTGGTCCGCCATCGCCGCCAGCGCGATGCTCATGCCGCCGGTCGCCGAGCCGGTGATGCCGGCCAGCGTGGTGACGGTGATCGCCTCGTTGATCAGCGGGTTGGGGATGGCCTTCAGGACCTCGGCCACAATCAGGAAGCCGGGCAGGATGGCGATGACAGCACCGAAACCATACTCGGACGCGGTGTTCATCGACGCCAGCAGCGTGCCTGACACCGCCGCCTTGGTGCCTTCGGCGAACTTCTTGCTGACCGTCTTGAACGAGAACACCAGCACGGTGAGGATGCCCACCAGCAGCGCCGCCTCCACCGCCCAGATGGCGGCGACCTTGGAGACTTCGGTGATCACGGGCTTACCGCCCGCGGCCAGCGTCATCTCGTGGGTCTTGCCGTACACCTGCGGAATCCACTCCCCGAAGACCCGATTCAGCACGCCCACCGCAACCAGCGGCACGAGGGCGATCCACGGGTTGGGCAGGGACTCGCCGGAGAAGGGCTCGGGTTCGTTGATGTGGCCCTCGCCATAGCCTTCATTCTTCGTCGCGGCCTGCTTGCGCCGCCAGCTCAGGTAGGTGAGGCCGACCAGGAGGATGAAGGTCGAGCCGACCACGCCTAGCCAGGGCGCGGCCCAGGCGTTGGTCTTGAAGAACGCGGACGGGATGATGTTCTGGATCTGCGGCGTGCCGGGCATCGCGTCCATCGTGAAGCTGAACGCGCCGAGCGCGATCGTCCCCGGCAGCAGCCGCTTCGGGATCCCGCTCTGGCGGAACATCTCGGCGGCGAAGGGATAGACCGCGAACACCACGACGAACACCGACACCCCGCCGTAGGTGAGGATGGCGGAGACGAGCACGATCGAGAACATCGCTCGATCCGGCCCGAGCAGCTTGATCACCGCGGACACGATGGACTTCGAGAAGCCCGACAACTCGATGACCTTGCCGAACACCGCGCCCAGCAGGAAGACTGGGAAGTAGAGCTTGATGAAGCCGACCATCTTGTCCATGAACACGCTGGTGTACATGGCCGGTACCAGCGACGGATCGGTGAACAGCACTGCGCCGAGGGCGGCGACCGGTGCGAAGAGAATGACGCTGAAGCCGCGGTACGCGACGAACATCAGGAACACCAGCGCCGCCAGGATGACGATGAATTCGTACATTTCGAGAACTCCTTTGGAGAGAGTGGTCCTGGTCAGTAGTTGCCGCCGGTATCGCCGCTGGACTCGATGCGTTCGTGCTCGAGATCCCTGATCAGGTGCTCGTCCTCGGTGACCACTTCCTCCAGCACGTCGCGCAGGGAAAGCATGCCGATCACCTTGCCCGACTCCGTCACCGGGAGATAACGCACCGCCTTTTCGTGCATGACCGACAGGCAGCGCTCACTGGGGTCGTCGGCGGAGACGCAAAGTACTTCGTTGGTCATGATCTCGTGCGCCCGGGTGTCCTTGGCCGTCCGGCCCTGAAGTTCAACTTTCAGGGCGTAGTCGCGCTCGGTGACGATGCCGACCAGTTGCCCGTTGTCGATGACCAGCACACCGCCAACGTTGTTGTCCGCCATCGCCTGCAATACCGCCAGCACGGGCTCGTTCGGACCGACCGAAACCACGCCGATTCGTGCCTTCTCCACCAATTGCCGGGCCGTCTTCACGGTCTTTTCCATTGACTGTCTCCTTCGTTATGTGGGTTCGCGAAATTCGCCGTCAGACACCGCGACAACGTCACTCCTGCGAAACGCATTTCGGCCGGATGCGGAAAGCGGGCCATTGCCGTTGTCCGCTTCGAAATATGCGTCGGAAAGCTCAAAAGGCTGACCTGTGCAAGAATTATCTGCGTCGCGTTTCCCTCGCCAAAGCAAGTTGTTGCACACGGCTTGTGCATCAATGCACAATACCCGACATGGACTCCCTACCTGATTGGAACGATCTGCGGGTCTTTCTCGCGGTCGCACGGCTCGGCACCATCTCCCTCGCAGGCGAGCGGCTCGGCATCGAACACTCCACGGTTTCGCGCCGCATCGACCGGCTCGAGGCCGGCCTGGGCGCCGTCCTTTTCGATCGCCGACGCACCGGGTATTCGCTGACCGAGGCCGGCGACGCGCTCATTCCGCATGCGGAAGGAATGGAAAGCGCTCTGCTCGAAGCAGTCGAGGAGAGCGCGGGCCTGGGCGTGCGGGTGAAGGGATCGGTGCGCCTGGGTACGGTAGAGGGCTTAGGCATTCACCTGATCGCGCGCGCCCTGGCGAAACTGCATCGCGCGCACCCTGAGCTGCAGGTCCAGCTGCTGCCCCAGCCGCAATATCCGAGCCTCGTCACGCGCGAGGTCGAGATTCTGATCACCCTGGACCGTCCCGAGGTGGGACGCTACAAGGTCGCGCGGCTGACCGATGTCGACTATTCCCTCTATTGCTCGCCCGGCTACCGGGACTCCCACCCGCCTATCCGCCAGTTGAGCGATATCGCCGAGCACAACTTCGTGGACTACATCCACGACGGCTCGCTCAGCGGCCACTTTCGCGTTCTGGAAGAGCTCACGCCACATCCCAAAAGGAGTTTCACCTCCACCAGCGTGCTTGCCCAGCGCGAAGCCGCGGCGGCGGGAATGGGTCTCGTGGCCTTGTCGCCTTTCGTCGCAGACCTGTCGGACGATCTGGTCTGCGTGTTCCCAGGACAGTCACTTGTCACCCGAACGCTATGGATCGCTGCGCCAGAGGACCTGCTGCGGATCAAGCGCGTCCGCGTCGTGTGGGACTTTATTCGAGACCTGTTCGAGCAGCATCCGGAGTTCTTCCGCCACAACGGGTGACCACGCTGGCGGCCCCTACTTGCGATCTGGGCGTAGTGGTCGGTTGTACCCATAGGCGTCCCCGCACCTAAGAACTATCCGAAACAGCAGCTGAAAAGTTTCACCACGCTGTTGCATCCACCGGTTGAATCCGCATTAGAAATCCGCCGTTCATGCCTTTGCTGCCTGTGCCCGGAGGTTTGGCGAGTTGCTGCGCCATCCGCCCAATCTGCTCGAGCAGTACGCCGCCAAGATCCATTATCGACCTGCAACGAATGAATTTGCGTCATTCGGCATAACTGGCCGGGTCATGCTAAAGGAATAGCACATCACGCGGGCGGGGGACTTTCGCAGACGGCGCAGGTGGCTGACGGTGACGTTCCTGAGATCCTCATTGGCTCTGGCCGGGGCCTTGCTGGGGACCGCTGCCTTGAGATCCGATCCGCATTAAGGATTTCATCAGGGATGAGCTCCGGGCTGTAAGAGGCCAGGTCGAACATCTCGATTTCTTTCGCGTGCTCGGCCAGCACGCTGATCCACTGGGCGAAGTTGCCGTCCCAATGCTCGCCCAGATACCGCATTGTGGTGCACAGCACGCCCTCGCCGCGCTGGCAGAACTCGCGGCGGCCGTTGGTCACTTCGGGTGGATGACGACCCGCTGCCCCAAGGGAAAGCAGGGTCTCGCCTGCGTCGACCTCTTCCACGAAACCGGCGCCGTCCAGGCCCATGATCTGCGGCAACTGATGGGTGATGCCCGCGCCGTCCCAAGCCGCGCAACGCGCCAGGAAATAGTGCATGTCGCTCCACGTTGGCGCATGTCCCGTAAGCAACATTGTGCGTCCACGCTCAACCAGTGTGCAGCCATCCCTCTACTTCGCGACCGTGCCGGGGCCTAAGCTTTAGGCAACGAAGCAGCTCTCTATAAACGACGTTTTCCAACGGAGACTCCAAATTGCCTATCAAGACAGTCGCTTTCATCGGGGCCGGAAACATGGGCGCCCCGATGGCGCGGAACGCTAGGGCCGCAGGATTCGACATCCTCGTCTGCGACCGCAATCCTGCGGTGCTCGATCAGTTCCGCGCCGAGGGCGTCCGGGTTACCGACCTGACCGCCGATTGCGCGGGCGAGGATGCTGTGGTGGTCCTGCTCGCCAACGACCAGCAGATCCTCGCGACCTTGACCGGACCGGGCGGCTTGGCCGACGCCGTTTCTCCAGGTCACGTCCCGCTCATCTGCCTCATGAGCACGACTCTGCCGGACACGCTCGCCGCAATAAAAGGGCCGCTCGCGGACAAAGGGGCGCGTCTGATCGACGCCCCGGTAAGCGGCGGTATCGTCGGCGCACAAGAAGGCACCCTCAGCATCCTCATGGGCGGCCCGAAGGATGACGTGGACGCTGCCATGCCGCTGATGCAGGCGATGGGCAAGAACATTTTCCATTGCGGCAACCTCGGCGCGGGCGAAGTCGTCAAGATCATCAACAACATCATTTGCATCGCCAACATCTTCCTGACCGCTGAGGTGGTGCAGCTGGCCGAGGCGCACGGTGTCAGCTACGAGGCGCTGACGCCGATCATGTCCGTGAGCACCGGGCTGAACTTCCTGACCAGGGATGCCGCGATGGGGCGGCGGCAGTTCTCGCAGTGGGCCAAGACCCCCGAATCCTATCGCGCCGTACATGACGTCGTCGCCAAGGACCTGCGTTTCGCACTGGCGCTGTCCGACTTGGCGGGGGTGCCCGAGCCGCTGACCCGAGCCTTGTCCGAGTACGTGGACAGCTATGATCCGGAGGCGATGAAACGCTGGATGGCAGCAGGGAGGGTCGGAGAATGATTCCGGTCTGGACGCCCGACGCGGCCCGGACCGAGAGCGCCGCGCTGACCCGGCTGATGCGGCGCTCCGGCCGTCAGGACTTCGACGCTCTTCGCGCCTTCGCCCTCGACGACATGGAGGGCTACTGGCGGGACGTCGTCGCCGACCTGGGCCTCCACTTCCGCCAGCCGTTCCGGCAGGTCATGGATCTGGGCGGCGGCGTCGAACATGCACGCTGGTTCGACGGCGGCGCGCTCAACTTCACTGACACCCTGCTCGCGCCGGAAGGGACTAATGACGAAGACATTGCTCTGATCGAGATGTCGGAATCCGGCGCGCGCCGCGACCTCACCCGTGCCGAGCTTCGTCGCGAGGTGGATGCGGCGATGTCCCGGCTGGCTGCGCTCGGCGTGGGCGAAGGCGACCGCGTGGCGATGCTGCTGCCCAATATCGCGGAGGCGGCCTTCGTGACCGTCGCCACGGCGCGGATGGGCGCGATCATCGTGCCGCTTTACTCCGCCTTCGGGCCGGAGGCGATCGCGACGCGGATCAATGCCGCCGGCGCCAAGGTGCTGGTCAGCTGCGACGGCTGGATTCGCGGCGGCAAGACCCTCCGCACGGCCGACACCCTCGCGGCCGTGGCCGCGGCCTGTCCCGGGCTCGAGGCGGTCGCGGTGGTCAACTGCCTCGGCGACGGCGCGCCGGCCGGAAACCACGATTGGGCAAGCCTTCCCACCGACCGGGCCATCGCGGCGCCAAGCTTCGACCCGAACACGCCGTGGATGATCATGTTCACCTCGGGGACGACCGGCAAGCCGAAGGGGACGGTCCACATCCACGGCGGCTTCCCCTTCCGGGTGGCGCACGACACCGCGTACCAGTTCGACTTCCGCCCGGGCGACCGGCTGATGTGGTACAGCGACATGGGCTGGATGGTCGGCCCGTGGCAGATCCTCGCGCCGCTGATGCTCGGCGGATCGCTGGTCCTCTACAACGGCGGCCCGATCGCGCCCGACGCGCTCGAGCTTCTGCGCGTAGCAAAGACGATGGGCGTCACCCACTTCGGCACGGCGCCCACCATGCTGCGCATCATGGCGGCGGCCTTTCCGGAACTGCCGGAGGGCCTCGGCGGCAACTTCCGCACGCTGATCACCGCGGGCGAGGTCATCGACGAGCCGACCTTCCTCTGGGCGTTCCGCCAGCTTTGCCGTGAGCGCACGCCCATCATCAACCTGAGCGGCGGCACGGAGATTTCGGGCGGGATCCTCTCGAACATCGTGCTGCGCCCAATCTATCCGTTCGGCTTCAACTCGATCGTCACCGACGTCGATGCCGCGGCCGTGCATGAAGACGCGGAAACCGCGCCCGGTGAAGTCGGCGAGCTGGTGCTGCGCCGGCCGATGGTCGGGCTGACCGTCGGGCTCTGGCAGGACCCCGAGCGCTTCATCGACAGCTACTGGTCGCAGCGCCCGGGCCTCTGGAGCCATGGCGATCTCGTCGTGCGCCACGAGAACGGGCTGTGGGAGCTGCGTGGCCGCAGCGACGACGTCCTGAAAATCTCCGGTCGGCGCGTAGGCCCGACCGAGATCGAGGAGGCCGCGCTGTCGGATGACCGCGTCGCGGCGGCGGCAGCGATCGGCGTGCCCGATGCGAAGAGCGGCCAGACCGTGGTGCTGCTCGTGGTGCCGAACCCCGGCGACGTGGACGACGGCACGCTGGCCGCGTCGGTGCGCGAGCACGTCGCGCGCAAGCTCGGCGCGGGGCTGCGGCCGCGCGAAGTCCTCGTCGTCCCCGAGCTCCCGCGCACCCGCAACGGCAAGGTCCTGCGCCGGCTCGCGCGCGGCGTGGTCCTCGGGGAGCCGCTCGGCGACCTCTCGACACTCGAAAACCCGGATGCACTGGAAGCCCTGCGCACCCTCGTCGCTGCGGCCAAGCCGCAATCCTGAAACCTGTCTCAAAGGCGGAACCCATGACCGACTGGCATAGCAACTACAAGAAACTCAAGCTCGAGATGCTCGATAACGGCATCCTCAAGATCACGTTCGACCGGCCCGAGGCGATGAACTCGATCGATCGCGCGACCCACGCGGAACTGACGCGAATCTGGCTCGACATCGACACCGCAGCGGAGGTCGAGGCGGTGGTCGTCACCGGCGCCGGCCGCGCCTTCTCGGCGGGCGGCGACTTTGGCTGGGTCGATTCGCTGATGAACGACCACGCCGAGCGCGTCTCGTCGTGGCGCGAAACGCGCGATCTTGTTTACAACATCATCAACTGCCGCAAGCCGGTGATCTCCGCGATCAACGGCCCGGCCGTGGGCGCGGGGCTGGTGGTCGGGCTGCTCGCCGACATTTCCATCGTCTCCAAGACCGCGAAGCTGGTTGATGGCCACACGCGCCTCGGCGTGGCGGCAGGCGACGCCGCGGCGATCATCTGGCCGCTGCTCTGCGGCATGGCCAAGGCCAAGTATTACCTGATGACCTGCCGCCCGATCCTCGGGGAGGAAGCCGAGCGCATCGGTCTCGTCTCGATGGCCGTGGAGCAGGACGAGGTGCTGCCGACCGCGCTCGAGATCGCGGCCGAGCTCGCCAATGGCGCCACCGACGCGATCGGCTGGACGAAATACGCCATGAACAACTGGCTGCGCATGGCCGGGCCGACCTTCGACACCTCGACCGCCCTCGAGATGCTGGCCTTCGCCGGTCCCGAGGTGCGCGAAGGGGTCGCCTCGCACCGCGAGAAGCGTGCGCCGAATTTCCGCAACACCAGAACTTAAGGAGAGAAAAATGGAGCTTGGACTCAAGGGCAAGGTCGTCATGGTCACCGGCTCGGCCGGTGCGATCGGAACCGAAATCGCCGACCGTTTCGCTGCAGAGGGGGCTGAACTGATCCTCCTGGACCGTAATACCGACGGGCTCGCTGCGCAGGCCGAGGACCTGAAGCAGCGCCACGGCGCGCAGTGCCGCACGATCACCGCCGACCTCACCACGGCGGCCGGACTCGCTGCGGTGACCGAAAGTGCGGGACGCGTCGACATCCTGGTCAACAATGCCGGCGCCATCCCCGGCGGCAACCTGTTCGACATCTCGATGGCGACCTGGCGCGAGGCCTGGGACCTGAAGGTCTTCGGCTACATCGCGCTGACGAAGCACTACCTGAAGGCGATGTCCGAATCCGGCGGCGGGGTCATCGTCAATTCCATCGGCAGCGCCGGCGAGAGCCCGGACTTCGACTATGTCTGCGGTTCGACCGGCAACGCCGCGCTGATGGCCTTCACCCGCGCGGTCGGAGGAAAAAGCCTCGACATGGGCGTGCGCGTGATCGGCATCAACCCGGGCGCCGTCGAGACCGAACGCCTGCGCAACCTGCTCAAGACCCGCGCGCAGGAGACCTACGGCGACGCCGGGGAGTATCGCCGCTTCTTCGACCGTTACCCCGGTGGCCGGCCGGCTCAGGCGAGCGATGTGGCCAACATGATCGTCTTCGTCGCCTCGGACAAGGCGGCCTATCTGTCGGGCACGATCTTCACCGTCGACGGCGGCATGGCCTCGCGCCGTTCGCTTTGAAGGAGCTTGCGATGAACACGAAATCGACGGACGGCTGGGCGCCTTTCAGCGGGTTCGCCGGGATCTCCCAGCGGGCGCTCGCCGGCACGCTCGATGAGACGGCCAAGGCGGGTCACCGCACGCGCCTCGTGCGCTTCGAGGCCGGCGCCATGACGACCGAGCCCTTCGTGCACGACTACTGGGAAGAGGTCTTTGTCGTCTCCGGCACGCTGATCGACGCCGACGGCACCGTCTCGCCGGCCGGAGATTTCGTGCGCCGTCCGCCTGGATTGGTACACGGCCCCTTCAACTCGCCCGAAGGCTGCGAGCTCTTCGAGGTGCATTACTACGACAGGCTCGTTCCATGAACGCGCCGGTATCCGCCTCCGCGCCCGTCCGGGTCGTCATCGATGGCAGCATCGCCCGCGTCACGATCGACAATCCCCCGGTCAACGCCTTGTCGCGCGACGTGCGCCAGGGCCTGCTGGACGCCGTGACCGAGATCGCGGCCCAGCCGCGGATCGAGGGCGTGGTGCTGACCGGCGCCGGCAAGGCTTTTGTCGCCGGCGCTGACGTGACCGAGTTCGACCGCGCGCCGGAGCCACCGCATCTGCCCGACGTGATCCGCGCCATCGAGACCTCGCGCGCCCCGTGGCTCGCGGTGCTCAACGGTGCGACGCTCGGCGGCGGGCTCGAACTGGCGCTCGCTTGCCGCTGGCGCGTCGCCGCACCGGGTGCGGCGCTCGGCTTCCCTGAGGTGACGCTGGGGGTCATCCCCGGCGCAGGCGGCACGGTGCGCACGCCGCGGCTGATCGGGGTCGAGGCGACGGTCGATCTGGTGACCGGGGGCAAGCCGGTATCGGCGGCGAAGGCGCAGGAGATCGGGCTGATCGACGCCGTGCTCGACGCGGACGACTTGTCCGCAGCAGCCAGGGATTGGCTGATCGCGGCGCTGGCGGGCGAGCGGCCCGAGGCGCTCGCCGAGCGCGGGACCGAGACGCGGGGCGACGACTTCTGGAAGGAGGCCGAGGCCCGCCTCACCCGGGCGGCCCGTGGCAATACCGCGCCCCGCGAGGCGCTGCGGGTGATCCGCGCAGCGAGCGAGCGGTCTTTCGATGATGCCATCGCGCAGGAGCGCGAGACCTTTCTCGCCCTGCGGGGGTCGGATCAGGCGGCGGCACTGCGGCATGTGTTCTTCGCCGAGCGTGCGGCGCCGCGCCCGCCGGAGCTGGCCGGGGTCGGGCCACGCCCGGTCGCGACGGCGGGTATCGTCGGCGGCGGCACGATGGGCGCCGGCATCGCGGCGGCGCTGCTCGCCGCCGGGGTCAGCGTGCGCATGGTGGAACGCGATGCGGAGAGCGTCGCGCGGGGCGAGGCCAACCTCGCCGCGATCCTGGATGGGGACGTGAAGCGCGGACGGCTGACCAAGGACGGGCGGGCCGCGTGCCTGTCGCGCTTCACCGCAGGCACTTGGTATGACGATCTCGCCGACTGCGACCTGGTCGTCGAGGCGGTGTTCGAGGACCTGGCCGTCAAGCAGGCGGTCTTCTCCGCACTGTCCCGCGTCTGCCAGGCGGATGCGATCCTGGCCACCAATACCTCCTATCTCGACCCGCGCGCGGTCTTCGAGGGCATGTCGAATCCGGACCGTCTCATCGGCCTGCACTTCTTCAGCCCCGCCAATGTCATGAAGTTGCTGGAGATCGTGCCGCTCCCCGACACCGCGCCCGCGACCCTGGCGACGGCGTTCGATCTCGCGAGGCGGCTGGGCAAGGTTCCGGTGCGCGCAGGAATCTGTGACGGCTTCATCGGCAACCGCATCCTCAAGCTCTACCGCGAGCAGGGCGAGCGACTGCTGTCCCGAGGCGCGAGCCCCGAGCGGATCGACGCCGCCCTGCGCCGCTTCGGCATGGCGATGGGGCTCTTCGAGGTGCAGGACCTTGCCGGTCTCGACATCGGCGCGGCGCAGCGCAAGGCGGCGCGGGCGCGGGGTGAGAGGCCCTTCGCTCCGGTCGCCGACCGGCTGGCGGCGCTCGGCCGGCTCGGCCGCAAGACCGGGGCGGGGTGGTACGACTACGCCGAGGGTCGCGCACTGCCGGGCTTGCCCGAGGCCGTCGTCGCCGCGGTCGCGGATGCGCGGGCCGAGGCCGGCGCGCCGGCGCGGGACTGGACGGACGAGGCGCTCGTCGATGCCCTCGTGCTGCCCATGGTCGACGCCGCGGCCCGGATCGTGGACGAAGACATCGCGCAGCGCCCATCGGACGTCGATCTGGTGATGGTCCACGGCTACGGTTTTCCGCGCTTCCGCGGCGGACCCGTGCAGTACGGCCGGTCGCTCGGCTTCGAGCGGGTGGTCGCCCGGCTCGAGGCCCTTCACGCCGATGGCTGCGCTCCCGTGCCTTCCGATGCCCTGCGTCGCTGGGCAGACGAGCAGGCCACCGCTCGCAATCCATAAATTCCACGACACCGTGTCGCGCTATGTCCGCGAACGAACTGTGAGGGCATCATGATCGAAGTATTCATCTGCGACTACATCCGCACGCCAATCGGCCGCTACGGCGGCGCGCTGTCCGCGGTGCGGACCGACGAGTTGGGCGCGGAGCCACTGCGCGCGCTGATGGCGCGCAATCGCAGCGTCGACTGGCAGGCGGTGGACGACGTGATCTACGGCTGTGCCAACCAGGCCGGCGAGGACAATCGCAACGTCGCCCGCATGTGCGCCCTGCTCGCCGGGCTGCCGGTCCAGGTGCCCGGGACGACGATCAACCGGCTGTGCGGCTCGGGCATGGACGCGGTGCTGGTCGCCGCGCGCCAGATCGCGGCCGGCGAGGCCGAGTTGATGATCGCAGGCGGCGTGGAGAGCATGAGCCGCGCCCCCTTCGTCCTGCCAAAGGCCGAAAGCCCATTCTCGCGCAACGCCGAGATCCACGACTCCACCATCGGCTGGCGCTTCGTGAACCCGGCGATGGAGAAGGCCTACGGCACGGAGTCCATGCCGCAGACCGGCCAGAACGTCGCCGACGACTATGGCGTCAGCCGTGAGGCTCAGGACGCCATGGCCCAGGCGTCGCAGGCGAAGGCCGCCGCGGCGCAGGCCAGCGGTCGGCTGGCGAAGGAGATCGTGCCGGTCACGATCCCTCAGCGCAGGGGCGATCCGGTCGTCGTGGACCGCGACGAGCATCCCCGCGCCACCACGGCCGAGGCGCTCGCGAAGCTAAGGCCGCTGTTCCCGAACGGCTCGGTCACTGCCGGCAACGCCAGCGGCGTGAACGACGGCGCGGCGGCGCTGATCCTCGCGAGCGCCGAGGCCGCGAAGAAGCATGGCCTGACCCCGATCGTGCGCGTCCTCGGGGGCGCCACCGCGGGCGTGCTCCCGCGCATCATGGGCATCGGCCCGGCGCCCGCGAGCCAGAAGCTGCTGGCGCGGTTGGGACTTTCGCCGGCCGATCTCGACGTGATCGAGCTCAACGAGGCCTTCGCCGCGCAGGGCCTGGCCACGTTGAGGATGCTCGGCATCGCCGACGATGACCCGCGGGTGAACCGCAACGGGGGCGCCATTGCGCTCGGCCATCCGCTCGGCATGTCCGGCGCCCGGATCACCGGGACGGCCGCCCTCGAACTTCACGAAACCGGCGGTCGCCTTGCGCTCGCCACCATGTGCATCGGCGTTGGGCAGGGCATTGCCATCGCGCTCGAACGCGTTTGACCACAGACAACGGAGGAGATCATGATTCGCGACCAGGAAACACTGAACATTCTGCTCGATACGATTTCGCGCTTCGTGCGCGAACGCTTGGTTCCGGCCGAAGCAATCGTTGCCGAGACCGACGGGATTCCCGACGACGTCCTTCACGACATGAAGGAACTGGGCCTGTTCGGCATTTGCCTGCCCGAGGAACACGGCGGCATGGGTCTGACGATGGAGGAGGAGGTGCTTGTCACCTTCGAGATCGGCCACACCTCGCCGTGCTTCCG
>DAORUH010000085.1:0-13426 GCA_035433065.1 Devosia sp. | reverse complement strand
CCCGAGCTTTTCCGCCTCGGCGAAATAGCTCTCCGCCGTCCAGTCCCGGTCGAGTTTTGGCGCGCCCGCAAGCCAGGGATACGCAAATCGATCCTGGTAGATGAGGTGCAGATGGGTATCGAGAATGCGCATGCCCACGTCCTGGGTGTTGCCGGTGCCCTGCCGCGACCTAAGCACGGCGCCGCCGCCGCGTGCACCCCTTTTGTGCCGCCTCGCCGCCACCCGGGCGCGGAGCCTTCCCCGCCCTTCGCGCGTTAGGTGTCTCGCAACAGCCTCTTGCAAGCCGCTCGGTTTCCGGCTGATGCTGGGCACCGGAGGAGACCTGCATGTCTATACGGACGGCTGCCGCGACTTCCCTCATGCCGCCGGGCGTCGTTTGACGGCGCTCGTCGAAATGGTCGATATCGACAAGCAGTTTCCGGGCGTCCGGGCGCTGCACAAGGCGCGCTTTGACCTTGAGGCCGGCGAAGTCCATGCGCTGATGGGCGAGAACGGCGCCGGCAAGTCGACGCTGATGAAAATCCTCGCCGGCATCTACCGGCGCGACGGCGGCGACATCCGGTTCGACGGCAAGCCGGTGGATCTGGGCAGCCCGCGCGAGGCGCTGAACCTCGGCATCGCCATCATCCACCAGGAACTCGCGCTGATGCGCGATCTCACGGCGGCGCAGAACATTTTCATCGGCCGTGAACCGCGCGCCGGCTGGCTCCTCGACGAGAAAAAGCTCAACGACGATTGCGAGGCGATCTTCAAATCCATGCACCTCGCGATGGACCCGCGGGTAAATGCCGGCTCGCTCACCATCGCCAAGCAGCAGATGGTCGAGATCGCCAAGGCGCTGAGCTTCCGCTCGCGCGTCCTCATCATGGATGAGCCGACCGCGGCTCTGAACGATGCCGAGATCAACGAGCTGTTCGCCATCATCAACCGGCTGAAGGCCGAGGGCGTCGGCATCGTCTACATCAGCCACAAGATGGACGAGATCAAGCGCATCGCCGATCGCGTCACCATCATGCGCGACAGCGAATATGTGGGCACCGTTCCCGCCGCCACCACACCAATTGAGACGATCATCTCAATGATGGTCGGCCGCACCCTCAGCAACGAGCAGGCGGCGATCCCGGATACCTCGGCCGCACCTGTCGCACTCGAAGTCCGCGGGCTTTCACGCGGCAAGGAAATCCGCGATGTCAGCTTTACCGTCCGCAAGGGCGAGATCCTCGGCTTTGCCGGGCTGATGGGGGCAGGGCGCACCGAAGTCGCCCGCGCCATCTTCGGCGCCGATCCCATCGAGGCCGGCGAAATCCTCATCGACGGCAGGCCGGTGGCGGTGAAGACACCGCGCGACGCGGTCAGCGCCGGCATCGGCTATCTCAGCGAGGACCGCAAACACTTCGGCCTCGCGACCGGGCTCGACGTGCGCAACAACATCGTGCTCCCCAGCCTCGAACGCTTCACAGGTCCCGCCGGGGTGCTGCGTGAAGGTGCGATGGAGGTGGCGGCGAAAGGCCTCATCCAGCAGCTCGCCATCAAAACCCCGTCCGACACGCAGGAGGCGCGCCTGCTTTCGGGCGGCAACCAGCAGAAGGTGGTTATCGCCAAGTGGCTGCTGCGCGATTGCCCGATCCTCATCTTCGACGAGCCGACGCGCGGCATCGATGTCGGCGCCAAATCCGAGATCTACAAGCTGCTCAACCGCCTCGCCGGCGAAGGCCGCGCCGTCATCATGATCTCGTCCGAATTGCCCGAAATCCTCCGCCTCAGCCACCGCATCGCGGTGATGTGCGAGGGCCGCCTGACCGGCATCCTGCCGGGCGGCGCGTCGCAGGAAGAAATCATGCATCTCGCCACCCTCCGCCCGAGCGCCGTCGCTCCCGATCCAACGACAAAGGCTGCGTGAATGAGTGAAACGACGACGGCCGGCGCAAAACCCCGCGGCATCCGCATCACCGGCGCCTATCACCGGCTGCTGGCGTTCTCCGGCCTGCTCGCGCTGCTCGTCGTCTTCTCGCTCGCCTCGCCCAATTTTCTGCAGACCGCGAACATCCTCGCCATCCTTCAGGCCACGTCGGTCAACGGCGTCCTCGCGGTGGCGGTGACCCTCGTCATCATCACCGGCGGCATCGATCTGTCGGTGGGCACGCTGATGACCTTCTGCGCCGTGGTCGCGGGCGTCATCCTCACCTATCTCGGCCTGCCGCTGCCGCTCGGCCTTGCCGGCGCCATCCTCACGGGCCTCGCCAGCGGGTTCATCTCCGGCTTCATCATCGCCAAGATGAAGGTGCCGCCCTTCATCGCGACACTCGGCATGATGCTGATCCTCAAGGGCCTGTCGCTGGTCGTCTCGGGCACGAAGCCCATCTATTTCAACAACACGCCGGGCTTTAATCAGATCTCGCTGGGCTCCGTCGTCGGTCAGTTCGTCCCGGCGCTGCCCATCCCGAACGGCGTGCTGATCCTGTTCGCCGTCGCGCTCATCGCCAACTTCATCCTGCGCCGCACCGCGCTCGGTCGCTACACTTTTGCGCTCGGCTCGAACGAAGAGGCGGTGCGCCTCTCCGGCGTCAACGTCGATCGCTGGAAGATCGCCGTCTATGCGCTGGCCGGGTCCATCTGCGGCATCGCCGGCATCCTCATCGCCTCGCGCCTCAACTCGGCGCAGCCGGCTTTGGGGCAGGGCTACGAGCTTGATGCCATCGCCGCCGTGGTGATCGGCGGCACCTCGCTTTCGGGCGGCCGCGGCACCGTGCTCGGCACGCTCATCGGCGCGCTGATCATCAGCGTGCTGGCCAATGGCCTGCGCATCCTGTCGGTGGCGCAGGAGTGGCAAACGGTGGTGACCGGAACGATCATCATCCTTGCCGTCTACGCCGACATCCTGCGCCGCCGCCGGCTCTAGCCGGGGCGCCGGGCAACGACACCACAAGAGGGCGGCCAGCGCCCCGCTGCAACAACAAGAGAGAGGACAAATCCCATGCTTACGAGACGTACATTCCTCGGCACGGCCAGCGTCGCCGCCGTACTCGCGGGAACCGGCATTTCCTTCGGCCAGGAGCTCGATATCGCGCTCATCTCCAAGGGCTTCCAGCACCAGTTCTGGCAGGCCGTGAAGGCGGGCGCCGACAAGGCCGCGGCCGAATTCGGCGTCAAGGTGACCTTCGAGGGCCCCGAGAACGAGACCCAGGTCGACAAGCAGATGGACATGCTGTCGGCCGCACTGGCGAGAAAGCCCGCCGCCATCGGCTTTGCCGCGCTCGACAGCCAGGCGGCCATCCCGCTGCTGCAGCAGGCCAAGGACGCCGGCATCCCCATCGTCGCCTTCGACTCCGGCGTCGACAGCGACATTCCGGTGACCACCGCGACCACCGACAACGTGGCCGCCGCGGCGCTTGCCGCCGACAAGATGGCCGAGCTGATCGGCGATGCAGGCAAGGTCGCCGTCGTCGCCCACGACCAGACCAGCCGCACCGGCATCGACCGGGTCAACGGCTTCGTCAACCGCATGAAGGAAGCCCATCCCAAGGTCGAGGTCGTCTCGGTGCAATACGGCGGCGGCGATCAGCTGCAGTCGACCGAAATCACCAAATCGATCCTGCTCGCCAACCCCGATCTCAAGGGCATCTTCGGCGCCAACGAGGGCTCCGCCATCGGCGTGCTCAACGGCAAGAAGGAGCTCAACTCCCAGATCGTGGTGATCGGCTATGACTCGGGCGCAGCCCAGAAGGCGGCGATCCGCGACGGCACGATGGCCGGCGCCATCACCCAGAACCCGATCGGCATCGGCTACGAAACGGTGAAGGCCGCGATCGCCGCCACCAAGGGCGAGACACTGCCGAAGATCATCGACACCGGCTTCTTCTGGTTCGACAAGACCAACATCGATTCCCCCGAAATCGCTGCTGTTCTCTACGATTGATCCATTGACCTATAGCTTTGTGCCGGGCCGACGGGTATTTCCTCGGCCCGGTTTCATTTTCTTATCCGGAGCGTCTCAATGGCCGACCTCAGCGGCAAGGTAATCCTCATCACTGCCGCGGCGCAGGGCATCGGCAAGGCCTCCGCGCTGGCTTTCGCCAGGGCCGGCGCCAAGGTCATCGCCACCGATATCAATGCCGAAATGCTGAAAGAGCTGGACGGGGCCAACAACATCACGACGCGCGTTCTCAACGTGCTGAAGGCCGATGATGTGAACGCCGCCGTCGCCGATATCGGCCGCATCGACATCCTGTTCAACTGCGCCGGCGTCGTGCACTCCGGCAGCGTGCTCGAAATGGCCGACAAGGATCTCGAATTCGCCTTCGATCTCAACGTCTGGGCGCAGGTTCGCACCATCAAGGCGATCCTGCCGCAGATGCTCGAACGCGCCGACGGCTGCATCATCAACATGGCGACGGTCGCGAGCTCAGTGAAGGGCGTCCCCAACCGCGCCGCCTACTCGATTTCGAAGGCCGCCGTAATCGGCCTCACCAAGTCGATGGCCGCCGACTACACCACCAAGGGCATCCGTGTGAACGCCATTGCCCCGGGCACGGTGGACTCGCCGTCGCTGCATGAGCGCTGGCACGCCACCGGCGATTTCGAGGCGGCGAAGAAGGCCTTCATCGCCCGCCAGCCCATCGGCCGCATCGCCAACCCCGAGGAAATCGCCGACCTCGCCGTCTACCTCGCCGGCGCCACCTACACGACCGGCCAGGTCCACATCGTCGACGGCGGCTGGACGGCATAGGGCGCCAGCCTCGAGACGCCGCGTTCCCGTTCTCCGTGGTTCGACAGGCTCACCACGAAGAACTCGGGACGCTTAAACCCGCAGTAGCCTTCGTGGTGAGCTTGTCGAACCACGGAGGCGTGCCGCCGCAAGCCCTCGACAGCCTTAGTGGTGAGCAGCCTGCCCCCGCGAAAGCGGAGAACCACGAAGGCATCCCGCCGCGCCCCGACCGAACCAATTCCGCCCTTTGTGTCATTGCGGCCCCCCGTACCCCCCGGTACAACCGGCTGAAATGTCAGTTCGCGCGGGGAGACAAGCGCCATGAACCAGATCGATCTCAATGGCCAGGTGGCGGTCGTCACCGGCGGCGCGCAGGGCCTCGGCTTCGCCATCGCCGCGCGTCTCGTCAAATCCGGCGCGAAAGTAGCGCTGTGGGACATGAATGCCGAACTGCTGGCCAAGGCCAAGGCCGAGCTGGGCGATGCCGCCAGCACCCAGCAGGTCAACATCGCCGATTATGACGCGGTGGCGAAAGCCACGGCCGATGTCGAAAAGGCGCTCGGCAAGATCGATATCCTCGTCAATTCCGCCGGCGTCGCCGGCAAGAACGCCCCGCTCGACGAATACGAAATCGACGAGTGGAAGCGCGTCATCGACATCGATCTCAACGGCACGTTCTACGTGAACCGAGCCGTCGTCCCGGGCATGAAGGCGCGCAACTACGGCCGCATCGTCAACATCGCCTCGATCGCCGGCAAGGAAGGCAACCCGAACGCCTCGGCCTATGCCGCGGCCAAGGGCGGCGTCATCGCCATGACCAAGGCGCTGGGCAAGGAACTCGCCAAGTACGACATCGCCGTCAACGCGATCTCGCCAGCCACCGCCAAGACCCGCATCCTCGATGAACTGAAGCCCGAATTCATCGACTACATGCTGAGCCGCATCCCGCGCGGCCGTTTCCTCGAAGTCGATGAAGCCGCCAACATGGTCGCCTGGCTGGTCAGCAAGGAAAACAGCTTCACCACGGCCTTCGTGTTCGCTCTTTCCGGCGGCCGCGCCACCTACTAAGGCACCCCGCGAAATGATCCGGCACTGCGTCTTCGCAAAAATTCGTGCCGACGTTCCGCAGTCCGAACGTGACGCGATCCATGCCGATCTTGAAGCGCTCCGCGCGCATCTTGATGGCATGGGTCCCGTCCATTTCAGCCCCAATGTGAGCCCCGAAGGCTTTGCCCGGGGTTTTACCCACGGCTTCACCATCGATTTCGACACCGCCGCCGCGCGCGACGCCTACCTCGCCGACGAGGCGCATGGCCGCGCCGGCGCCCGCCTCGTCGCGGCGCTCGAAGGCGGCATCGACGGCCTGTTGGTGGTCGATCTCGACATCTAGCTCAGGGCCCCGGTGCCCGTGCTATAGGAATGGGCATGGCGAAGACCAAACCCACCGATACGGCTGACCGCGCGCGCGGCTATGGCGCGCTGCACGTGTTCGAGCGGCTGCGCGATGAAATCCTGTCGCTCGAACTGCGCCCCGGCCAGTTGATCGACGAGGCAAGCCTCGCCGAGCGCTTCGCCGTGTCGCGCTCGCCGGTGCGCGAAGCGCTGGTGCGGCTCGCCGCCGACGGTCTGGTCGAAACCTTCCCCAACAAGGGCACCGTCGTCAGCCCGCTCAACATCGATGAGTTCCCCGCCTATATCGACGCGCTCGATCTGGTGCAGCGCGCCGTCTTCCGCCTCGCGGCCATGCACCGCACGGAAGCCGACCTGCGCATCATCCGCGCCGCTAACGAGGAATTCCGCACCCGCGTGCGCGCTAACGACGCGCTGGGCATGATCTCGCAGAACGCCGTCCTGCACCTCGCCATGAGCACGGCCGGCCGCAACCGCATCCTCACCGACACCTATCGGCGCATCCTCGATGAGGGTCGCCGCACCCTGCGCCTCTACTACCGCTCCTACGGCGACACGCTCCCCGAGAGCCTCTGCGACGCCCACGACGCCCAGATCGAAGCCATTGCCGCCAAAGACGCCGCCCTCGCCGAACGCCTCGCCCACGAGCACGCCGTCGAAGTCCACCAGCGCTTCATCCACTACCTCAGCGAACGCAACACCACCGACTTCGCCGTAGAATTCGCCGGCTGACCAAAATTTGCCGTCAGCACACCCTCCCCCATCGCGGGGAGGGTAGCGCCGCCAGGGCCAAAGGCCCGTAGCAGAGCTAGGGGGGGCGAGGCACGCACCAACCTCGCAACAAATCGCCCAACCACATCTCTCTCAGTCGTCATGGCCGGGCGTGACCCGGCCATCCACTCGATGCAGGCGAGACCGAGTGGGTCCCCGGGTCAAGCCCGGGGATGACGACTGGGAGTGGCGTGGAAGAGGCGTGCAGCAGCCCTAATTAAACCGCCGGATCGAGAACGCCCGGTACGTCTCGTCCGCCCCATCCGCGATCAGCTCAGTCACAAACTTCGCGGTCTTCGCCGAATTGCTGAGCCCGTAGTGCCCATGCCCCACGGCATAAAACACCCGCGGCGCGATGGTCGAGCGCGAGATCACCGGTACGGCGTCCGGCATTGAGGGCCGGTGGCCCATCCATTCGCGGGCTTCCGCCGTGCCGAGCCCGGGCATCACCTCCTCGGCCTGCGCGCGGATGGCCTTGAAGTACCGAGGGTTGGGCGGCAGCTTCACGCCGCCCAGTTCGGTGAAGCCGCCGAAGCGCAGCCCGATCGACAGGGGCGTGACGGCCAGCCCGCGGTCGGCGAGGATGATCGCGTGGTCAAGCTTTCCGACGTAGTCTGGATAGGTGAAATTGTAGCCGCGTTCGGCTTCCACCGGCAGGTTGTCCTCGATCGAGGTGGCGAGGTCCTTGGCCCAGCTGCCGGCGGTCACCAGCACTGCGTCAAAAGTCCGTTCCTTGCCGCCGACGACCACCCCGGCGCGGTCCTCGCCGTCGTGGCGGATGGCATCGACCATCGCCCGCTCGTACACCACGCCCGCCGCAACAGCGGCGTTGAACATCGCGGTCACCACCTCGAACGGATCGGTGACCCGGCCATATTCGTGGCTCAGCATGCCGCGCGGAAAGATCGGCGCCAGTGCCGGTTCGAGATCGCGGATGGCGGCGGCATCGAGCGGCGTCGAGCCAAAGCCCGCCGAGGCGAGCCGGTGCCAGTTCGGCAGGTCCATCTGGTAGCTGGCTTCGGTGTCGTAGAGCTGCAGCAGCGGCTTGCGGGTCAAGAGGTTCGCCATGCCCGCGCGGCCCCACAGTGCCTCGGTTTCGGCCAGCGTGCCGGTCGCCATCTGCGTCAGCGCGGCGATGGCTTGCTCCTGGGCCTCCCCAAAACTGGTGCGCCAGAAGCGCCACAGCCACGGCGTCAGCGTCGGCAGGTAGGACTTGGGGACCTTCAGCGGTCCCTTGCCCGTCAGCAGCATCTTCAGCCCCCTGAGCCCGATGCCGGGCGAGGCGAGGGGGAAGATGCCATCGGCGGCAAGGTGCCCGGCATTGCCGAAACTGGGTCCGGTGCGGCCGGCCTCGGCGCGGTCGAACAGCGTCACCGCATAGCCGCGCTGGCGCAGCGAAAACGCCGCGCTCGTCCCGATGATCCCCGCCCCGACAATCGCGATATGCGCGCCCGCCGGTAGCGGCGCCGTCTTCATTTCAGTCATCGCAGTATCTGTCCCAAAACCGCCGTGCCTCGGCCACCGGAATACTACTTCAACAGGTCGAACGCATCGCCCCATGTGTCCGCTACGCGGAACCCCTGCGGATACGGATCGGTCGGGTCGAGCCCGATCTGGTGGATGCCGTGAATCCAGCCGCGCCCCGAAATCGTCGGCACCACTGCGGGCCGGCCCGCCACCGTCGTGTCGTGCTGATAACCCACCTCAAATTTCGAGCCGATGATCGAGCGCGCCGTAAACGTGTCGCCGGGCTTCGCCAGCCCGCGCGCCGCCGCCGCCGCCAGCCGCGACGAATTGCCGGTGCCGCAGGGCGACCGGTCGACCCGGCCCGGCGGCATGATGGTCGCGCCCTGCAATTCGCCCGCCGCATTGCGCCCCGTCATCATCACATAGGAGATGCCGTTGACCTCGGGAATTTCGGGATGGCGCAGATCAAGCGTCGCGTTCAGCGCGCGGTGAATCGCGGTGCCCACCTCGACCAGCTTCTTCGCCGCATCCGGCGCAATCTCCAGCCCCAGCTGCTCCACGTCGCACAGCGCATAGTAGATCCCGCCATACGCGATATCGACCATCACCCTGCCATGCCCCGGCACGTCCACCGGCACGTCGAGCCGCTCTGCAAAACTGGGGTTCATCTCCAGCGTCACGCGCTCTACCTTGCCGTCCTTGCAGGCGGCGCGTGCCGTCACCAGCCCCGACGCCGTGTCGATCCGCACGATCGTCTCCGGCTCTTTCATCTCCAGCATGCCGGTTTCGAGCAGCACCGTGGTGAGGCAGATGGCGTTGGAGCCGCTCATCGCATGCGCCTTGTCCGGCTGCAGGATGATGAAGCCGACATCGGCATCCGGCCGGGTCGGCGGGAAGGTGAGCACCGTCGACATCTGCGCCGCCCCGCGCGGCTCGAACACCACGAACCGGCGCAGGCTGTCATCAACCTCGTTGAGGTGCCGGAGCTTGTCGGCAATGGTCGCGCCCGGCACGTCGATGACCCCGCCGGTGACGATCCGCCCGACCTCGCCCTCGGCATGCGCCTCGACCATGGTCAACGTCTTCTTCCAGCGCATCCGCGTGTCTCCACCAGCTTGCCAAAACGGTTAGCGCAGCCGGGCAGTTTTGCGCAATCTGAATTGTCGACAATCTGAGTACAATCCGCTATTCAGCCCTCAAACAGCAAAGGATCACCGCGATGTGGAAGGGCATTCTGCCGGCCGTCACCACCAAGTTCACCGAAGCCGGTGACCTCGATTTCCGCGAGATGGAGCGCTGCTACGCGCTGCAGATGGCGGCCGGCGTCGATGGCCTCATCGCCTGCGGTTCGCTGGGCGAAGGCCCGATGATGAACCACGACGAGCGCCTCGATGTGCTGAAAACCGTGCAGCAGGCGACCGCCGGCAAGCCGGCGCTGCTCACCATCTGCGAAGCCGGCACGCGCGAGGCCTGCCGCCTCGCCGAGCGCGCCGCCAAGCAGGGCGCGTCCGGCCTGATGATCGTGCCGAGCCCGATCTATTTCACCAACCGCGACGAGACGATCCTCAACCTCAAGACCATCGCCGCGGCCGGCGGCCTGCCGGTGATGATCTATTCCAACCGCGTCGCCTACCGGGTCGACGTCACGCCCGAAATGATGGTCGAACTGGCCGAGGACAAGCTCTTCGTCGCCATCAAGGAATCCTCCGACGACATCCGCCGCACCACCGAAATCTTCAACACCGTGGGCGACCGCTTCGATGTCTTCACCGGCGTCGACAACCTCGCCTTCGAGGCCTTCGCGATGGGCGCCGTCGGCTGGGTCGCCGGCCTCGTCGTCGCCTTCCCGAAGGAAACCGTTGCCATCTGGCGCCTGCTCGAACAGGGCCGCCGCGACGAGGCGCTGAAGATCTACCGCTGGTTCCGCCCCATGCTCGACCTCGATGTGTCGACCTATCTCGTGCAGAACTGCAAGCTTGCCGAGGCCCTCGCCATCGGCACCAACGAGCACGTCCGCGGCCCCCGCCGCCCACTCTCCGGCGACGTCCGCGCCCGCGCCGAGAAAATCGTCCGCGACGCCCTAGCCACCCGCCCCGACCTCCCGAACTACTGAGCCACAAAGCTCAGCAGTCAGCGTACCCTCCCCCTTCGCGGGGAGGGTAGCGCCGCTGGCGGCAAAGCCGCGTAGCAGGGCTTGGGAGGGGGGCGACCAGCCCGGTGCCCATCGGTCTTGCGCTGGGGACAATCACTCCCGCGCCACGCTCACCGCTTCCGTCGTCCACGCCGCATCGTCATCGCGGCCGCCGACCTGGTTCACCCAGACGTCCTTGAACCCGCCATCGACTTGCCCATAGAACGTCGAGAACGACGTATCCGCCGCATCGCGTCCCACCCCGATGCGCACGATCGCGTCGATGGGGCACAGCCGCGTCGCATCGAACAGGTACCAACGGCCGCCCAGATAGGCCTCGAACACCGCATGGAAATCCTGCGGTTCGAGCTTCCAGCCATAGGCCGACACGAACCGCGCCGGAATGCCCAGCGCCCGGCAGAAGCTGATCCCCAGATGCGCGAAGTCGCGGCAGACGCCCGCCCGCTGCGTGAACGTGTCATGCGCCGAGGTCGAACTATTGCTCGAGCCGCCGAGATAATCGACGTACTCGTAAATCCAGTTGCAGATGCCGGCGACCCGCTCGTGCCCCGGCGCAATCTCGCCGAACTGCCGCCACGCAAACCGTCCCAGCATGTCCGACGGGCAGAAGCGCGAGGGGTAGAGATAGGGCAGCACCTCCAGCGGCAGCTCGCTGATCGGCACCTCGTCGACGGCCTGCGGATCGCTGACCGACGGCAGCATCTCCACTTCGCCCTCATAGCGCACCGTATAACTGCCCGGCGGCAGCACCAGCCGGCGATAGAGGTTGCCGGTCTCGCCGGCGCGATGCGGCTCGCTGCCGATCTGGGGCGTCACCGTGAACCGCTCGCGGATGATCCGCTGCTGTTCCCCCCGCAAAGGTTCGACATTGAGGATCATCGTCGCGGGGGTGACGACGGTGTAGGGCAGGGAGCAGCCAACGGAATATCGCATGCACCTCAACGGCGGCCGCTGCCGTCGGTTCCGCTGTCACGATTTCCGTCCTCGCGCGTTGCGCTTCCGATGGATGTTTTCCGCGTCATGCATCGCACCGTCTATTCCTACCGCCGGCCCGTGGGCTTCGGCGAGCATCGGCTGCTGTTCCGCCCGCGCGACAGCTACGACCAGCACCTCAGGACAACGCGCCTCTGCATCACGCCCGAGCCGAGCGATCTCTTCTGGATCCACGACGTGTTCGGAAACTGCCTCGCCATCGCCCGTTTCGAGGCTGAGGCGGAGCAACTGGAGATCGAAACCGAGATCGTGCTCGAGCACGATTTCGAGCATGGGCCGCGCTTCCGCACCCTGCCCGAAGCCAAGGCGTGGCCGCTGATCTACGACGCGCAGACCTTGCCCGACCTCGAACCCGTGCTGCGCCGCCACTATCCCGACGATGGCGTAGTCGAGGTCTGGGCCCGCCGCTTCCTCACCGCGCCCGCCGCCATCGACGAAACCGGCCACATCCTGATGACCATGACCGCCGCCATCAAGGACAGCTTTCGCTATGTCCGCCGCAACGACCCCGGCACCCAGACCCCGCAGGTGACGCTGGCGCTCGGCTCCGGCACCTGCCGCGATTTCGCGCTGCTGATGATCGAAGCGGCCCGCTCCCTCGGCTTCGCCGCCCGATTCATAACTGGTTATATCTATGTCCCCTCGCGCGACCGCGACGAAATCCGCGGCGGCGGCGCCACCCATGCCTGGGTGCAGGTCTTCCTCCCCGGCGCCGGCTGGGTGGAGTTCGACCCCACCAACGGCATCATCGGCAGCCGCGACCTGATCCGCGTCGGCGTCGCCCGCGACCCCAGCCAGGCCCGCCCCCTCAGCGGCAGCTTCCGCGGCGAGCGCTCCGACTACCTCGGCATGACCGTAGAAGTGAAGGTCACCCGAGAGCGGGAAGCCCAGCCCGCATAAAGCAGTCGGCACACCCTCCCCCGTCGCGGGGAGGGTAGCGCCGCTAGGGCCAACGGCCCGTAGCAGAGCTTGGGAGGGGGGCGAGGCTCGCGTACCAGCCCAACCGCCCCCGCCCCCACCATCCGATTGCCGACTGCCGATTGCCGATTGCCGATTGTGCCCCCACCCAATCGTTCCCCTTTCGTTTCCGAGCCCCATCCGTTAGGTTGCCCCCGCTTCGCTCCCGGGGATTTTCATGGCCGACTTCGTCTTTCCGCCGCTCGTTCCGTTCGTGCCGATCGAGGGTGCGGGGGATTTCGCGGTGCGCCGCATCTTCTGCGTTGGCCGCAACTATGCCGAGCACGCCCGCGAAATGGGCCATGACCCCAACGCCGAGCCGCCCTTCTTCTTCACCAAGCCCGCCGACGCACTGGTGATCGAAGGCGCGCCCACGCCCTATCCGCCGCAGACCGAAGACCTCCACCACGAGATCGAACTCGTCGTCGCCATCGGCAAGGAAGCCACCGCCATCGCGCCGGAGCAGGCGCTCGATCACGTCTGGGGCTATGCCACCGGCATCGATCTCACCCGCCGCGACGTGCAGGCGGTGGCCAAGAAACTCTCCCGCCCCTGGGACATGGCCAAGGGTTTTGACCACTCCGCCCCTATCTCCCGCATCGTCCCCGCGGCAAAGATCGGCCATCCCGCCACCGGCCGCATCACCCTCAGGGTCAACGGCGAGGTCCGCCAGGACTCCGACATCGGCCAGATGATCTGGGACATCCCGCACCTCCTCGCCAACCTTTCCACCTATGTCACGCTGAAGCCCGGCGACCTCGTCTTCACCGGCACGCCGGCGGGCGTTGGCGCGACCGTGCGCGGCGACCGGCTCGAAGGCGAGATCGAAGGCGTCGGCAAGGTCGTGACGGCCATCGTCTGATGCCCGAATGGTCGCCCCAGCAGGATTCCGCGTTGCTCGCCGTTTCCGAATGGCTGAAGGATAAATCCGGCCCGCAGGTCTTCCGGCTGTTCGGCTGGGCCGGCACCGG
>DAORUH010000084.1:0-13719 GCA_035433065.1 Devosia sp. | reverse complement strand
GTTGGCAAGGGTCCGGCCGCGCATGAACGCGAGCGGGGCCACTTCGATGACGCCGGAGGTGATGCAGCGCTCGACGTGTTCGGGGCGCATCATGTCGTAGAGGGCGTCGTAGAGCGGGCGCAGGTACGGATCGACCTTCTCCTTCATGTCGCCGGGCAGAAAGCCCAGCCGCTCACCGGCTTCGACCGCCGGACGGGAGAGGATGATCCGGTTGATGTCGCCGCGTTCGAGCAGCGTCGCAGCGTGCGCGACGGCGAGATAGGTCTTGCCGGTACCGGCCGGACCAACGCCGAACACCAGTTCAGCGCGCTCCATCGCCCGCATGTAGGCATCCTGCGCGGGGGTGCGGGCAACAATGGTCGCCTTGCGCGTCGCGATCTGCGCCATGCGCACCTTGCCCTTCTTCTCGAGGGTGGGCAGCGTCAGCTGACTGTCCTCGGACTGGACCATGCGGATCACAGCATCGACGTTGGAAATGTCGATGCTGCGCCCTTCCTCCAGCAATTCGTAGAGCGATTCCAGCACGCGGCGGGCCTGATCGACCTCGGTGGCCGCGCCTTTCAGCATGACGTGGTTGCCGCGCGGCGTCGCCTGCAGGCTCAGGCGCTGCTCGATCAGGGCAAGATTCTGGTCGAAATCGCCATAGAGCTGGGCGGCGAGGCGGTTGTCGTCGAATGCCAATTCAAGCTGGGAGGAAAGTGCGTTGTCGGCGGTCGGGGACACGTGCCTGCTCAAATCCCTGTAGCTCCTTGGTTGGACGGCCTAGGAGGCCATCGCGGCTTGAGACTCAACATGGGTAGCAGACTCCAGTTCCGCCACTGTGACAATCCTGCCGGACAGCGAATTGAAGCCGACGCCGAGGATTTGAACGGGCTGGATGGTGCCGATCAGCCTCTCGGGGTTTTCGCGCGGGGCGTCCATGTGGACGGCCTGGAGGTACGGCGAGCGGCCGCCGAGCTGGTTGGGCTTGTGGCCGGGCTTTTCGATCAGCACGAGCAGGGTGCGGCCGACCTGCGCCTCGGCGAAGGCGCGGGTCTGGGCCATGATCTGGGTATTGAGGCGGGCGAGACGCTCGGCCTTCACCGGCTCCGCAACCTGTTCGCCGAGCTTGGCAGCCGGCGTGCCGGGGCGGGGGGAATATTTGAAGGTGTAGGCCGAGGCGTAGTTTGCGGCGGCCGCGATGGTCAGCGTTTCTTCAAAATCGGCATCGGTTTCGCCAGGGAAGCCGACAATGAAATCGCCCGACAGCGCGATTTCCGGGACGGCGGCGCGGATACGCTCGATGAGCGCTAGGTAGCTGTCGCGGGTGTGCTTGCGGTTCATGGCCGCGAGGATGCGGTCGGAGCCCGACTGCACCGGAAGGTGCAGGTACGGCATCAACGCCGGCAGGTCACGGTGCGCCGCGATGAGCTCGTCGGTCATGTCCGCGGGGTGCGAAGTGGTGTAGCGGATGCGGCTCAGGCCCTCGATCTCGGCGAGGCGATAGCAGAGTTCGCCGAGGCCCACGGACCGTCCCGAGGCATCCAAGCCGTGGTAGGCGTTGACGTTCTGGCCGAGCAGGGTGATTTCCCGCACCCCGGCATCGGCGAGGCGGCGGGCTTCGTGCAGCACCTGCGCGATCGGGCGGCTGACTTCGGCGCCGCGCGTATAGGGGACGACGCAGAAGGTGCAAAACTTATCGCAGCCTTCCTGCACCGTGAGGAATGCCGTAAGTCCCCGCGCCACCGTCACTTCCCTGCGGGCGGCTGGGAGGTGCTCGAACTTGTCCTCCTCCGGGAAGTCGGTGTCGACCACGGCCGTGCCCTTGCCGGCGCGAGCGAGGAGATCGGGCAGGCGGTGGTAGCTCTGCGGGCCGAACACGAGGTCCACATCAGGCATGCGGCGGACGATCTCCTCGCCTTCGGCCTGGGCGACGCAGCCGGCGACGCCGATCGTGAGATCGCCGCCCGCGGCGCGGCGCTCTTCGCGCAAAATGCGGAGGCGGCCGAGTTCGGAGAAGACCTTTTCGGAGGCTTTTTCGCGGATGTGGCAGGTGTTTAGCACAATAAGATCCGCGTCGGACGCGTCCTGGACCGGCATATATCCGTGCGGGGCCAAGGCATCTGCCATGCGGTCGCTGTCATAGACGTTCATCTGGCAGCCGTAGGTCTTGATGAAAAGCTTCTTGGGCTGCTGCGGTATCGTGCTCATGGCGGGGGCATAACAGACTTGGTTTGCCGCTGCAAAAGGGGCAGGCTTCGCGCCCGGAGGCCATGATGACCAAGAACCACCCCGGCGAGGCGACCCTTGCCATCCACGGCGGCGAAGGCGAGCGGGTGCTGGGGGCGGCGATGGCCAAGCCCCCCGTGCTGTCGACCAGCTACTACACCCACCCCGATGCCGCGGGTTTTTCAGCGACCGACCTCAAGGCCGGCGCGGCGCATTTTTACAGCCGCTGGAGCAACCCCACGCTCGACGTGCTGGAACAGCGGCTCGCGCTGCTTGAGGGGGGCGAGGCGGCGGTGAGCTTTGCCTCGGGCATGGCGGCGATAGTGACGCTGCTGCATGACCGGCTGAAGCTGGGCGACCATCTCGTGCTGAGCAATGTCTGCTATGCCGGGGTCAGCGAGTATGCCCACCACGTGCTGTCACAGAACGGCATCGGGGTGACGGCGGTCGATACGACCGACCCAGACAAGGTGGCGGCGGCGATGCGGCCGAACACAAAACTTGTCCACATCGAGACGCCGGCCAACCCGATCCTGCGCATCACCGACATCGCCGCGATCGCGAGAGTCGCGCATGCGGGCGGGGCGGAACTGAGCGTCGATTCGACTATCGCGACCCCGATCGCCACGCGGCCGATCGAGCTCGGTGCAGACTATGTGTGCCACTCGCTGACGAAGTATTTTTGCGGACACGGCGATGCGCTGGGCGGCGCGGTGATCGGCCGGGCCGACCGGATGGCCGGGCTGCGCAAGAACGGGCTCATCCACATGGGCGGGGCGCTGTCCCCGTTCTCGGCCTACCTGATCCTGAGGGGCATGGAGACGCTGGTGCTGCGCATGGAACGGCACGAGGCCAATGCCCGGGCGCTGGCCGAGTTTCTGGTGGGCCACCCGAAGGTACGCGGGGTGAACTGGCCGGGTCTCGCAACGCATCCGGGCCACGACATCGCACGGGCGCAGATGCGCAATTTTTCCGGGCTGCTGAGCTTTTCGGTGAAGGGCAACGGGCTGGCCATGGCGCGCCAGCTGGCGGAGCGGATGAAGGTCGCGTCCTACGCGGTGTCTCTGGGCTCGGCGAAGACGCTGTGCTTTTACATTCCGACCGACGACATTCTGCGCTCGTCGTTCGTGCTGACCGGGCCGGATGAGTCGAAGTATCGCGAGGCCGCGGGCGAGGGCGTGTTCCGCATCTCGGTGGGGCTGGAAGACGCCGCGGATATTGTCGCGGATTTCGCGCAGGGACTGGGGTGAGGGGGCTGGGGCGGGCCACCCCCCGGTGTCATTCTCGCGAAGGCGGGAATCCAGGGGTGGCTCATTTCACGCTGAAAGAAGATGGGTCCCCGTTGTCGCGGGGTGACACCTTTGGGGGGATGGTCGGTGGGCGGACATGCGGCCCGTGTAGCCTTCATGGTGAGCCTGTCGAACCATGAGGGCGTGGCACGGAGCTGCATAGTGCACGCCTCACCCCCCACCCTAGCTCTGCCACGTCGCTTGCGCTCCTGGCGGCGCTACCCTCCCCGCGACGGGGGAGGGTGAAGGGGGCTATTCCGCCGCAGCGGGGATCACGGCCTTGGGCCTTGGGACCTGTTCGCCGCGGTTGAGGGCGACGAGCATGGCGCGGACTTCGTTTTCGGCCTGTTTGGTGACGACCTTGCGGTCGGCGCCGGCGGCGAGGGGCTTGGGTTCGCCGAAGGCGACGGTCACTTCCTTCATGCCGCCGTTGAGGATTTCGCGGATGTTTTCCTTGAAGCTCTTGCCCTTGATCCAGGCGATGAGGTTGCGGTCGGTACGGCCGACAGGGAGGCCCTGAAGGCGGGTGTAGGCGATCGCGAGGGGCTGGATCATCACGTCCTTGGCGCCGGCTTCGACCATGGCCTGCTGCGCCGCACCAACCAGCGCCGAGCGGAAGGGCAGGACGTGCGTGCCGACGTCGGACTGGCCCTCGGCGAACAGCAGAACGGCCTCACCCTCGGCCATGATATTGGCCATTTCGGTGGTGGTGCGCCGCGCATCGGTGCGGCGGTTGCGATCGACGAAAACGCTGCGCTGCAGCGACGCCATGAAGCCGACGAAGAACCAGTTCTTCACTTCCTGCTTGGCGACGAAAGTGACGTCGGCGACCGAGCCGATGGCGATGATATCGGTCCACGAAATGTGGTTGGAAACGATGAGTGTCGGGCGGCCGTGCGAGGGGTTGCCCATCACCGTGACCCTGAGACCAAGGAAGATCGTGCCGAGCCTGTGGAACCAGCGCGGAATGGCGTGCCAGCCGGGCAGGCGAAGCCGCGTGATGACGAACTGCACCGGCACGAAAATGATATGCCACGGCAGGAAGACGAAGATCAGAAACAGGACGCGGAAGATCATTTGCGGGTATCCCCCAATGGCACCGCGTAGAGCTCGAGCCGGTGATCGACGAGCTTGTAGCCGAGACGCTTGGCAATGAGTTCCTGAATGGCCTCGATCTCCTCGTTGCGGAACTCGATGACCTTGCCGGAACGGATGTCGATCAGGTGATCGTGATGCTCGTCGGGGATGGGCTCGAAGCGGGCGCGGCCGTCCTTGAAATCGTGCTTGGTGACGAGTCCGGATTCCTCGAACAGGTTGAGCGTGCGATAGACGGTCGAGAGCGAGATGCGCGGATCGCGCGCGCTGGCGCGGCGGTACAGTTCCTCGACATCGGGATGATCGTCGGCCGACTCCATCACCTGCGCGATGATGCGGCGCTGGTCTGTCATGCGCATGCCCTTTTGGGCACACTGTTCTTCCAGGGTTGGAACACCCGGCTTTGTGGTCATCGCCGCACCCCTGCTTCGTTACCTGACCGGATTAATGAAGATCGCGCGACATGACAATGGCGGTCGCCGGACGGCCATCGGGGCGCGCGTAATAGCCCTGCCGCTCGCTGAGCTTGAGGAAGCCGTTTTTGGCGTAGAGCTTCAGCGCTGCGGGGTTATCGGCGGCGACTTCGAGAAACAGCTTTCGCGCCGGCGTCGTCAGCAGGTCGTCGAACAGGGCGCGCATCAGCGCCTGCCCGATCCCCTTTTTCTGCCAGCGCCGGTCGACCGCGATGGTGATGAGCTCGGCCTCGTCGGCGACAAGCCGCAGCATGGCAAAGCCGGCAATCTTCCGCTTCGCATCGCAGGCGACATAGACCGGCGTGTCGCGACCGGCGACGTAGCTCTGGAAATCGGCCGTGGGCCAGCCGCGATGAAAACCCTGCGCATGAATGTTCGACAGCGTTTCAGCATCGCGCCCCTCGGCGGGCTCGATGTGCAGGCCGTGCGGCGCCATCCACAGCCGGTTCATGCGGGGGCCCTCGCGACCTTGAATTTTTCCTGCGGCTTGGCATCGGCGTCGCGGATATAGGCGGCGTCGGGCGGATGGGTTTTCGCATCGGCGGTCGCGGCGAAGGCGGCGACAAGCGCGATATCGGGGAAGGGCGAGGTGATGACCTCGGCGCCCACGGGGACTTTTCCCTGCGCTTCCGCCATCGGCAGCAGCGCCGGTTCGCCGATGGGGCGGGCGGGGCCGGAGAACAGTTGGAAATAGGCCTCTTCGCGCCGCGCATCGAGCAGCACTGCCAACGCCGCGCCGCTGGCGGCAAGCGAGATGGCGAACAGCGAGGGCACGCCGATCACCGGAATGCCGAGCGCAAGGCCGAGCCCGCGCGCGGCGCTGAGCCCGATGCGCACGCCGGTGAAGGAGCCGGGGCCGGTGGTGGTGGCGACACGGGTGAGACCGGCATAGGCCACGCCGTTGCGCGCGAGGAGTTCGGCAATGGCGGGAAAGATGCGCTCGGCCTGGCCGGTGGGCATGTCCTCGACCAGCGTATCCGTGTGGCCACCGTGCAGAAGGGCAAGCTGCAGGCGCGGTCCGGCGGTATCGATGGCGAGGAGCGTGGTCGTCATGGCGGAGAGATAGGCGGGTTGGGCGGGAATGTCATCAGGGGCGGGCGTGGGGCGGCAAGCGGATGCCCCTGTTGCTGTGACGACCGCACTGTCCCCAGGCGCGGCGTCATCCCCGGGCGTGACCCGGGGATCCACTCGGTCTCGCGGCGTGTGGCGAGATCGAGTGGGTGGCCGGGTCGAGCCCGGCCATGACGGGGGAGGGATGGGGGATGACGGGCGGGCGTGGTGGGGATGCGGGGTATGAGGAGCGCGAGGTGATGGGATGCGGGATCACGCGCGGGGATGGCGAGGTATGCAACGCTTCCAGCGGCGGGTGGTGCGGGCGGGTGCGGCCGCGGGCGCCAATCGGGCGGCGCCCCCTCCCCAGCTCTGCCGCGCGGCGTTGCCGCGAGCGGCGCTACCCTCCCCGCAGAGGGGGAGGGTGAGGGGCAGTGCTTAGACCTGCTGGACGGATTCGACGCCGGGGACGAAGTGGCGGAGGAGGTTTTCGATGCCGGATTTGAGGGTCGCGGTCGAGGAGGGGCAGCCGGAGCAGGCGCCCTGCATGTGCAGGTACACGGTGCCTTCCTTGAAACCCTTGAAGGTGATGTCGCCGCCGTCCATTGCGACCGCCGGGCGGACGCGGGTGGCGATCAGTTCCTTGATGACTTCCACCGTTTCGGTGTCGGTTTCATCGAAGAATTCATCGTCGGTCGCGGCGGGCACGTTGCCATCGGTCAGCACCGGGCGGCCGGACAGGAAATGATCCATGATCACGCCGAGAATGGCCGGCTTGATATGGTTCCACTCGGTCGTGTCCTTGGTGACCGAAATGAAATCGGAGCCGAGGAAAACGCCGGTGACGCCGGGCACTTCGAACAGGGCGGCGGCCAGCGGCGAGGCGCCGGAGGTGGCCGGATCACGGAAATCGCGCGGCTCGCCCACAAGCACGTCGCGACCCGGGAGGAACTTCAGGGTGGCCGGGTTCGGGGTGGCTTCGGTCTGGATGAACATGATCGGATTTCCGCTATTAGAACGGTTCTAAAATAGAGTTTTGCAGTCAGGAAAGCAAGGGGCGGGTTGAGGCGCGCGCCATGTTCTGCGGGCGCGCGGCTGCGACATGGGGTTTCGCGACCACCGGCCACATGGCGGGGGAGCGGGGCGGTCCGCTAGATCCGGGGCATGATCCGCATATTCAGACATATCGGCGTTTTCGAGGGCATCACCACGCTAGCGCTGTTTCTCGTCGCCATGCCGGCAAAGTACTTTTTCGGGACCCCCGGACTGGTGCCGCCGGTGGGCATGCTCCACGGCTTCGCCTTCGTGCTGTATGTCAGCGCGATGCTCGTCTGCCTGACCGGGCGGGGGTTTTCGGGCCGGGAATGGCTGCGCACGCTGGTGGCGTCGTTCTTCCCGTTCGGCACGTTCCTCAATGACCCGATGCTGAAGCGCAAGCAGCTCGAGGCCGAGGGCGCTGCGGCGTGAGTTTCAGGCGGGCCGAGGTGCCACGCCTTGCGTGGTTCGACAGGCTCACCACGAAGGCTGCTGAGGGTTCTGTGAGGCCTTCGTGGTGAGCTCGTCGAACCACGAGGGCCGGGGAACTCACGTCACCGCGACGATCTGTTCGTCCGTCATCGAGCCGGGGACGATGGTGACCAGTACCGGCAGGCCCGCGACGCCGGTGCGGGCGGCGAAGGAGGTGACGAGGGCGCCGGGGCCGTCCTTGCCGGCGCTGGCGGCCAGCACCAGGACCGCGATGGTCGGGTCGGCGCGGACGACGCGCTCGATGGCCTCGATCACCTCGCCCTCGGCGATCACCGTCTCGGTGCGGATATTGCCGATCTTGCCGATGCGGGCGATGCGCTGATCGAGCAGACGCTCGGCGGTTTCGCGGGCTTCGGCGCGCATCACTTCCTCAACGCCGAGGAACTGCGTGAAATCGGCGGAATCAATGATCGAGAGCAGCACCACGGTGCCGCCGGTGCGCCGCATGCGGTGCGCGGCGAAAGTCACCGCGCGGTCGCACTCGGCCGACTCGTCGATGACGACGAGAAATTTACGTTTGTATTCGGAGACGTCGTCGGCCATGGCCTGCCCTCAAGCGTCCAGCATCATTGGAGCACCGGCCCGCGCAGCGCGCAAGCTCAGCGGACGAAACCCACGATGGAGCGGACTTCGGCCATGATCGGCTGGGCGATGGCCCGGGCCCGATCGGCGCCGTCGCGCAGGATGCGGTCCATCTCGCCCTTGTCATCGACCAGCCGCTTCATCTCCGTGGCGATGGGGGAGAGGACGGCGACCGCGAGATCGGCCAGCGCCGGCTTGAACTTGCCCCACCCGTGTCCGCCGAATTCGGCCAGCACGTCATCCACCGTGCGCGAGGCCAGCGCGGCGTAGATAGCGACGAGGTTGGCGGCTTCGGCGCGGCCTTCAAGGCCGGCAGCCTCGGTGGGCAGCGGGGCGGCGTCGGTGGTGGCCTTCTTGATCTTCTTACTGATCGTGTCGGCGTCGTCCATCATGTAGATGGTCGACATGTCGGAGGCGTCGGACTTCGACATTTTCTTCGTGCCGTCGCGCAGGCTCATGACGCGCATGGCGGGGCCGGTCGAGAGCGTCTCGGTCAGCGGAAAATAGTCTTCCTCAAAGCCCGCGGCTTTGATCTGCTTCTTGAAATCGTGGTTGAATTTCTTGGCGATGTCGCGCGTCAGTTCGAGGTGCTGGCGCTGGTCCTCGCCCACCGGCACGCCGGTCGACTTGTAGAGCAGGATATCGGCGGCCATCAGCGAGGGATAGGCGAAGAGCCCGAGCGAAACGTTCTCGGAATTCTCGCCGGCCTTGTCCTTGAACTGGGTCATGCGACCCATCCAGCCCATGCGCGCGACGCAGTTGAAGATCCATGCCAGCTCGGCGTGCTCGACCACCTGGGACTGGTTGAAGATCATCGAGCGCTTCGGATCGACACCGGCCGCGATGTATGCGGCGGCGATCTCGTAGGTCCAGCGGCGCAGGTCCTCGGGCTCCTGCCACACCGTGATCGCGTGCATGTCGACGACGCAGTAGATCGTCTCGTGGGTGTCCTGCAGCGGCACGAAGCGGCGGATGGCGCCGAGATAGTTGCCGAGATGCAGATCGCCGGACGGCTTGATGCCGGAGAAGACGCGCGGGGTGAAGGCCATGAGGAAATCCGGGTTGGAAATCGGACGTTGGCTCTAGCGCCTCGGCGGGCAGGACCGCAAGGGGTCAGCCAAAATCAGCCGCGGCGGCGGAAGCGGCGGACGAGGGCCGCGAGCGACTGGACGCCGGTGATGTGGAGGAGCGCGAAGTAAAGGCCCGCGCCGAGGACGCAGAGCGCGGCGAGGGCCAGCGCCTGGGCGGGGAAGAAATAGCCGGGATCGAAGACCGGGCCGAGCAGCAGCACCGCGCCATAGAGCGCCCCGCCCATCACGGCGGTGAGGAGCGCGATCGTCGCCTGCTGCTTCCATTCGGCCGGCGCGAGGGTGAAGTGGCCGCGGCGGGCGAGGAAGACGGCGAGAAGGATGACGTTGGCCCAGGCGGCGATCGAGGTCGCGAGTGCGATGCCGACGTGCTTCAGCGTGCCGAACAGGGCCAGCGACAGTGCGATGTTGATGACCAGCGAAATGGCGGCGAACCAGGTCGGGGTTTTCGTGTCCTTGCGCGAAAAGAACCCCGGCTGCAGCACGCGGATGAGGACGAAGGCCGGGATGCCGACCGCGAAGGCGATGAGCGCCTGCGAGACGTTGACGCTGTCGCCGGGACCGAAGGCGCCGCGCTCGAAGAGGACGCGGACCACCGGCAAAGCGAGGGCGATCAGCGCGCAGGCGGCGGGCATGGAGAGCACCATCGAGAGGAACAGGCTCTGGCTCTGGCTTTGCCGCGCCTCGGCCTCGCGGCCCGCGCCGATGTGGCGGCTGAGTTCGGGCAGGAGCACGGTGCCGATGGCGATGCCGATGATGCCGAGCGGCAGCTGGTAGAGCCGGTCGGCATTGTAGATGATCGACATCACTTCGCTGGCGCCCGAGGCGATGATGGTGCCGACGAAAATGTTGATCTGCGTGATGCCGCCCGCGATGATCGCCGGGACCGCGAGCACCCAGAAGCGGCGCACTTCGGGATCGAAGCGCGGCAGGCGGAGGCGCGGCAGGAAGCCGGCGCGGCGGATGGCCCAGTAGACCAGCGCCAGTTGCGCGATGCCGCCGAGCATGGTCGCCACCGCCACCCAGAACGCGGTGTCCGGTGCATCGAGCACGAGGATGGCGAGCGGGATCAGCGCGCTGATGTTGACGAGGTTCAGCACGATCGGCGCGAAGGCCGCGGCAAAGAACCGGCCAACGCTGTTGAGGATCGCCGCATAGGCCGCCATCAGCGACATGCAGGCGAGATAGGGAAACATGATCCGCGTCAGGAACACCGTGAGATCGAACTTTTCCGGGTCGGACACGAAGCCCGGCACGAACAGGACCATGATCTGCGGCGTGAAGATCTCGACGAGGATGGTGACGACGAGGATCGCCGCGACGAGCCAGCTCATGATGCGGCTCGCCAACTCCTTCGCGCCGTCGTCGCCCTCGGTTTCGAGGGCGGTGGCGAACATCGGCACGAAGGCGGTGTTGAAGGCGCCCTCGGCGAACAGCCGGCGGAACAGGTTGGGGAAGCGGAAGGCGGCGTTGAAGGCGTCGGACACCGGCGAAATGCCGAGCACTGCCGCCATCAGCGCATCGCGGATGAAGCCGAAGATGCGTGAGACGAGGGTGAGGCCGCCGACCGAGAGGAAGTTGCGGTAGAGGCTCATGGCAGTGCCAAGCCTGCGTGGTTCGACAGGCTCACCACGAAGGCTACTGCGGCAGATGTGGCTTCAGGGGCTACAGGGGCCATGAGGGCAGCAGAAGCACCCGAGGTGTTTGTGAGGACTTCGTGGTGAGCCTGTCGAACCACGGGGGCCGGGGACACCGGTCGCGCCGCCCGGCTGTAGCTGAGGCTACCCATTCGCCACCTTGGGCACCGGGGTGGAATCGGGGCGGTCGAAGACGCCCAGAAGCGCGTCGCGGATCTTCTTCTGGCGGGGTTTGCTGTCGATCTTATGGCCCATGAGGTCGGTGACGTAGAACACGTCCACGGCCTTTTCGCCGTAGGTGCCGATATGGGCCGAGCCGATGGTGAGGTTGAGATCGGCGATCTCGCGCGTCAGCTGGTGCAACAGGCCCATGCGGTCGAGCCCGAGCACCTCGATGACGGTGAACTTTTCGCTGAGCGAGTTCGACACCTGCACGTCGGCCGGCAGGCTGAAGGGCTTCAGCCGGCGGTTGTGGCGGCTTTCCTTGCCGAGATCGATGAGGATCTGGCGCTTGCCCTGCAGCAACCCCTTCACCGTGTCGATGATGCGGGTGGCGCGGACCTTTTCGTCCTCGTCGGAGGTGAAGGAGCGGCGCAGCCGGAAGGTGTCGAGGGCGTGGCCGTCGCGGGTCGAGAAGATCTGCGCGCCGATGATCGAGGCGTCGCACATGGTGCAGGCGCCGGCGATGAGCGAGAGCAGCCGCGGGTGATCGGGCGTGTAGAACGACACTTCGGTGATCGACTCGAAGGCCTTGATGCGGATGCTGCCGGCGAACGGATTGCCGGCCGCATCGGCGGCGCGGACCATGCGGGCATGCTCGAGCTGCAGCTCGGTTTCGGCACGCAGCCAGTAGTGATCGTAGTGGCGCTCGAGATAGGTGTTGAGCTCGGCCTCGGGCCAGCTCGAAAGCTGGCGGCGGAGTTCGGTGCGAGCGACCTCGACGCGATCGCGCTGGGTAACCTGCGAGTGGCCGCCCGACAGCAGCGGCTCGGTGGCGTAGTAGAGGGCGCGGAGCAGCGAGCCCTTCCAGCCGGTCCACACGCCGGGGCCCACCGCGCGGATATCGCAGGCGGTCAGGATCATCAGCATGGCAAGGCGCTGCGGCGACTGCACCAGCTCGGCGAAGGACTTTGCCGTCTCGGGGTCCTGGATATCGCGGCTCTGCGCCACTTCGCTCATCACCAGGTGGTGTTCGACCAGCCAGGCGACGGTTTCGGTTTCGGCGGCGGAGAGGCGCAGCCGGTGGCAGAGGCGGCGGGCGACGCGCGCGCCGGCGATCGAGTGATCCTCGGGCCGGCCCTTGGCGATGTCGTGCAGGAACAGCGCGACGTAGAGCAGGCGGATGTCGTTGAGATGGGGCAGCAGTTCGTGGGTGAGCGGCAGCTCCTGCTTCAGCCCCCCGCTCTCGATTTCGGCCATGACGCCGACGGCGCGGATCAGGTGCTCGTCCACCGTGTAGTGGTGGTACATGTTGAACTGCATGTGCGCGACGATCTTGCCGAAATCCGGCACGAAGCGGCCGAGCACGCCGGACTCGTTCATGGCGCGGAGAATCCGCTCCACCGACTTGGGCGAGGTCAGCAGTTCAAGGAAGTATGCGTTGGCCTTCTCGTCGTTGCGCACTTCAGGGCCGATGAGGCTGAGCGAGCGCGTGATCTGCTTGATGGCGTCGGGATGGAACAGAAGGTCCATCTGCCCGGCGAGCACGAAGCAGCGGATGAGGTTGACCGGGTCTTTTTCAAACACATCGGGACGGGCGATGTTGAGGCGGCCGGAATCGACCACGAAATCGGTCTCGCCCTTGATCGCCACCTTGCCTCGGCGGAACGGGGAGAGGACCAGCCCCATCATATCGAGGGGCTTGGCGTGGTTGAATTCGAGCGAGGTGCAGAAGATGCGGGTGAGATCGCCCACGTCCTTGGCGACAAGGAAATAGCGCTTCATCAGCCGCTCGACGCCGAGCATGCCGGCGCGATCGTGATAGCCCATGCGCTCGGCGAGATCGGGCTGCACCTCGAAGGTCAGCTTCTCGTCGGCGCGGCCGGTGATGAAGTGAAGGTTGCAGCGGACCGCCCAGAGGAAATCCTCGGCGCGCTGGAACAGCCGGTATTCGGAGGCCGAGAGCACGCCCTTGCCGACCAACTCGGCGCCGGTCTTGACGCGGTAGAAGTACTTGCCGATCCAGAACAGCGTGTTGAGATCGCGCAGCCCGCCCTTGCCGTCCTTGACGTTGGGCTCGACCACGTAGCGGGTGTTGCCCATCTGCCGGTGGCGTTCCTCGCGCTCGGCCATCTTGGCGGCGATGAATTCCGGCCCGGTGCGGGGCATGATCTCGGTTTCAAACCGCTTCACCAGCTGGCCGAACAGCGCCGTATCGCCGGTGAGATAGCGCGCTTCGAGGGTGGCGGTGCGCACCGTCATGTCGGCGCGCGCCATGCGCATGCAGTCATCGACAGAGCGAACGGCGTGGCCGACCTTCTGGCCGAGGTCCCACAGCATGTAGAGAATGTATTCGGTGATCTGCTCGCCCCAGGGCGTCTGCTTGTAGGGCAGGATGAACAGCAGATCGATGTCGGAGCCCGGCGCCAGCGTGCCGCGGCCGTAGCCGCCGACCGCCGCGATCGAGACCATTTCGGCGCCCGAGGGGTTATCGACCGGATAGACCTCGCGCACCGCGAACTGGTGGATGGCGCGGATGATCTCGTCTTCCGCCGCGCTGAGGTTCTGTGCGCAGCGCGTGCCGCGCCCGGTGGCCATCAGGTCGGCTTCG
>DAORUH010000083.1:0-13752 GCA_035433065.1 Devosia sp. | reverse complement strand
GAGAGATCGACGCGCGGCGAACCGAACGGCAGCCACCAGCTCGCCACCTCGAATTCGCCCACGACGAGCGGCCGCTTGCCGCGCCGCTCCGCCGCGAACTGCGTGCGGCACGGATACTCGTGCGGGATGAAGTTCTTGTGCTTGGTGAGAAAGAAGAACGGGTCCATCTCGCCCTGCATCGGCGCATCGGGCACGTCGTAGCGCGCCTCCTGCAACCGGCCGAGTTGCCAGTAGCGGATCGGCTCGCCGGCTCTGAGATCGCTGCGATGGAAGTGTCCCGCGCTCATCTGAGGCTCGCCACGGGTACGGGATCGACGTCGGTGTATTCCTGGTTCTCGCCGGTCATGCCCCACACGAAGGCATAGGGACCGGTGCCCGAGCCCATGTGGATCGACCAGGCCGGCGAGATCACCGCCTGCCCGTCGGCCACCACCAGATGCCGCGTCTCGTCGGGCCGGCCCATCAGGTGAATGACCCGGTCTTCCGGCGCGAGATCGAAGTAGACATAGGCCTCCATGCGCCGCTCATGCAGGTGCGGCGGCATGGTGTTCCACACGCTGCCATCAGCCAGGTCGGTGATGCCGAACAGCAGCAGGCACGACGGCGCGACTTCGGGGTGGATGTACATGCGCAGCGTGCGCTTGTTGGCGCGCCGCGTATCGCCCAGTTCCAGCGCCTTGCTCTCCGCCCGCCTGATCAGCCGGTGCGGGATATCACTGCCGGCAGGCACGCTGTTGATGTAGAAGCGCGCCGGCACTGCCGCATCTGCGCTTTCGAGGATGATCGCGCGCGCACCGCGCCCCACATAGAGCACATCGCGATTGTCGAGCGCGTAGCGCGTACCGTCCACGGTCACGCTGCCGGCGCCGCCAAGGTTGGCAATCCCCATCTCGCGCGCCGACAGCAGGTAGGGCGTGCCGATCTCCCCGCCATCGCCAAAGGCGAGCGGCGTTCCCGCGGGCATGCCGCCACCCACGATCATGCGATCGACATGGGTATACGTGAGCCGCACCTCGCCCGGCACGAACACGTCCTCGATCAGGAACTCGTCGCGCAACCGCGCCGTGTCCATCGCGGCAATGTCCTTCGGGCTCGCGCCGTGGAGCACTCTCATGCTGCCGCCTCCGCTGCTTCGATATGGTGCAGCCCCTCGACGAGGCACAGGATCGCCAGCGCCTGCCCATAGCCGGTCGGCTGGATGGGGATGTCTCGATAGAACTGCAGGTCCTGTCCCATGCGCGTGCCATAGCTGACGTTGAGCACGGTCCCATCGGCGGCAATGTTCTGCATCACCGCCTCGAGCGCTTTGATTCCGGCGCGCCGCCACGTCTCGTCACCGAGTCCGAGCCGCGCGCCCTTCATCAACCCGTAACCGATGCCTGCGGTTGCCGAAATTTCCTCATACGAGCCCGCATCGTCGAGCAGCGTATGCCAGGCCCCCGATGGCGCCTGCAGCCCGATGAGCGTTTCGGCCTGCGCCGTAAGCGCCGCCTCAAGGAACATGTTCGTCGACGGCGCCAGCGTCGCCAGTTCCCGGACGTCGAGAATCCCCGCGGTAATCCACGCATTGCCCCGCGCCCACCGGGCGCGCGCAAAATTGTGGCGGCCCTCGAAGGTCCAGCCGTGGAACCACAGTCCCGTCGGCGCATCGGCGAGGTAATAGGCGTGGATCAGGAACTGCCGCTCGGCTTCATCCACCAGTTCCCGGCGCCCGCTCGCCTCCCCGTAGGCCGCAAGGAACAGCGCCACCATGACCAGTGTGTCGTCCCACAGTTCCTGCTCGTTGATCCGGTCCGAGACATTGTGGGCAAAACCGCCCCCGGGCGTCCGGGGCATTTCGGTCATGACGCGCGTCGCCCACGCATCGAGCGGCTTTTCCCAGCGTGCCTCGCGCGTTTCGCGCCACAGCAGCGCCAGCGCCAGCATCGGCGCGGTGGTGTTGACGTTGAACAGCGGTGTTGGCCCGGCCAGCCGGTCCTCGTACCAGGCCTCGATCATGCGCCTGAGATCGGCGCGGCCGGTCTGCAGCCACAGCCGCACCAGCCCGTAAAGCCCGACGCCCTGGGGCCATTCCCAGCTGGTGAAACTGATATAGTCCCCGGCGCTGCCGTCGAGATTGGGCTCATTGAATCGGCCGGTCGCGCGCAGGCCCGTCATCCCGTTGACCAGCAGGTCGAGCTTTTCGCGCAGCAGCGGGCCGCTGACAGCCATCGTCGCAATCCTCCCGGATGCGGCCGCCGCGTCTTCGTGCGCTGGCTGGCCGAAGAGGATCGCACCACGTGAAAGGAATTTGCGCAACGTGAAATTTTATTGCAGTCTCGCGGCACGCGCAGGGCACGGCGTCAGGTGAGGGCGATGACCAACATTACGGGCAAGCGGGGGAAACCGAGCCGCCGGGTGCGGCTTGAGGATCTGGCGGCGCAATGCGGCGTCTCGACCGCCACCGTGTCGCGCGCCCTCGCCGGCGAACCCGGCGTGCGCCCCGACATCCGTGCGAGGGTCAAGGCCGCCGCCCGGGCAGCGAATTACGCCATGCCGTCCTCGATCGCTGGCCGGAAGGTGATCCTCGCCGCCTCCAGCGCCGCCATGATCGACTACGTGCGCAACCAGTTCACCGCCTATGTGCTCGAAGGCGTGCAGCAGCGCGCCCTCGCGCTCGGCATCGAGATCGTCTCGCGCCCGATCTCGAACCGGGACGACGAACTGCGCGTCCTCGATGAAGCGCGGCAGGACGACGCCGTCGCGGGCCTCCTGTTCCTGACGCTTGACGACGAAGAGATGCTCGCCGCCACCCGCGGCTTTGAAAAGCCGGTGGTGCTGCTCAATGGCGAAGACCCGCTGATGCGGCTCTCCAGCGTGACACCGTGCAACCGCTCGGCCGCGCGCCTTGCCACCGATCACCTGATCGGGCTCGGTCACGAGCGCATCCTGTTTCTCATGCGCCCCGGCCGCCGCACCATCGAGCGCCGCCTCGAAGGCTGGCAGGATGCCTTGCGCCACCACGGCCTTGGCGCCGCCCCCGATCTCATCGTCACGGTCGATGACTGGCTGCCGGCTCTCGCGACCAGCGCCATCGCCGAGCGCATCAACACGCGCGGCCTCGATTTCACCGCCGTCTTCGCGGCGGGCGATGCGCTTGCCGTGGGTGCGGCGCTGGCGGTGCAACAAGCCGGCTTCTCAGTCCCCGGCGATGTCGCCATCATGGGCATGGACGACCTGCCGCAGGCCGCGTTCCTCAACCCGCCGCTCACCACCATGCACATCCCCATGCGCGAGATCGGCGCGGCGGCGCTCGACCTGTTGCGCGACGGTCTGACGGGCTTTCCCATGCCACCGCGCCGGCTCGAACTCGCCTGCCACATCGTCGAGCGCCAATCGACCGCGCCTGTCCGCCGCATGGCCGCCCAGTGACCCCGCTGTCGGGTACGCGCGAGGATTGGCTCGCCGCATTCGTCAGCGAGCTTTACGGCCCGATCCCAGATCCGTTGCCGGTCGCCGTCACGCCCCATCCGCTGCCCGATGCCAACGCCGAGCGGCTGACGCTGACCATCGAAGGCTTCACGGTCGATGCCTGCCTCTGGCGTCCGGCGGCACAGCTGCGCGGCGTCATCATCGCGCTCGATTTTCTCGGCCCTGCCGGCGTCCTTCTGTCCGATGCCTACCCCTTCGATCCCAACGCCATCGTTGCGCTCCCGCCGTGGCGGGGCGACGGCAGCGGTCCGCTCGATGCATCGCTGCGCGGCGCTGGCCGGCATCGCTGGCCGGTGGAGACAATGCTCGCCGCCGGTTGGGCAGTGATGACCAGTTGCTACGGCTCATGGGTGCCCGACAGCCCCGAAAGGTGGCGCGACAGCGGCCTCGTCCCGCTGCTCGGCGAGGGCACGCGCGCCATCAGCCTGTGGGCATGGGCCCTGCAGCGCATGGCCGATGCAGCGAGTCAGCTTGGGCTCGGCGCCATCGTCCTCGCCGGCCATTCGCGGCTCGGCAAGGCCGCGCTCTGGGCGGCAGCGAACGACACCCGCGTCGCCGCCGTGCTGAGCAACGATTCCGGCTGCGGCGGCGCCTCGCTCTCGCGCCACGCGCCGATTGGCAGCGAAACGCTCGCCGTTATGCGCGCCCGCTTTCCGCACTGGCTGCTGCCCGAAAAGCCCCTCAGCGTTGACCAGCACCAGTTGCTCGCCGCCATCGCGCCGCGCGCCCTCCATGTCGCCTCGGCAAACGACGATGCGTGGGCCGACCCCCAGGGCGAGTATCTTGCGCTCGCCGCCGCCGCTTCGGCCTGGGGCCTCGAACTGCCACCGCTCGCTGAGGTGTACCGGCCCGGCGGCGAACTCTCGCGCGGCGCGCTGGGCTGGCACCTGCGCCCCGGCGGTCACGAGCTGCTGCCCTACGACTGGGCGCGCTTTCTCAGCTTCCTCGACACGCTGCCGCTCCATCGTCCGGCCGGTTCCGTGCACCGGCACTCTTGACTAAACGCGGTGCTGTGTCATGCCGCTGCACCAACGCCACGGGATGAGACCTGATGAATTCGCTTGAAGACTGGACGTCGCCGCGCTCTGCCAGCACGACGCCCTGGATCGTCGCGCACCGCGGCGCATCGTTCCGGCACCGGGAGAGTTCGCCGGAAGCGTTCGAGGCCGCCATTGCCGAGGGCGCGAGCGCCGTGGAAACCGATGTGCGCCGCACCACCGACGGTGTCCTCGTCTGCCACCATGACGAAACGTTGCGCCGCACCGCCAATGTCGATCGCGCCATCTCCTCTCTGACCTTCGAAGAACTGCGCACCGTCGCGCCGGACTACTGCGTGCCGTTGTCCGATGTGCTCGAACGCACCCGTGGCCGCATCAATGTCCTGCTCGACCTGAAGCTGGAGCGGGACGACGACATCGCCGCGCTGCTGTCGCTGCTGGCGGAAAAGGCCACCGGCAAGCACGTTGCCATCGGGGCGCGCCTCCTCCACAGCCAGGCGTTCATCGCCGCGCGCGCGCCGTCGGTTCCGCTGTTGGGCCTGCTTGGCTCGCCGGACGAGGTTCCCGCGTTCGTCGCGGCGGGGGGCAACTGGGTCCGGCTGTGGGAGCGCGATGCCAGCGCCGAGCGGATCGCATCGGTCCGCGCGCTTCAGGTGCCGGTTCTGATCATGGTGGGCGGGGAGGGCACCGGCCGCACCATCGGGCAGATCGACAGTCCGCGCATCGCCGAACTGCTGGCCCTCGGCGCCGATGGTCTGATGCTCGACGACCCGGCCCTCGTCGCAGACTCTTCCAGGCCGGCCTGAGCCAACCCGATAGCCGGAAGCGGGTGACCCGCTTCCGGCCGTGGCTGAAATCAGCCCTTCGCGCCCTTCACGACTGCGGTGCAGTCGATCTCGTAGAGCAGCGTGCCGAGGCAGTTGGTGATCGTGGTGCGCGCCGGGTAGGGCGCCTTGAAGTATTCCGGATAGATCCGGTTGAACTCCGCCACGTCCGAGGCATTGCGCACATAGTTGCGGGTCATCACGACATGGGCGAGATCGCTGCCGGCGGTTTCGAGCACCTTCTTGAGGTTCTCGATTGAGCGCCGCACTTCACCCTCGAACGTGTCGGCCACGTACTTGCCGGTCGGATCGACCGAGGCCTGGCCCGAGACGAAGACGAACTCGCCGACGCGCGTCGCGGGGCTGAACGGCAGGTGTGAGACCGGCGTTCCGGGCTCGATGGGATATTCGATCATTGCAGTCATTCGTCCAACTCAGCTGATGGGGAACACCGGCGAGCGCAGCCGGCGATAGGGAAGCGTGGTGATCGCGCTGGTGCAGGGGCCCGGCACGTTCACGGTGAAGCTCTTCGCCGCAATCTTGTCATAGGCCCGCCGGTGCGCCACCGCGGCCTTCACGCCAATGGCGCGCTGCTCTTCGGGAATGATGCCCTGCGAGCGGAGCTGGCCAAGGTCGAACGGCGGGGTCTTGATGCTGGTGAGCAGCACCGTGACACCCTCGACACGCACCACGGCCGACGGGCCCATGCTGAAATGGATGCCCTGCGCAGCGACAAGGTGGCTGTTGCGGTCTTCCAGCGTGAACGCACCATCCGTGCGGCTGACGAAGGTCGCGTCCACCTCGAGCGGTCCGGCGCCGAGGCTGCTGCCCTTGCCGCCGATGCTGAGCTTGCGTACCTCGCCCGGCTTGGCGCCTTCGAGCGCCTTGACGGCCGCCGGGTCGGCGATTGCCACGGCGGCATTGGTGATGCCGTGCCTGAGGAAACCGCGCAGCACCGCGGTATCGTCGCCCGGCGCGCCGCCGCCGATATTGTCGGAAGGCTCGACGATGATGTACGGCCGCCCGGTCGGGCCCTTCTTGATCTCTTCGATGGCGTCGTCGAGGTCCCATTCCTTCGGGAGCCCAAGCTCGCGCAGTTCGATCGCCACCTTTTCCAGCCGGTCGAGCGCAGCTTCGGCGCGTTCGGCGCTGCCGGTGGTGATCAGCGAGAACGCGACGCCGGCATCGGGCACGTCGGAGAAGGCGTAGCCGCCGATGACGTTCACCGCCCAGATTTCCGGGTCTTCGCTCTCGATCTGGCGGGCCAGCGCGTTGAGATCGCGCATCGGGCGGTCGGTGGTGCCGGTACCGGTCGGCGGCCAGATCACCGGGGCGATGCGGGCCGACATCTTCGGCAGCACGCTCTCTTTGAGCGTGCGGGCCAGCAGTTGCGCGCTCAGCACGGCGCAATCGCGCGCGTCGATATGCGGGTTCTCGCGATAGCCGACAAGGCCGGTGGCATGCTCCGCCATGGCCTTGGTGAAATTGGCGTGGAGGTCAAACACCGCAAAGATCGGTATCTTCTCGACGCCGGGGATCGCCCGCAGGCGCTTCAGCAGATCGCCCTCGGGGTCGACGCTCTCCGTGGTGACCATCGCGCCATGCAGCGCCAGCCAGATGCCGTCGAGTCCGCCATTGGCGAGCGCCGCGCGCACGGCGGGTTCGAGTTCCGCCATGAACGCCTCGAAGATCGAATGCTCCATATGGCCGGACGGCAGTGCGCCATATTCGCTGACCGGGATGACGTCCCAGCCTTCGGTCTCGGCCACCTCAAGGAAGCCATCGACCATCGAGCCGTCGCCCTTGCGCGCCATCAGCGCGTCGCCGCGGCGGATGGTGAAATCGGACAGCGTGGTCGTCTCGTCGACGAAGGAATGGGTCTCGTGGAAAATGCTGGCAAGAAGGATGCGCCGGGGCTGGCTCATCGGAAGTCTCCGGTGGGAATGGCCGATCCCGGGGCGGAAACCCTGAGTTCGGCGGTGAGTTGAGCAAGTTCCGCGACAAGGAGCGTGCCGAGGCGTCGCATCGTCGCGGGTTCGAAGCGGGAGGACGGGCCGGCAATGCTGACGGCCGCGATGGCCTTGCCGCTCGGTGCAAAGATCGGCGCGGCGACACAGGCGCTGCCGGTCTCGTTCTCCTCGAACTCGGTGGTCCAGCCGTCGCTGCGGCAGCGCTCAAGCACTGATTCGAGCGCGTCCGGGTCGGTGATGGTGCGGTCGGTATGCGCATCGAGGTTGCCGATGCCGTAGATGGCGGTGCGGAACGCCATCGACTGGTGCGCCAGCAGCGCCCGCCCGCAGGCGGTCGAATGGTAAGCCGCGCGCGTGCCCGCGTAGGAGGAGAGACGCAGCGACTGGCTGCCTTCGAGGCTCTCGACGATGATCGCGTCGGTCGGGCCGGGAAGCGCCAGGTTGACGGTTTCGCGGGTGCCCGCGCAAAGCCGGATGAGATGCGGCCGCGCGACGGCGGCGATATCGAGCCGCCGTTCCACCGCCGCGCCATAGAGCAGATGCTGCAGGCTCAGCCGATAGGCGCCCGCCCCGGCATCGCGCTCGGCAAGGCCCACATCGACCAGCGCGCTCACGAGGTTGAAGGCGGTGGTCTTGGCGAGGCCCGTGCTTGTCGCCAGCGAGCCCAGTCCCACCCAGTCGCCACCCGACATGGCGTCGAGCAGCGCCTTGGCCCGCGCGATCGACTGAATACGTGCCGGCTCCACGGGTTGCGCGGCTACCGATGGGGTGCGTTCGGCCTTGCGGCCATGCGGAAGGGGAGCGACCCTGTTCATCGGACACCGCCGGGGTGATGGTTCATCTGCCGTCTGACCGTTCCATATGGTTGAATGGCCGCGTCGACGATCGAGGCATGATAGAGCACACGAGCGAACGGGCTTGCAAGCGCGTCAGCCGAAAGGACGAAGGAGACCGGTTGACAACAGGCGGGCTAATCCCCTTTACTTTTGAAACCGGCACCTTGCCGGCCGTACCACCATGTGGAACGGTTCGCGCCGAGTTCGGCGCCTGGGGGACACGTTGCGCGTTTTTGTTGCCTCGCTTGCTACCGAGACAAATACCTTCTCACCTCTCTTCGTGGATCGGACGGCGTTCGAGACCGCATTCTACTGCCCGCCGGGCACGCATCCCGACACGCCGACGCTCTGTTCGGCGCCCATGGTTGCGGCGCGTCGCCGGGCCAAGACCGATGGCTATACCCTCATTGAGGGCACGGCCACCTGGGCCGAGCCGGCCGGCCTCGTCTCGAAGGAGGCTTACGAAAGCCTGCGCGACGAAATCCTCGATCAGCTGAGGGCAGCGATGCCTGTCGATATCGCCGTCTTCGGCCTGCACGGGGCGATGGTGGCGCGCGGCTACGACGATTGCGAGGGCGACCTGCTCAAGTGCGTCCGCGAGATCGTCGGCCCCGACGTCGTCGTTGGCGCCGAGCTCGATATGCATCACCACCTGACCGATCTCAGGGTGAAGTCCGCCGACATCATCGTCGGCTTCAAGGAATTCCCGCACACCGATTTCCTCGCCCGGGCCGAGGATCTCATGGAACTGTGCCTGCGCGCCGCGCGCGGCGAGATCAAGCCGGTCACCGAAGTGTTCGACTGCCACGGCTTCGCCGGCTTCATGACCAGCCGCGAGCCAGGCCGCAGCTTCGTTGATCGCCAGCTCGCCATGGAAGGCAAGGACGGCATCCTCAGCGTTTCCGTCACCCACGGTTTCGGCGCCGCCGACGTCTACGATGTCGGCACCAAGGTGTTCGTCATCGCCGATGGCGAAGCCAACCGCGGCAAGGCCAAGGCGCTGGCCGAAAAGCTCGGCCGCGAAATCCTCGGCTGGGGCAAGGGCGGCGCGTCGCCGCCGCACTACAAGCCCGACGAGGCGATCGTCCAGGCGCTCAAGGAGCCCGGCCAGCCGATCATCTTCGCCGATCGCTGGGACAGCCCCGGCGGCGGTGTCGCCGGCGATTCCACGGTGATGATCCGCAAGCTCATGGAGCACCCGGAGATTCCGTCCGCCATCGGCGCCCTGTGGGACCCCATCGCGGTGACCTTCTGCCGCGCCGCCGGCGTCGGCGAGACCATCTCGCTGCGCTTCTGCGGCAAGGTTGCGGCCACCTCGGGCGATCCGATCGATGCCGAGGTGACGGTCAAGGGCGTCAGCGACGACCTGATCATCCCGTTCGAGCAGAGCCTCGTCTCGCTCGGGCCGGCAGCCGCCATCAGCATCGGCAACCTCGATATCGTGCTGGTGACCGGCCGCGCGCAGACGTTCAGCCCGCCGGCCTTCACCAAGCTCGGCGTCGACCTCGCCAGCAAGAAGATCGTGGTGGTGAAGTCGTCCAACCACTTCTATGCCGCCTTCGCGCCCATCGCCGCGAAGATCCACTACCTCGACTCCGGTGGTCCGTTCCCGAGCGACATCACCAAGGTCAACTGGGTCAAGGCGCGCCGCCCGCTCTCGCCGCTGGATCCCAATCCGTGGCTGTGAGCGGACCTCGCGCCCGCACAGCGATCAACGACCGGGGGGCGGCTCTCCTGAGCCGGCCCCTCTAGCGTATTCCGGGAGAGACAGACTTGCGTATTGCCCTCATTCACATCTCTCAGGAAACCGACGACTTCAACCCGGTCCTGACGACGCTCGACGACTACCGGGCATACGGCCTCTATGAGGGCGGGGACATCGTTACGCATCTGCGCGGCTACGGGCAGGTCGGCGGGCATTTCAAGGCCGTCGATGAGTCAGGGCTCGAGATCGAGACCATCCCCATCCTGCGGGCATGGAGCATGGCGGGCGGCCGCATCACCCGCGAAGCCTTCGATTTCTTCGCCGACAAGATCCGCGCGGGCCTGAAGAACGCCGGCAAGATCGACGGGCTGGCGCTGCAGCTGCACGGCGCCTGCGCGGGCGTGGGCATCGACGATGTCGAGGGCGCGCAGGCCGCGCTTTGCCGCGAGGTTCTCGGCAAGGATATTCCCATCGTCCTTGGTCTCGATCACCACGCCAACGTCACGCAGAAGATCATCGACAGCTGCGATGCCATCGTCGGCCATCGCACCCAGCCGCACGACGTGTTCGACACCGGCGTGGTCGGGACCGAGCTCCTGATCCGCATCATCACCGAAAAGCTCAAGCCGACGACCGCGTGGCGCAAGATTCCGCTGGTCTCGCACCAGGAGCAGTTCCTCACCGCGCATGGCCCGATGAAGACCTGGTTCGACAAGGCGCGCGCCATGGAGGCGGCCGATCCGCGCGTGCTGCAGGCCTCGAACTACCCGATGCAGCCCTGGCTCGACGTCACCGAGGGCGGCTGGTCGACCATCGTGGTCACCAACAATGACCAGCAGCTTGCAGAAGACCTCGCCGACGAACTGGCCGATCTGTGCTGGTCGCTGCGCGATGATTTCCAGGTCCGCGAAGCCATCTCGGTCGACGACGCGGTGCGCCGCGCCGATGCGGCCCCGAAGGGCGTCGTGGTCCTCAGCGATACCGGCGATACGGTGTTCGGCGGCGCGGCCGGCGACAGCAATCTCATCCTTGAATCGATGCTGCGGCTTGGCATCAAGGGCCCGGCGCTCGTCCCGCTGATTTCGCCCGCGGCTGCCGCAAAGCTCCACGCCGCCGGCGAAGGCGCCGAAGTGACGATCGATCTCGGCGGCGACGCCGCGACCGAGTTCTTCAAGCCGCTCCGCGTGACCGGCACCGTCCGCAAGGTCGGCGGTGGGGTGGTGGCGTTGCGCGACTACAACCACCAGGCCGAAGTCGACCTCGGCAAGGCGGTGATCTTCGAGGTCGGACCGGTGACCCTTCTCATCACCGAGCTCCGCAACGTCGCCGGCAACGTGCCCAGCGTCTACGAGGCGATGGGGGTAGATCCCACGAAGTACAAGATGGCGGTGCTCAAGACCGCCTCCAACTTCCAGTATTTTGCCCCGATTTCGTCCGAGGTTATCCGCGCGGATACGCGCGGGCCCGGGCAGTCGGATGTCTTTTCGCTGCCGTGGAAACGCATTCCGCGGCCGATCTACCCACTGGAGCCAGTCACCGACTGGCGTCAGCACTCGTCACAGCCCGGCCGGAAAAAGACGGCCTAGGGCAAGGCGGGTTTGGTTCCGATTCATAGTTTCTACGCCTAAGACTGAACGAACAGGGAGAACTGGAATGAAACGCGGATTTCTTCGACCACTCCGCCTGCTGGGGGTGCTGCTGTTCAGCGCCCTCCCGCTGGCTGGTGCACTGAACCTCGCAGCGCCCGTCGCTGTGCAGGCTGCGGAGCTCAAGGGCGGCACGCTGAGGATCGCCATCCTCAACGACATGACCAACTTTGACCCGATGCAGTTCTCGACGGTGAACTTTCACCTGATCAAGAACCTGTATGACGGCCTGATCGAATACACCCCCGAGGGTGAAGCAATCCCGGCCCTCGCGACGGCCTGGGAAATCGCGCCCGACAACAAGTCGGTCAAGGTCACCCTGCGTGACGACGTGACCTTCCACAGCGGTGCCAAGCTGACCTCGGCCGACGTTGCCGCGACGCTCACCAAGGCGTCCGATCCCAAGCTCGGCAAGAACGTCTTCGCGACCACCAGCGTCATTCAGGACTGGGCGACGCCGGACGCGACGACCGTTGTCATCAACTTCAAGCAGGCCGTGCCCTCCAAGCAGATCCTCGATCTGCTGCAGTTCACGCTGCCGATCGAAGCTGCTGGTATCGCCAATGTCGAAACCCAGGAAGCCGGCACGGGCGCCTATATCGTCGCCAATCGCGCTGTTGGCCAGGGCATCACGCTGAAGGCCAATCCGAACTACTGGCGTGAGAACGAGCCTCTGTCCGACACGCTCGAATTCACCATCTTCAGCGACAACGACGCTGCCGCTGCGGCGCTCGAGTCGGGTGCTGTCGACATGATCTATGGCGCCCAGTCGCGCTCTGCCGTTCGCCTCCGCGATGCCGGCTATACCCTCGTCGACGGCCCGGGCAAGCTGGTGCAGGTGTTCCGCATCAACGCGACCCGTGGGCCCTTCACCAACGAGAAGTTCCGTCAGGCCTTCAACTTCCTGATGAACCGCGAAGCCATCCTCAAGGCCGGTTACGCGGGTCTGGGTGAAGTCGTGGCGCTTCCGTGGGCGCCGGCGAGCCCGGCCTTCGATGCCTCGTACACCGAAAAGTACGCCTTCAATCTCGACAAGGCCAAGGAACTGCTGGCCGCGTCGGGCCTGACCCCGGCCGAACAGAGTGCCTGGAAGATCCTCGTCAACGGTAGCAACGAAGAGTCCGGCGTTCTCAGCCAGATCGTTCAGGCGACGCTGGCCGAAGTCGGGATCAACATCGAGCTCGAGGTCAAGCAGGGTTCCGAGTACGTTGAGGCCCAGCTCGCTGGCAACTTCGACACCACCTTCGGTGGCGTCGGCAACGTGCAGAAGTTCCCCTCGCGCGTCGCGACCAACTCGATCTACCGCACCGCCAAGAACCCGGTTCTCGGCGACCCGCATCCGTTCCAGGACTATGTGGACGCGATTGCCCGCGTGAGCTCGACGGTTGGCACGGAAGCCGAAGTGAAGGCCTCCTACGACAACCTCAACGAAGTGCTCGTGAAGGATTCCTTCGGCATCCCGACGAACACGCAGACCACCGGCCTGATCATCGCATCGCCGAAAGTCGACGGCTTCACGCTCGACATGGATAACCTCCTCGTCGCCCGTACCATCGGCTTCAAGGAATAATCCCTGATCGGCGCCGCACTGCCTCCGTTCGTCGGCGGGCAGTGCGGCGCCGGTTCTTTTTCGTGATGGCTTTCGACGTTTCCCACACGGTGCTTTGCACCATCGGCTCGTCACCATCGTTGCGCCGGTGATGGCAGCCTGTCGCCAGCGCGCACAGGACCCGGCACATGAGCAGCGTGCCCCCGCCCCATCCAGGCCAGCTTTTCGATCTTTCCGGGCAGGTGGCCCTCGTCACCGGCGCCTCGCGCGGTCTTGGCTGGGCCGTTGCCCAGACGCTCGCCGCCGCCGGCGCGCATGTGGTGCTGACCGGCCGCAATCCCGAGCCGCTCGCCGAACGGCTGCAGCAGCTCACGGAATGGGGCTTCTCGGCTGAAACCACTGCCTTCGACGCCCGCGATGCCGAGGCATCCATCGCCTGCATCGCCGCCATCGAGGCCCGCCACGGGCGTCTCGACATCCTCTATTCCAACACCGCCGGATCGGTCCGGAAATCCTTCATCGAGACCACGGAGGCCGATTGGCAGACGGCGCTCGAAGGCACGCTGACCTCCGGCTGGCGCCTCGCCCGCCACGCTGCCCCGCTGATGCTGAAGGCCGGTTACGGCCGCATCATCTTCGTCTCCTCGGTCAACGCCAAGGTGGTCCGCCCGACGATGAGCGGCTACGCCGCCGCCAAGGCCGCGCTCGAAGGGCTGGTGCGCAGTCTCGCGGTCGAACTGGCGCCGGGCGGCA
>DAORUH010000082.1:0-13762 GCA_035433065.1 Devosia sp. | reverse complement strand
AGCGTCTGGCCCATGACCTGGTTGCTGCCCTTCACCGGGGCAAGCGACTCGTTGAACGTGTCGCGCGACTCCGTGCCGTACATGTATTCGCAGCCAAGCGCCCGGGCGAGCAGCGCGTCGCCAGTGCAGTCGGCAAACTGCTTACCCTTGAAGCGCGTGCGCTCGCCGGTGAGCGTGCTGACCGCGATCACCGAGACGATCCGCTGCGGATCATCCGGCGCGGTTTCCACCTCGACCACGTGGTGGTTGAGGATCAGCCGGTTGCCGTCCTTTTCGTGCAGGCGGAAAATGTTGGCCTTGCGCGAGTCCTCGAAGAACTCGCCCGAATAGGTGCCGTGGCCGCCGAAGATCGGAGCGATCTCCTTCACCACATTGCCCAGGTTCATGTACGGCTCGGAGTGGAACATGCCGCCGAGGCCGACGCGGATTTCCGAGCTGTTGCAGCCACCGAGCACGCCGCGGTCCTGCAGGATCACAACCTTGAGGCCGGAGCGGATGGCCGACACCGCGGTGCAGACACCCGCGACGCCGCCACCGGCAACGACGAGGTCATATTCCACCGGATCGTCCTTGAGGACGATGCCCAGTTCGCCGTCACGGAACGTCGCCAGCTCATCCTTGCCGTTTGGCGGGGTGAACGAGGCGTCCTTGGTCAGGTAGATCGCATCACAGCGGCCGTTGAAGCCGGTGAGATCGTGCAGCGCCAGCGACGCCTTGCCCTCCCTCAGCGTCACGGCGCCGGCCTTCTGCCAGTCCCATTTCGTGCCGTTGGTGCCGAGGATGCTCGGCAGCGCCGCGCCGTTCACCAGCAGCTGGAACACGCCGCCCGGCGAGCCGCGCCCCCAGATCGCCGTCCAGTCGCGCGTACGGACCCAGACGTGCCAGGTGCCGAACTCGGGCACTTCGATCTTGGTCTCGGCGTCCTCGACGGGAATGCCGTTGCCATGCGCGATGAGGTAAGCTGATCCCATCTGCCGAAGGGACTGCTGGTCGACGCCCCACCCTCCGAGGTTTTTGAAGCTTTCCGCTTCGACGAAAATTCCCATTTGCACTGTGCTCCTCTCAAATCACGTTGTGGCTGGTGTTCGGACTAGGATCGCGCTGCCGCCGCTATCATGGCGGCGGCCTTCTCGGCGATCATGACGACAGGTGATGCGGTGTTGCCTGAAGGGATCTTCGGCATGATCGAGGCATCGACCACGCGGAGCCCCTGCAGCCCCCGGAGCCGCAACTGCGGATCGACGACCGCCGCATCGTCTGCTCCCATCCGGCAGGTGCCGACGGGGTGGAAAATGGTGGTCGCGATGATGCCGATGAGCGGCAGCAGGTCCTCGTTAGATTGATACCGCGGCCCGGGCAGCACCTCTTCCGGCTGGTACCGCGCGAGCGCCTCCGCCGTCATGATCCGTCGGGCCTGCCGCACGGCGGTGAGCGCAACGTCGCGGTCCGTCTGCGCCGACAGGTAGTTGAGGCGAATATCCGGCTGCACCTCCGGATCGCGCGCCGTCGCATGCACGCTGCCCACGCTGTCCGGCCGAAGGTTGCACACCGACACGGTGATTGCCGGGAACCGGTGCAGCGGATCGCCGAGCTTGTCCGTCGACAGCGGCTGCACGTGGTATTCGAGGTTCGGCGTCTCGCGCGACGGATCGGATTTGGTGAACATGCCGAACTGGCTCGGCGCCATCGACATCGGGCCGCTCTGCGTCAGCCCGTATTGCAGCGCGATGCCCGCTTTGCCGACAAGGCTGTTGAACGGCTGGTTGAGCGTCTTTGCGCCGCTCACCTTGAACACGGTGCGGATCTGCAGATGGTCCTGCAGGTTCTCGCCGATGCCGCGGCTCTCATGCTGCACGTCGACGCCGAGGCCACCCAGCACATCGGGGTTGCCGATGCCCGAAAGCTCGAGCAGCTTCGGCGTATTGATCGCCCCCGCCGCGAGCAGCACCTCGCCATCCGCGCGCACCGTGTGCACCTTGCCACCCAGCCGGAAGCGGACACCCACGGCGCGGCGGCCTTCGAGCACCAGCGCCTCGGTCAGCGCATGGGTAATGAGGCGCAGGTTGGGCCGCTTCAATGCCGGGCGCAGGAACCCCTTCGCCGCGTTCCAGCGAACGCCGCGCGACTGGTTCACCTCGAAGAAGCCCGACCCTTCGTTGTTGCCGTCGTTGAAATCTGCGCGCGGCAGGATGCCGAATTCCTTCGCGCCCTCCTGCACGGCGTGGAGAATGTCCCAGCTCAGCCGCTGCTTGGTGACCTTCCACTCGCCTCCTGCCCCATGCAGGTCGGTGCGGCCGCCGTGATGGTCCTCGGACTTGAGGAAGTACGGCAGCACATCGTCCCAGCCCCAGCCGACATTGCCAAGCTGCCGCCAGCGATCATAGTCGGCGGCCTGCCCGCGCATGTAGATCATGCCGTTGATCGACGAGCAGCCGCCCAAGAGCTTGCCGCGCGGATAGCTGAGCGAGCGGCCGTTGAGGCCGGGCTCGGCGGCGGTCTTCATCATCCAGTCGGTGCGCGGGTTGCCGATACAGTAGAGGTACCCCACCGGGATATGCACCCAGTGATAGTTGTCGCTGCCGCCCGCTTCCAGCAGCAGCACGCGCTTCGCCGGGTCCTGCGTCAGCCGGTTGGCCAGCACGCACCCGGCGGTGCCAGCCCCGACGATGATATAGTCGTAGCGCCCCTCGATGGTCATGGCGTCGCAAGCTCCCGCCAGATCGGATCAATCGCTTCCATCAGCCTCAGCCAGATGGCATAGCGCCGGTCATAGAACCGCTTCATCGCCGCATCCGATGCGAAGGTCTTCGCGGGACGCGTCATCGCCTGCGCCGCCTCGACTTCATTGCCGTAAAGACCGGCGCCAATCGCCGCCGCAATGGCAGCGCCGAGTGCACCGGTCTCCTCCGTTTCCGGCACCGTCACCGGCACACCCAGCCCATCGGCAAACATCTGCGGCCAGTGCGGCGACCGCGCGCCCCCGCCACCGAGCGTGGCGCGCGAGAACGTCGTCCCCGCCGACGCCAGCACCTCGATATGCCGCCGATGCTCGAACATCACGCCCTCGAACAGCGCCCGCAGCATGTGCCCCTCGCCATGCCACCCGGCGAGACCGTAGAAGCCGCCGCGCTGATGCGCCCCGAGCCGTCCGCCATAGAGGAACGGGTGAAACAGCGGATCGTCCGGCGCGGGCTGCACCCCACCCACCGCCGCATTGACGACCTCAAACGTGTCGCCCGCATTGCCACCGCGCTCGATCAGCGTGCGGGCATACCATTCGAGGTTCACCGCCGAGGTCGCGCTATTTTCCATGTTGCTGAAGCGGCCCGGCCCATAGGCCGCGACCATGAACACCCGCGCATCCTGCGCAGGCATATCCGACAGCACCTGGTTGATCGACCAGCTGCCCGCGACGATGGACGCCGCCCCGCTCTCCGCCGCACCGGACCCCAGCGCCGAGGCCACCACGTCAAAATACCCAGCGACCACCGGCGTGCCTTCGGCCAGCCCCGTCGCCGCTGCGGCCTCGCTCGTCACCGCCCCCACCACGTCCGTGGGCACATGCAGTTCCGGCAGCAGCTCCTCTGCATCGTCCAGTCCGTACAGCGCCAGCAGCTCCGTGTCGTACGACGCCTCGGGCAACCGCAGCAGCCCCGCCGCGGACATGTCGGAGACATCGGAGACGCGCCGCCCCGTCAGGTGCAGCGTCAGCACGTCCTTGGCGAACAACAGGGTTCCCGCGCGCGCATAGACCTCTGGCCGGTGCCGCTTGAACCAGGCGAGCAGCGAAGGCGTTTGCGACGGCCAGGGCTTTTGCAGCGAGATCGCATGCAGCCTCTCGCCCGCTGCCGCATCAAGCTCGGCCGCAACACCCGCCGCCCGCGTATCGAGCGATTGCACGCCCACCAGCGGCCCGCCCTCGCGATCGAGCAGATACAGCCCGTTGCCGTGACCCGCCGTGCCGATCGCCACAATGGCCTTCGGGTCGATCCCCGCCGCCGCGATGCATCCGGCAATCGCGGCCCTCGCATTCTCCCACAATTCCCCGACCGGCCGCTCGACCATTCCGGCCGCCGGCTTGTGGGTGGTCCCGTCCACACCGTGAGCCGCAACCTGCCGGCCGCGCACGTCGAACAGCACGGCCTTGATGACCGTGTTGCCGGCGTCGAGGCCGAGCAGACAGGGCCCGCTCTCAGCCACGGTTGTAGATGTCCCAGGCTTCGTCGGCGCCGGCGCCGGTGTGGATCAACGCCATCAGCGCACTCACCACCGCCTTCGGATTATCGTGCTGGTAGATGTTGCGGCCATAGACCATGCCCTTCGCCCCCTGCGCCATCAGCGCCGCGGACTTGGCAAGCACCGCCTTGAGGTCAGCCTTGCCGCCACCGCGCACCAGCACCGGCACGCGCGCCGCCTCCACCACGCGGTGAAAATCCTCGGCATTGTCGGTCGGATCGGCCTTGATGATATCGGCCCCCATCTCGGAAGCGAGGCGCACCAGCGTCACGATCTTTTCCGCGTCGCCATCGACCTGATAGCCGCCGCGCACCTCGTTGGGCAGCATCACCAGCGGCTCGATCATCAGCGGCATGCCGTACCGGTGGCAGTCGGCACGCACCCGGCTGATGTTGTCGACGCACTGGCGGAACAGCTCCGGCTCGTCCGGCAGCATGAACAGGTTCACCACCACGCAGGCGGCGTCCATCTCCAGCGCCCCGATGATCGGCTCATCGCGGTTCTGCAGCATCGACCACATCACGCGGTGCCGCTGCGCATTGTACGGGTTGCCCATGTCGCTGCGCATGACCAGCGCCGGCTTGTCCTTTTCGGGCCGCGACTGCAACAGGTCGGCCTGTCCGTAGGCCATCTGGATGGCATCCGGCTTCGCGCCGATCAGCGTGTTCACCACGCCCGCCATGTCTTCGAGACCGACAAGGAAGCCCGGCTCGTTGCACACGCCGTGGTCGATGGCGACGTCGAGGCAGCCGCCATTGGTGAAAAGCCGGTTCATCCGGGCCTTGGCGCTCACACGCATGTGCCACTCCTGTTCTCTGAACGTTTGTCGAGCGTCTCGCGCGAGACGCCATGATAGTTGGAAAGCTCCGCGCCGAACGCCGCGATCTCGCGCCGCCGCCGGGCCTCGTCCCATCCGAGTTCGAGTGCCAGCAAGGTGGCCACACGCTCGATCAGTGCGCCCGAAACCTCGCCGCGGATCGCCAGCGGCGTCCGGCGCAACAGCACGTCGGAAAGGCTCTCTACGAATTCGTTGCGGGCGATGAAGGCGATCTCGGCGGCCGTGAATTCACTGCCCTCGACGAGCGCAACGTCGTCGGCCCGGCTGGCGCAAAACTCGAGCACGGCGCTGGCGCGCGTGCCGTAGAGATCGACAAGGTGCCCCGCGCGCGTGGCGAATATCCGGTAGCGCGCCACCAGCCCCTCCGCCACTTTGTCGGCCCCCGAGAAAGCCGCCCCACCGCCGATCGGTACATCCAGCGTGCTGCGCCGCCGCGTTTCGCCGAGTTCGGCCAGCACCGCGTCGGCCGCCTGCTCGGCGAGGGCGCGGAACGTCGTCCACTTCCCGCCGATCAGGCAGAACTGCGGGACATTGCCCTCGAGCCGCTGCACGTCGTGGCCGCGCGAAATCCGGCCGGTGAACTCATGGTCGCTCGTCGGCAGCGGACGGATGCCGCTGTAGCTGAACACCACCTCATCGGCGCTGATCGCGATGCCCGGAAACACCCCGCGCAACGCGTCAAGAATGTAGTCGCGCTCGTCCGGCTCGCAGCGCACCCGCTCGACCCGCTCAACGCGAATATCGGTCGCCCCGGCAAGCACTTTGCCGAGATACGGAAAGACGATGCAGACGCGGCCGTCGGCGTTTTCGAAGAAGATCATGTGGCCGCGCAGCGCATCGTGCAGCGCGCGGTTGTCGATGATGAGGTGCGACCCCTTGGTGCCTGAGACAAACGGAGCCGGCAGCTTCGCCCGTCCCGACAGCAACGGGTATGCCTCATCCACCCACGCCCCCGTCGCGTTCACCACAACCCCGGCCGACACCGCAAAGGTCCGTCCGGACGCTTTGTCGGTGAGCGCAAAGCCGCCCTCACGCGCAACGATCTCAGCGTAGTTGAGCGCCACGCTTTCGGGCGCCATCGCCGCCACGTCGGCGATCATTTCCACCCCGAGCCGCTCGGGATAGCTGATCCAGGCATCGTAGTACGTGGCCGAGTAGCGCAGGCCCCTGGCGAGCGCCGGCCAATGCTCGTAGGTCGTGCGCGCGTTGCGGAAGGTGTGGGTCGGCAGCGCTCGCCGCTGGCGGGTAATGAAGTCGTAAAGCGTGAGGCCGATCTTGATCGGCAGCGCCCCCCGGCTCGCCGGCCGCGCCGACCAGCCGAGAAAACCGATCGCGCCGTTGAGAATACCCGAGAACACCGATTTGATCGGGATCGTCGTCGGCAGCGGCCGCACCATATGCGGGGCGTTGGCGAGCAGCGCGTCACGCTCGCGCAGCGCTTCCCAGACGAGATTGAACTCGCCGTTCTCAAGGTACCGCAGCCCGCCATGGATCATGCGCGACGGCGCCGAACTGCAGGCCGAGCAGAAATCGTTGCGTTCGACCAGCAGCACGCGCAGCCCCTGCAGCGCCAGCTCGCGATAGACGCCGATGCCGTTGATGCCGCCACCGACGACAACCACGTCGAACGCGCCGTCGCGGGCGATCTGCTCCAGATTTCTGTCGTGCTGTTCGGACATGGCTTCACTGCTCGCGAGCCCACTGGGCCGCGTGATGGGTCAGGCGTTGGTTCTGGGTCAGGTATCGAGGCCGGTCAGTTCGCGCTCGACAGCCTCACCGATTGTCTTGAGTTCGTACGCAGCGAGGCCAAGCCGCCCGGCCCGGGCGTTCTCCCTCGCCTGTTCCGGATTGCGCGCGCCGCACAGCGCGAAGGTGATCCCCGGCTGCTGCAGCGTCCAGGCGATCACCACCTGCGCTTGCGTTGCCGCGTGGGCATCCGCCACCGGCGCGATGGCCGCCATGAGCCGCGCCACCTTCGCGCGATTGCTCACGGAAAACCGTGGATTGTCCTTGCGCTGGTCGTCGCCGGTGAAGACCCGGTCGGGGCCGATCCGCCCCGACAAAAGCCCAAGCGCGAGCGACGAATAGCTCAGCACCGATACCCCGTTCTGCCGGCACACCGGCACGAGCGTCTGCTCGATATCGCGCTTCACCATGGAGTATTCCTCCTGGATCGCGTCGAGCTGTCCGGCGGCGAGATAGGCATCGAGATCGGCGGCCGAAACGTTGCTGGCGCCGATCGATCCGATCTTGCCCTGCGCCTTCAGCCGCTGCAGCGCCTCCATTGTCTCGGCGATGGGCGTCGTCGGGTCCTGCCAGTGGGTGATGTAGTGATCGATATGGTCGGTGCCGAGCCGCCTGAGGCTCTGCTCGACCTCGTAGACGATGGCGTCGGCCCCGAGGTAGCGGTGCACCGGACGGCCATCGACATCGAAGAAATGCCTGCCTTTGGTCGTGTGCCAGACAAGCCCGCATTTGGTCGCGAGCACCACCTTGTCGCGCCGCCCGCGAAGGGCCTTGCCGACGATCTCCTCGGACACGCCCTGGCCATAGGCCGGCGCCGTGTCGATCAGGCTCACGCCCTCGTCGATGGCAGCGTGGATGGCGCCGATGGACTGCTGCTCGTCGGTGCCGCCCCACATCCAGCCGCCGATCGCCCAGGTTCCGAGCCCGATAGCGCTGGCCTTGATGCCGGTCGAGCCGATGGTGCGCTCGAGCATCTCATGCGACATCGTTCAGTATCTCCATAGAGTTCAGCACGGCCGTTGCCGTGTCCTCGTCAACGACGAGCGAATCCAGCAGCCGGCCAGCCAGCACGGCGCGTATCGGCCGCACCTTTGCGGTGCCTGCCGCAACCCCGATGGTGCGGCGGCAGTGCGCGAGTTCGGCCGGATCGAGCGCCACCAGCCGCTTGTTCAGCGGATAGTCGGCGGCGCTGCCGTCGTCGCGAATGAGGTGCGCGAGGAACTCGCCGGCCGCGCCACTGCGCACCAGTTGCTCGCGATCCGGATTGGGTGTCGGCGCGAGGTCGTAGTAGCTCGAACCCGGCGTCTGGATCGAGCCGATGCCGACCAACGCGATCGCCGCGCGACGCGCCATGTCGAGCACGTCCTTGATCGACGCCACTTCCATCAGCATGTCGCGCTGCTCGTGCGTTTCGGCGAACAGCGGGGCGTGCAGCAGCATCGACCGCCCACCCAGCTTTTCGGCGAGCCGCGCCGCCAGATGGTTGACGTCCGTATAGTGCTTGCCCTGCACGCCGCCGGTGAGCGGCACGACCGTGACATCGAACTTCTGCTCGGGCTGCAACGTGTCGACGACCGCGCTCACCGCCTTGCCGCCGGTAATGGCGATGACGTCGCCATCGCGCAGCGCTTCGAGCAGCTGGTTGCCTGCCGCGCGTCCAACCTGCCGCAGCGTCGTCTCGACACTGCCCGGAACCGACGGCGCCACCACGGCGCTCGCGAGGCCCGCGACCTCCATCAGCCGCTTCTCGATATTGACCAGTCGCTGGAACGGGCTCTCGATCTCGATCTTGAGCATTCCCAGCTTGCGCCCTTGCGCAATCAGCCGGTTCACCTTCGACGCACTCAGGTTCATGGACTCGGCGATCTCGGCCTGCTTCATCCCGTCGATGAAGTGCAGCACCAGCACGGTGTAGATCTGCCGGATGGCCTCAAAGTCCTCGGTTTTCTGGGTCATGACGTCCTCCGCCACGTGGTCGCAATTGCAGGCGCCCCCGCCCCAAGCCGCTGCCACGCAGTGCCGGAATGTTCCACCGCGTGGCCTGCCATTGTCATCAGCCCTTCACCGATCCGGCCGTGAGGCCGGCAACGATCCAGCGCTGCAGCACGATGACGACGATCAGGACGGGCAGCAACTGCGCGGTTGCCCCCGCAAACAGCACGCCAAAGTTCGTGCCCACCACCGAGTCCATGATCTCGCCCAGAACGGGCGGGGTGGTCTTGGCCATCTGCGTGGTGAAGATCAGCGCGCTGACATAGTCGTTCCAGGACGCCACGAACACGAACACCGCTGCTGCCACCATGCCCTGCGCCGACAGCGGCAGGATGATCTTGAACAGCACCTGCAGGCTCGACGCGCCATCGATCAGGGCCGCCTCATCCAGTTCCTTGGGAATCTGGTCGATGAAGGCCTTCATCACGAAGGTATTCACCGACACCCAGAAGGTCACATAGAGCAGGATGAGGATCGCATGCGTGTCCATCAGCCCGAGGTAGCCGACCAGCGGGAACAGCGGGATCGAGATCACGAGGCCGGGCAGGAGCCGCACCGCGATCAGGTAGAAGCCGGAGATCGAGGTAAAGCGCCCCGGGAACCGCGAGTAGACGTAACCTGCACAGGCCGAGACGATCACCCCGATGACCGTCGCCGAGATCGCGATGATCGCGCTGTTGCCCATGTAGCCGAAGAACGTCGGATAGTTCTTCACGAGGTCGAAGTAGTTGTCGAACGAGAAGTTCGTGTTGATCGGCGGCGGATAAATGAGGATGTCCCGCGGGAAGCGGAACGAGTTGATGACGATGAACAGGACCGGCACCAGCGACCACACAAAGATCATGGCGATGGCGGCGAAAGACAGGATTTTCAGCAGGAGCTTAGACATCCCTGAACGTCCCCTTGTACATCTTGACGAGGTAGGGCGAAGCCAGCAGCAGCGTGATGACGACCATCATCCAGCCGGTCGCGGACGCGGCGCCAAAGTCGCCGAACCGGAAGGCGTTCTTGTAGAGATAGGTCCCGAGGACCTCGGTCATGCCCATGGGGCCGCCATTGGTCAGCAGCCAGACCTCGGTGAACAACCTTAGTCCGAATACGTACCGGAATAGCATTGCCAGCAGCACGGCGGGCACGATGAACGGGAAGATGATGTACCAGAACCGCTGGAAGGGTCCGGCGCCATCGACCTCGGCGGCCTCCACCATGTCTTTGGGCACCGACACGAGCGCGGCGAACACCAATACGAAGGTGAATGGCAGGTGATGCCAGACGCTGATGATCGTCACGAGGATCAGCGCCAGCGTCGGGTTGATCGTCCAGTTGAAATCGATGCCGATCGAGGCAAGGCCGCGCGCCAGGATGCCGAAATTCGGATCTGACATGAAACGCCACGCCATCACGCCGACGACGTCGCTGATGCCGTAGGGCACGAGGATCGCGCTGAACAGCAGCACCCGCATCAGGCCCGACTGGCGCTGCACGACAAGTGAAATGCCGAGCGCCAGGATCAGCTCAACGTAGACAACGACGTTGACGATGATCAGCGTGTTGACGACCGCCGTCCAGAAGCCGGGGTCCTGCAGCACGGTGACATAGTTCTGCAGCCCGACGAACTGGGCGTTCATGCCGTAGTTCGAGACGGTCAGGCTGAGCCAGAGCACATAGAGGGCCGGGCCGGCGAGAAAAATGGTGGCCAAACCCAGGACCGGGCTCAGCAGCAGGAAATGGATGGCGCGCATCGAGGTTCGCTTCTTCTGTCGAGCCGGATGGAGCGGCTAGCGTCCCATCCGGCTCGGAGTTGTGCTTCCCGTTAGGCCGGTATCAGGGCTTGGCGGGCAGAAGCGGGGTCAGTTCCTTCTTGAAGTTCTCGACCACCTGCTCGGGCGTGAACTTGCCCAGCAGCATGGCCCCGATCTGCGTGGTGATGACTTCGCTCACCCGTTCGCCGTTGCGCAGGCCGGGGATCGCGAGCTTTGCCATCGGCACGGTTTCCGCCTGCACGGCGGCCGTTGCCACCGCCTCGATGACGCGCGGATCCTGGTAGGCCGACACGCGGACGGCGCCGTTGCTGTTGAGGGCCATGCGGATGGTTGCCTCAGGCTCGGACAGCGTCTTGATGAGGGACCAGGCGAGGTCCTTGTCGGGCGCATTCTTGGGGATGACCATGTACCAGACTTCCGTCTGGGTCGGCGACACGCCGTTCGGGTTCACCGGCAGCGGAACCGACTTGAACGAGCCAGCATAGGCCGACATCTTCGGGTCATTGAGAACGCCCAGACGGCCCGGCACGTCGATGGCCATCACCGCGCGGCCCGCCTGCAGGTCGGCAATCATGGTGTCGAGCGTCGAGGCGAGGATGTTCTTGCTGACGCCGCCGCTGTCGTAGAGGTCCTTCAGCGCCTTGAGGCCGTTGAGGACTTCGGGCGTATCGGCGTTGAGCGTGTAGTCGGACTCGATCAGCTGCTTGCCGAAGCCGAAGATTATGTTCAGCGGGTGAAGCGGATCACTGCTGAACATGAAGGTCAGCCCGTTCACATCGTTGCCGTTCGCATCCTTGTGCGACAGCTTCTTGGCGAGCTCCACCATTTCGGCAAAGGTCGCCGGCGGCGCATCGATGCCGGCTTCCTTGAGAAGCGCTTCGTTGTAGATGAGCGAGCTCGTCGCCTGGCGCATCGGGATGGCGTAGAGCCTGCCATCATAGGTCATGCCGTCGATCATGCCCTGGCTGATGTCGCCGAAATTGGTGATCGGGTCCTTGGCCTGATAGTCGTTGAGCGGCTCGAGGTTCTCGAAGAACTCGGGATAGCCGGCGCGGCCCAGCAGGATGCCAACCGAGATGGCGCTCTTCGGCATCGCGGCTTCACGCAGCAGGCGATCGTAGATTTCGCCGTGGCCGCCGACCATCCAGTTGATGTCGCCGTGCTGCTTGCGCCACTCCTCGGTGACGTCACCGCCCTTGGCGGTTTCGGCGGTGCCGGTCGCGGCGAGCTGGTGCACGCGGTGCCCCATGACCGTAAACTGCTGCGCAAGAACCGGCGTCAACATGCTGGCGCCAAGCGCCACTGCAAGCAAAAGCCTGGATACGGTTCGTTTCATTCATCCCTCCCCTAATGACTGTTCGCGTTGCTCGCGACGGTCGGTGAAAACTCTGGCTGCATTCGAGCCCGGCAAACGCCACCGGCCGCACCGGCTGGATTACCCCTGCCGAACGCCGCGCCGCCCTCCCAGACTGCAAGAAATTTCAACCTCCGAGGTTTCTTGCAATGCAACCTAGGCGGCGGTCTTCACCCTTGTCAATAGAAGGCCGCGGGACCACCCAACGCAGACATGGGTGCCTGCCATCGACCTCCTTGCCAGCCGGAACGCCAGCGTCACGGGAGAGGCGTTTCCGCCACAGCCTGCCACCGGCCTTCGCTCACAAAATTGCGAGCAATTGTCTCTGTTAAGGATTGTGGATAATCACCTTCGCTAGGGTCGTTGCTGCGGCGATTCCTCCTCATCGCGCACCCCTTCCCGCCCCTTCGGGGCATTGGAGTTGTTAATGCGCGCTCTTTCCGTCGGGATTGCCCTGCTGCCCTTGCTGCTGTCTCCGGTGGCAGCGATCGCCCAGGAAACGGTGCTCGTCGCCGGGGTGGAGGCCACGCGCGTGGTCATCGCGCCGCCCCAGACCGAACTCGCGCGCATCATCAAGATGGGCCTCGGCGAGGCCTATTTCGGCGCGACGAAGGGCTCGCGCGCCTATGGCGAGGCGCAGAAACTCTACTTCTTCTACGGCAGCCGGCACTTCGAGCCACTCTGGCTCACGCAGGATTCGTCAGGCAAGGTCGCCTTCTCGGCGAGCGCCAGCAAGATCCTCGACCTGTTCAGGAAAGCCGAGTTCGAGGGCTTTCGCCCCACCGACTACCTGACGCCGGCGCTCGACGTCACCGCAGCAGGCTCCGATCCGGCCAGCCTCGCGGCACTAGAGACGGCCTTTTCGGCCGCCGCCGTAAAATATGCGCAGGATGCCTATGGCGGCCGCGTCGCGCCGACCGAGGTCAACCCGCTCTGGACCGTAACGCCGAAACGCATCAATGCCGCCGACCTGCTGGTGAAGCTGGCCGCGAGCCCTGCGCCCGATCAGGTCCTGCTCGACCTGTCGCCCAAGGGGCGGGAGTTCGTGGCGCTGCGCAGCGCGCTCGCCAGGTTCTATGACGGCTCGGTCGTCGACGCCGCTGTCAGCATTCCCGAAGGCCCGCTGCTGAAGCCGGGCACGAAGGACGAGCGCGTCACCCTGCTCCGCCAGCGCCTCGACGTGTCCGAGCCCGATATTCCGGAAACCGCCGGCGCCGAGGCGACCGCCGACATCACCTATGACGAGCCCCTCGTCCTTGCCGTGCAGGCATTCCAGGAAAGCCTTGGCCTAACGCCGGACGGCGTCATCGGGCCCGCCACCGTCGCGGCGCTGAACGGCGGCTCCGCAACCACCCGTGAAGACATCATCGCCAACATGGAGCGCTGGCGTTGGGAACCCGCCGACTACGGCGATTTCCACGTCGCGGTGAATATCCCCGAATTCCGCCTCGTGGTCATGGATCGCGGCCAGTTGCACTACACGACCCGCGTCGTCGTCGGCACGCCGAAGAACCAGACCCCGGTGTTTTCCGACGAGATCGAAGGACCGGCGGGGGCGCGCGTGCCGTTCCCGCAGTACTTCCTCGCGGGGATGATCGCGGCGGGCGTGGTTTCAACGAAGTTCACGAGCCTCGCGACGACGATTTCGATCGAACGGAGCGAGGGGTTGCTGAAGCGGCTGGCGGGCACGCCGCTGCCGCGGGCGTCGTACTTCATGGGGAAGATCGTGCTCGCGGCGGTCACCTCGGCGATCCAGGCGGCGATCATCCTCGCCATCGGGGCGGCCCTCTACGATGTGACGCTGCCGACGGACCCGGCGCTGTGGGCGGTGTT
>DAORUH010000081.1:0-13854 GCA_035433065.1 Devosia sp. | reverse complement strand
CACCCTGTTGATGGTGGGCGCTGGCCTCTGCTGGGCCGGCTACACCCTGATCGGCCGCGGTTCGCGCGAGCCGCTGCGCGATACCGCGGGAAACTTCATCCGCTGCGTGCCGGTGGCGCTAACGCTCATCCTCGCCGGCGTGCTGAGCCGGACCGTCGAACCTCTCGCCGCCGCCTATGCGCTCGCCTCGGGAGCGCTGGCGTCAGGGCTCGGCTATGCCATCTGGTACGCTGTCCTGCCCGCCCTGACGCGCACCCGCGCCGCCATTGTCCAGTTGACGGTCCCCGCCATCGCTGCAGCGGGCGGCGTTCTGCTGATCGGCGAGCCACTGACCAGCCGCCTGCTCCTCGCCTCGCTCGCCATCATCGGCGGCGTTGCCACCACGCTCGTCACCTCCGCCCGCCGCCGCGCCCGGACCTAGACACCCACACCGGCGCACGCTAGCTTCCGCCCACCATGATGATGAACCGGTTCGCCGTTTTTCTGCTCGCCTGAGCCGGCCCTTTGGGGCCGCTGAGTTCGCGCCCCTAGCGCGCCCCGCCGCTCCGGCGGCGTTTTCTCATGCGAGTTCAATCATGACCCATTCTTCGCCCGCACTCACGGCAGCGCAGATCGACCAGTTCGTCGCCGACGGCTACGTCCGCCTCGATGATGCCTTTCCAACCGCCCTCGCCGCGGCCGGCCGCGCCATCCTCTGGCGCGATACCGGCTGCGACCCCGACGATCCGGCGACCTGGACAAAGCCGGTCGTGCGGCTCGGTCACTATGCCCAGCCGCCGTTTCGCGATGCAGCAAACACCGCCCGGCTTCACTCGGCCTATGACCAGCTTGCCGGCGCGGGCCGCTGGCTGCCGCCCGGCAGTCTCGGCACGTTTCCGGTGCGCTTCCCCTCCCCCGACGACCCAGGCGATGCCGGCTGGCACGTCGACGTGAGCTTCGGCTTTGTCGAGAACCCCACCGATTTCCTTAGCTGGCGCGTCAACGTCCGCTCGCGCGACAGGCTGCTGCTGATGCTGTTCCTGTTCTCCGACGTCGGCGAGGACGATGCTCCCACCCGCATTCGCGTTGGCTCGCACATCGACATTGCCCGGCAGCTTGCCCCTGCAGGGGACGCCGGGCTGACGCTGCGCGAACTCGCGGCTGATGGATTTGCGGCCAGCGCCCATCGGCCGGAGGTGTCCGCCATCGGCCCGGCGGGCACGGTCTACCTCTGCCACCCGTTCCTCGTTCACGCGGCACAGCCCCACCACGGCACGAGGCCGCGCTTCATGGCGCAGCCGCCGCTGCTGCCCCGCGAACAGGTCAATCCCGATCGCGACGAGGGCAATCGCTCCCCCATCGAGACCGCCATTTTCCTGGCCCTGCGGTAGCACCTTGTGATCGCGGGGTTCCCTCCCCGCGATCACAAACGTACGGATCATCCCAATTCCGCCTTTCCCCGTATGGCGAACTGGCGTAATCGTCCCCTTAGGAAGCATGGTGCCGCGAGTGGGCCGCGTTTCCGAGGACGGGTCTCCCCCTGTTCGCCAAACAACACCGCCCTTCCCGCGGTGACCTGAATTTGTGATGGAATTTTTGCTCTGCACGGCGACGCTGTGCGGAGGAAAATGTTATGTATTGGCCATATTGCTGCCTGAATAGATTCAGGCTAAAAGGTTAACCGTCGAATATTGTGGCCCGACCGTTCGTGCCTGGCGCTCTCACGCCTGCTTGACGTCACTACCCGACATTCGATTGGCAGGCCCTTCCACTGCGGACCGGCCGCCACGGCAGACTGCGAGAGGGACTTATATGGCTACCGGCACAGTAAAGTGGTTCAACGGTCAAAAAGGCTACGGTTTCATCCAGCCGGATGAGGGCGGGGCTGATGTGTTCGTGCACATCTCGGCCGTGCAGCGCTCCGGGCTGAACGGGCTCGATGAGGGTCAGAAGGTCAGCTACGAGATCGTCAAGGACAAGCGCACCGGCAAGTCCGCTGCGGACAACCTGACCCCCGCTTCGTAACATCTGAAGCGACTGGTTTCGGGGCGCGGTCCGGGAGGGACCGCGCCTTCGCATCGTTCGCCGTTCGGCAGGTGGGTTCCACCGCGCAGCGCCAGGATCACCCCAGGGGAATGGCGTGCTGAACATCCACTGCCTGCATTCGGCACAATCCAACATCGCCATCTTCGAGGCCGCCCGCCGGGCGCAGAAGCTCGACGATGTGATGCTCAAGCATCGCGTCCGCAGCGACCTGCTGGCCGCCGCCGAAAAGGCAGGCGAGGCAACGCCGGCGATCATTTCGAACACCGTCACCGAACTGCTGGCGCTGGCGAAAGGCGCGCATGGTCTGCTGCTCACCTGCTCGACCCTTGGCGCCGCCGCGCCGCCCGCCGAAGCGCTGACCGGCCTGCCCGTCCTGCGGGTGGATCAGGCGCTTGCCGTCGAGGCGGTGCGTCACGGCGGCCGGGTGATCGTCCTGTGCGCCGCCGGCACCACCCTTGGCCCCACCCGCCACTTGTTCGAGCGCGCCGCAGTCGAGACCGGCGCGGCGGTGGAAGTCCGCCTCGTCGCCGGTGCCTGGGACCTGTTCCGCGCCGGCCAGGAGGAGGCGTACTGGCGCCTCATCGCCGAAGCCGCAGACGCCGCAACCGATGACGGCGCTGCTGCCGTTGCGCTCGCACAGGCCTCGATGGCTGGCGCAACCAGCTTCACCGTCCGCCGTCAACCGCTCACCAGCCCCGGCGCAGGCCTCGCCGCCATAGTGGCGGCCGTCCGGCGAACCATCCCCGCGAGCTGAGAGCGCCGGTCCAGTTGATGTCCGCGCCCTTCCCCGCAAATATTTCGGCCACGCGCAAATGCCTTGAACTTGGCAGCCGAACCCCGATATCCATTCGGTTCGCTTGACCGACGGCCTCCGTCCGGGCAAGCTTGGATGTCCCCTTAGTTCCATGCCTTCCGTGCCAGTGATTTCTGGCACAGAGGCAGGCATTGACTGTACTTGGAGTAGACCATGGACAAGATCCCGATGACGCCCTCCGGGCATGTTGCGCTGAGCGAGGAATATCGCCGCCGCACCTCCGAGGACCGTCCCGCGATCATTGCCGCTATTTCCGAGGCCCGCGCCCACGGCGATCTCAGCGAAAACGCCGAGTATCACGCCGCCAAGGAGCAGCAGAGCCTCAACGAAGGCCGCATTCAGGAGCTCGAAGCGCTGCTCGCGCTCGCCGAGATCATTGACGTGACCAAGCTCAGCGGCAAGACCGTGATGTTCGGCGCCACCGTGAAGGTCGTCAACGAAGACACCGACGAGGAAAAAACCTACCAGATCGTCGGCGACGCCGAGGCGGACGCCGGCAATGGGCGGATTTCCATCTCCTCCCCGATCGCCCGCTCGCTGATCGGCAAGGAAGTCGGCGATTCGATCGAGGTTGCAGCTCCGGGCGGATCGCGCGCCTACGAAATCCTCGCCGTATCCTTCGTTTGACCTGACAGCGCCCCGGCGCGACTGATTATCATGTGGGTTGCGGGGTTTGTAACGCTCCGCAACTCAACGCGGTCTTGAATCGCGCCCCCCAAAGCCCCTACTTTGACACTTCAGCCGTCACGGCGCGCCGCATGGGTCCGGCGCACACGGACGAACCGGTCGCCTGACCGGGTCCAGGATTTGTCGCCGAGGCGGCGGAAGACCCTTCCGTGCCCCGGTCGTTTTGTGCGGGGATGCCGACTGCAATGCACTCGAAAGTGATCATCATCGGCGCCGGCCCTGCCGGCTACACCGCGGCCATCTACGCCGCGCGCGCCATGCTCGAGCCGGTCATGATCGCGGGCCTGCAGCCGGGCGGCCAGCTCACCATCACCACCGACGTGGAAAACTACCCGGGATACGCCGACGTCATCCAGGGCCCCTGGCTCATGGAACAGATGAAGGCGCAGGCCGAGCACGTCGGTACGAAGATCATCAACGACATCATCGTCGAGGTCGATTTCGACCACCGGCCTTTCACCCTCATCGGCGACAGCGGCACGCGCTACACCGCCGATGCGGTGATTGTCGCCACCGGCGCACAGGCCCGCTGGCTTGGCCTGCCCTCGGAATCGAAGTTCCAGGGTTTTGGCGTCAGCGCCTGCGCCACCTGCGATGGTTTCTTCTATCGCGGCAAGGAAGTGGTCGTGGTCGGCGGCGGCAACACGGCGCTCGAGGAAGCCCTGTTCCTCACCAACTTTGCCTCCAAGGTCACCATCGTGCACCGCCGTGGCGAATTCCGCGGCGAACGCATCCTGCAGGACCGCGTGTTCAAGAACCCCAAGATCGAGGTGGTCTGGAACGCCGAGGTCGACGAGGTGCACGGCAACGCCATGCCCCCCTCGGTCACCGGCCTCACCATCAAGGACACCAAGACCGGCAAGCCGCACCGGCTCGACGTCGACGGCGTGTTCATCGCCATCGGCCATTCCCCCGCGACCTCGATCTTCGCCGGCAAGCTCGACATGAAGCCCGGCGGCTATCTGCAGGTCGTGCCCGGCACGACCCAGACCAATGTCGAAGGCGTCTTCGCCGCCGGCGACGTCACCGACGATGTGTTCCGTCAGGCGGTCACGGCGGCCGGCATGGGCTGCATGGCGGCGCTCGAAGCCGAGCGCTACCTTGCCGAGCATGAGCTGGCCGAGGCGGCCGAATAATGCTCGATTGGGACAAGCTCCGCATCTTTCATACGGCCGCCGAGTCGGGGAGCTTCACCCACGCCGCCGAAAAGCTCGGCATGAGCCAGTCCGCCGTCAGCCGGCAAATTTCGGCGCTTGAGGAAGACCTCGGGCTGAAGCTCTTCATCCGCCACGCCCGCGGCCTCGTGCTGACCGAAGTCGGCGAGCAGCTCTTCCGCACCGCGCACCGCATGCACTGGGAACTGCAGCAGGTCGAAACGCAGATGTCGGAGAGCCAGGAGGTGCCGACTGGCCCCTTGGTCGTCACCACCACCGTCGGCATCGGCTCGACGTGGCTGTCCTCGCGCATCTACGAATTCCTGGAGCTCTATCCGGAGATCCAGATCGAAATAAAGCTCAACGATTCCGAGCTCGACCTCGCCATGCGCGAGGCGGACGTGGCCATCCGCCTGCACCGGCCGAGCCAGTCGGAGATGATCCAGCGCAAGCTGTTCACGGTGCACAACCACTTTTACGCGTCCGACGCCTACATCAAGAAGTTCGGCGAACCACGCGCCGTCGAGGAACTCGACCGGCACAAGATCATCTCGTTCGGCGAGCCGGTCCCCTCGTTCCTCGGCGACATCAACTATCTCGAACGCCTCGGCCGCAACGAAGGCGGCGGGCGGCGGCCGACCCTGAAGGTCAACGCCATCGTCGGCATGCTGCAGGCCTGCCACGCCGGCATCGGCATCGCCATGCTGCCCGACTATGTCACCGAGGCCATGCCGGGCCTGCACCAGATTCTCGTCGGCATCGAGCTTCCTGCCTACGAGGCCTATTTCGTCTATCCCCCCGCGCTGAAGAGTTCCAAGCGCGTCGGCGTCTTCCGCGATTTCCTCGTCGGCAAGGCGCGGGAATGGCAGTTCTAGCGGACGGCTCCAACTCCGCCGCCCCCGTCCGGGTCTCCCTCTTTTCCGCGCCCCATTGCGTCCAGATTTCGGGAGCTTGAAGGGGATGACTACCGGCCGGTGACGAAATGGCGGGAACTCGACGGGATCGGTCTCGTCGTCCCGTTCCTGCCCGGTGGCCCAAGCGAGCACCTGTGGACGTTCCACGCCATTCTTGTTGTTCAGTCAGGAAGCGCGCCCTCGGTCTACAACTGGTCGTTTCGAGCGCAAGCCTTTTTGCCCGATACGGGCACCATGTATGTTCCGGTTACCTGCACGCCTGTTGCGAGCTTTTTCGACACGCTTGAGTGACAGGCGGCGCAAGAGTTCCCCCGAACGAGCCATGCAAAAACTTCATGCCAGCTGTACCTTGAAGTACGCCGCCCATACCCTATCTAAGCAGTCGAGAAACGGCGGCGCTCTCCTCCTCCCTCCCTGGCGCCGTCGTCTCCCCGGCAGGTGGCATGACCATCTGCCCCTTGGCCCCGCAGCTCCCCCCAGCGCGGGGCCATTTTCTTTTCCAGCCAAAGATCCGTAATATTTTCCGTTAGATGGGCGCCCCAAGGTCAGCCATGCTGACCTACCTCTGCGCCCACCGCATGGCTGCCATACCCTTTGCCGCATTGCGGAAATCAGCCGGGAACGGCATATACCTCGTTGTCGATGTGGACTGACCCCTCTCCTCCTCCCTGGGGCTCAGACCTGCGACACCGGGCTGAAGTCGTATCCTCCTCCCTCGACTGATGCCCATCGGTGAATGGCGTATCCTCCTCCCTCGTCCATTCACCACACTTCAGATTGGGCTTCGGCCCCGTCATTGGGCCCCATCTTCGGATGGGGCCTCTTTTTTTCCAAAGACCCGATTCCGGTGACATCTGATGAGCGCGGTGCCTGCGTTTTGTGCATGGCTCGGTTACCGCATTCGCGTTTGTGTCGAATCCCGCACTGGCCGATAAACACCTCAAGAGATTGCGGCCGTCCTCCTCCCTGGCCGCTTCTCCAAGGCCATCGGCTTCGGCCGATGACCCGAAGGCTCCGCTCCTCCCCTCGAGCGGAGCCTTTCTATTTTCCAGCTGCCGGAAGTCAGTACCGCGCGTTGAGCCCGTCGAGCGCCGCGACCAGCCGGTCGAACGGCTCACTGCCGATTGCGGCGCGCCACTCGGCTTCGATCTGAAGTTTCACCGCGTTCGATTCTTCGAGGGCGGAAATCCCGGTGCCGGTGAACCGGACGATCCGGCCGCGCCCGTCGCTCGGGTCGGGTACCCGCTCCACGATACCCTCGGCGGCAAGATCGTCGACCAGCTGCTGCACCGCCTGCTTGGTGATACCCATCGCCGCCGTCAGCGCCGATTGCGACAGCCCACCCGGCCGCAGGTGACCGATCACCGCGCCGCGGGCTTCCGTCATCCACCCATGTCCCCGCCGGACCATTTCGGCGTCGAACTCGGCCTTCCACTGCCGGCTGAGGCGCGTCAGCCGCCAGCCGATGTGATCGATCAATGCCGGCGCCGATTTTTCGTCAAGCTTCTTGACCATCACCCTCGCTCGATATAGTCAAGCCGCTTGACGATATGTCCGCGCCGCGATTCCCGCAAGGCGCGGCAAGGGAGAGCAACCATGCCAAAATTCGACAATGCCAACCCGTCCCGCTTCGATATTCCGGGCGTGACCTTCACTGCGATAGCCTCACCCAGCCGCGGCACGAAGGAAAGCACCATGTGGCGCGCAACCGTCGCCCCCGGCTCGGATGGCGCGGTGCATCAGGTCACCCGCGAGGAACTGGTCTTCGCGCTCAGCGGCGAGGGAGCGGTCCGCATCGAAGGCGAAACCCATCCGCTCGCCCCCGGAGATGCGTTCGCCGTGCCGCCCTTCACCGATTTCCAGATCGGTTGCCGGGGCGACACGCCGTTCGAGGCGGTCTTCGTGCTGCCGGCCGGCGGCCGCGCTATCGTTGCGGACCGCCCGGCCTTCCAGCCGCCGTGGAGCGTCTGATCCGTCAGTGGATCTTGGCGCAGAAGTCCTGGATGCGGGCGACCGCATCCTCGAGTTCCGAGGTTGCCGCCGCGTAGCTCAGGCGCATGTGCCCGGGCAGGCCGAAGGCCGAGCCGTGCACCAGTGCCACGCCGGTCTCTTCGAGCAGCGCCATGACGAAATCCTCATCCGTCGCGAGCTTGCGCCCGCCGCCCGAGGTCTTGCCGAGCAGGTTCTTCACCGACGGGAACACGTAGAACGCGCCCTCGGGGGTGAGGCAATCGAGCCCGGTATTGGCGTTGAGCCCCTTCACCACGAGGTCGCGGCGATCCTGGAACACCTGCCGCCATTCCTTGAGGAAATCCTGCGGCCCGTTCAGCGCCTCGACCGCCGCCCACTGCGCGATCGAGGAGGGATTGGTGGTCGACTGGCTCTGCAGCTTCAGCATCGCGGCAAGCAGCGGCTTCGGCCCGGTGCAGTAGCCGATGCGCCAGCCGGTCATGGCGTGCGACTTCGACACGCCGTTCATGGTCAGCGTGCGTTCCTGCAGCTTCGGCTCGACGCCCGCGATGGTCGCGAACTTGCCGCCGTCATAGACCAGCACTTCGTAGATATCGTCGGTGAGGATGTGCACATGCGGATGGCGCAGCAGCACGTCCGCCAGCCCGCGCATTTCTTCCGCGGTGTAAGCCGCGCCGGTCGGGTTCGACGGCGTGTTGAGGATCACCCACTTGGTCTTGGGCGTGATCGCCGCTTCCAGCACGTCGGGGCGGAGCTTGAAGCCGGTCGAGGCGTCGGCCACCGCGAACACCGGGTTGGCGTCGCACAGCCGCGTGATTTCGGGATAGCTCACCCAGTACGGCACCGGGATGACGACTTCGTCCCCCGGGTTCAGCGTCGCCATCAGCGCGTTGAAAATGATCTGCTTGCCGCCGGCAGCCACGAAACAGTCCGCAGCGGTGACGTTGAGCCCGTTGTCGCGTCGGAACTTCGCCGCCACCGCTTCCTTGAGCTCGGGAATGCCGTCGACATTGGTGTAGCGGGTCTTGCCCTCGTTCATCGCCTTCACGGCGGCATCGCGGACATTTTTCGGGGTATCGAAATCGGGCTCGCCCGCGGCCAGCGAGATGACGTCGCGGCCCTCCCGCTTCATGTCGGCGGCCTTGCGCGTGATCGCGATCGTGGCGGATGGCTGGATGCGCGACAGCGCGTCGGACAGGAAACCCATAGCGATAAAACTCCCCGGATATCGGGGGCAGGCTTTAGTGGGTCGGCACGGCCAAGGCAACTGCCGGAAACGCCGCGCTCAGATCGAGATGCCCGATTTCCTGATCGGTAGCCCGCCTCTGCCCGCCACGTTTCGGGCCCCTGCTCGAGGCCGCCGAACCAGCCCTACGAACGGGCCCACCGAATGCTCTGGCCAACCTCCAAAAGCCGTGACGCACGAAGACCTTAACGCGCGTTAACCATCCGGCCATACTATTGCCGCCAAATGGTACGCGCTTGACCAAAACAGCACCGACAGAAATCCGCATTGCGCAGGCCCTATCGCTGCGAAGTGAAGTAGTGAGTGATCCCCATGACCGATGCCACCGCCCCCTCTGAGACCGTGATCGAGGCCGTCTCGAAGCGCGCTCTTGCGCCATTCGTGCCCAAGCGGCGCAAGCTCATGGACATCACCACCATGACGGCCATTTCGTTCTCGCTGACCTTTGTGGTCGTCAGCCTGCTGCTGCTGACCGGGGTGATTCCGGCCTCGTTCGCCACGCTCACGGCGCCGGTCGATATCGGCGTGCTGTTGCTCATCGTGCCGCTTTGCGCCTTGGTTCTGGCCATGGTCGCCGAAGTCCTGCGCGCCGCCATGAAGGGCACGCCGCAGCGTCACAACGCGCGCAGCGCTCGCAGGAAGAGCTTCACCGACTGGCGTCCGGGGCGCGGCGAGGGCTGATCCCTCCCCCTTGACCGCCGTTGCAGCGCTACCGGCCGGGGCCCTTGTCCCGGCTTTTCTTTTTGCGCTCACCCCCCGTAAACTGACCGCCTCGCTTTCGCCGCGATGAAAGGCGAAGGCCGAAGGGTGCCATCAGGGCCGGGGCGGGTTCTGATGCAGCAGGTTTCTTGCGGTTTCCACATGAGGGTCAACATATGAACTTCCGCCTCCGCACCAGCGCTCTGGCGATCTCCACTGCGCTGACGTTCCCATTCACCGGCATGGCGCTCGCCCAGACGTTCACGGTCACGGACATCAATGTCACCGGCGAGAACAATTCCTCGTTTGTCATCCCGACCATCGAGGTAACCGATTCGAACCTCGACGAGGCCGGCATCCGGGCCCTGTTCAGCACCGATCGCACGGTTGCGTTCAAGGGCATGGCGACGCTCGACGCTGCTTCGCTGAAGATTCCGTCGATGACCATGAGCTACGAGACGCCGGCTCTCGATGGCACCGGCGGCAAGATCACGGAAACCGTCACCTACACGGATTTCGAGCTCACCGACGTGCAGGACGGCGCCGCCAGGGGCGGCATCCGAATTGGCAAGATGGAGATCGCCTCCCCCGACGTCAGCTTGGTGGTGGGCGAGACCGCTGCCAGCTTCTTCGACATGGCCGCGACGCTCGCATTCTATGGCTTTGCCGACAGCCGCGCGGGCGACCAGATCGTGCCGCTCTATCGAGACTTCACCATGGCCAGCATGCACCTGACCGGGCCCGGCCTCGTGTGCTCGGTGGGTGCGATGACCAACGCCGAGGCAAGCGCCCGCCCGCTGCGGTATGACTTCAACGAGCTCGTCACGCGCGCGCAGGCCATTGAGGCCGCCGAGGCCGCAGGGACCGAGCCTCCCACCGGCGACATCGTCTGGATGGTCAACTTCTACGCCGATTTCCTGACCGCGATCACCTCGACCGCCTCGACGCTCGACGGGATGGACTGCTCCGTCGAGGACCCGCTTGAAAACCGCACCATCGTCCTCGGCCTCGGCAAGGTGGAAGTGGGCCCCTTCGACATCGGTGTCTATCCGGCCCTGTCGCTCAACGATCTGAACCTTGAGGTTCCCACCGAGGGCTTCTTCAGGTTCGGCAACTTCACCTGGAAGCAGACCGACTTCAATCCGGCGATCGAGGCCCTGAAGGCAGCCGGCGATGCGCTCGACCTGAAGTGGTTCGAGACCAACTGGCGCAAGATCATCCCGTCGCTCGACGGCCTCTCCTTCGCCGATCTCGCCTTCGACATCCCCAATGAAGAGTCCCCCGGCGAGCGCATCACCGGCGGCGTCGGCGCCTTCGACCTGACGATGGGCAACTACGTCAACGGCCTGCCCGGCACCGTCGCGAGCTCCACGCGGAACCTCACCTTCGCCCTGCCCGAAACGCCCGAAACCGCACCGTTCCGGGCGCTCGGCATCGAGCAGCTCGATCTGGGGATGGATTTCAACGTCCGCTGGGACGAGGCCACCAAGACCATCGCCGTGGAGAACATCGGTGTTTCCGGCGCCAAGCTCGGCACGTTCTCGGTGAACGGCAGCATTGCCAACGCCGGTCCGGAGCTGTTCTCGACCGATGAGAACGTCGCCCTCGCCGCCTCCATGGCGATGACGGTCACCGAGCTCACGATCAACCTCAAGAACGACGGCATCGCCCCGCTGCTGATCGCCAGCGCGGCGGCCGAGCAGAGCGTGCCGGTCGAAGCGCTGCACCAGCAACTGGCGGTCACCGCCCGCGCCCTGCCTGCGGCAATCCTCGGAACCTCGGAAGAGGCCAACAAGGTCGGTGAAGCTATTGGCAGCTTCCTTGAGGGCACGCCGAACCTCACCATCAAGCTGACCTCGATCGATCCGAAGGGCGTCGGCCTTGCCGAGTTCATGGCGGCGCAGGAAAACCCCGTGTTGCTGAAGGGCAAGTTCACCATCGTCGCCGAGTCCTCGGGCGAGAAGGTGCCGTTCGTGTTCCCGGAGATCACGGCGCCGGCCGCTGCGGCCCCGGTCGAAAGCCCGGCCCCTGAAGCCGATCCCACCCCCCCGGTCGCTGCGCCTCCTGCCTCACCGCGCGCCGACGACAAGCTGGGCGGAAAGAACTAGCCGGACCACATCGGCAACCATGTCGTTTCCCGTCCCGGTGGCCCTGCGCCACCGGGACTTTTCTTTCCGCTGCAATACCTTGCGGGAACTATTGTCCCCCCGCCACGATTGGTGGAAGATGACTGTCCGAGAGGAGGAACGAGCGATGCAAGTCGATACCATCCTTCAATCCAAGGGCGCAGCGGTCTTCACCGTCTCTGCCGACGCGCCGATCAGCGAGGCCGTGGCCGAGCTCAACCGGCACCGCATCGGTGCCGTGGTTGTGCTGTCCGATAAGGGCGACGTGGCCGGCATCCTCAGTGAGCGCGACATCGTCCGCCACCTCGGCGACGATCCTGCCGGCCTGCTGAAACGTCCGGTCCGCGAGATCATGACCACGCGCGTCATCACCTGCGCCCGCATGACCGCCGTCGCCGACCTGATGGAACAGATGACGCGCCATCGCATCCGCCACATCCCAATCGTCGAGGATGGCGAACTGGTCGGCATCGTGTCGATCGGCGACGTGGTGAAACGCAAGATCGAGGAAACGGAGCAGGAAGCGCTGGCGCTGCGCGAGTATATCGCGGGCTGAACCGGGCACCTTTCCAACCTGTCCAAGTCTTCATGCCACGGCAAGGCCCACGACAGCGGGGCCGGGCTAGTGTTCTCGTCAGCGGCCGTTGGGGCCGTTTGAAGAATACTAGCAAGGAGCCTCGCTTATGAAGCGCACCACCTCAATGACCATCGCAGCCCTCGTGGTTGCCGTCGCTGCGGGAGCGGCGACCGCACCGGTCTACGCCCACGATCAGGGCAAGCGCGACTTCCGCGGACCCGGCCAGGACATTCAGCGCCAGCAGGACAGTCGTGGCGGCGACTGGCGGCAGGGCGACCGTCGCGGGCCAGGCCAGAATGATTTCGGCATGCGCGGCGGCCAGCGTGGCGGCCTGCTGAGCCTCGTCTGCGCTCCGAACGGCGCCGATCAGCTCGAGCACACGCTGCTCAGCATTTCGCAGCGCGTCAGCCCCACGGCTGAACAGCAGCCGCTGTTCGACACCCTCAAGTCGACGGCCCTCACCGCGCAGACCAACTTCGCCGACACCTGCGCCAAGATTCGGCCCCCGGTCGCCGCGGCAACCGCCACGACTCCCGCGCCTGCCGCCACGCCGCCCAATCTCGCCGAACGCCTGAAGAACCGCCTCGCCATCGAGACGGCACAGGTCCAGGCGATGACCACCATCGTGCCCGCCTTCGACGCATTCTATGGCAGCCTGACCGACGCACAGAAGCTGGCGCTCGAACCGCAGGGCCGTAGCCGTCAGGGCCGCATGCCCGGCGCCCCGCAGACCCCGGCGGCTCCCGCCACTCCGGCACAGCCCCAATCGAACGGCTGACCTCAGCAACGGCGCGCTGTCGATAGTCTCGACCTCCGCCAAAACGGCAGCGTTGCCCAGAAGCCCCGGCCGCCCTCACCGGGGCTTCACCTTGTCTGGCGCTCGCCGCCATCCGCGCCGGTTGCCCCGATGGTGCCGACGGGCTACGAATCGGCAATTGCCCTCGGACTGGTCACTATCCCCGCATGTCTGATCCGTTGCCTCTCGATCTTGCGCGCATCCGTGCGGAGTTCCCCGCGTTCCGGCAGCCCAATCTCAAGTACCTGGCGTTCTTCGAGAACGCCGGCGGCTCCTACACCTGTGCGCCTGTCCTCAACCGCATGAAGCAGTTCTTCTGGACCACCAACGTCCAGCCCTACGGCTTCTATCCCGCCTCGCGCGAAGCCGGACAGGCCATCGACCTCGCTCACAAGCGCATGGCGCAGGCGCTGAACGTGCCGATCGACTGGGTGCACTTCGGCCCCTCGACCTCCGGCAACACCTACACCCTCGCCCATGCCTTTGAAGGCTGGATGAAACCCGGCGACGCCATCATCGTCACCAATCAGGATCACGAGGCCAATAGCGGGGCCTGGCGCAAGCTCGGCGCGCGCGGCGTCGAGGTGCGCGAATGGAAGATCGACAAGGAGACCGGCAGCCTCGCCCTCGCCGATCTCGACCAACTGCTCGACGGTAAGGTCCGCGCCATCTGTTTCCCGCACGTCTCCAACATCGTGGGCGAGATCAACCCGGTGCAGGAGATCGCGCAGCGGGCCCGCTCGTGGGGCGCGATCACCGTCGTCGACGGCGTCGCTTTTGCGCCGCACGGCCTGCCCGACGTGCTGGCGCTGGGCTGCGACGTCTATCTGTTCTCGCTTTACAAG
>DAORUH010000080.1:0-13864 GCA_035433065.1 Devosia sp. | reverse complement strand
ATCCCGTCCTATATGGGCGGCAAATTCCCGCTCTCGACCTTCCTCGCCGAGGGCGTCCGTCACATCCTTTCGTCCCCCGACGAATGGTACAAGCTGCCCGATCAGGTGAGCGACTGGCTGCGCCTGCAGCGCGATGTCTCGATCCTCCCCCCGCAGGATTCGATGCTGGTCGAAACCTTCCCGCGCGGCGCGCAGAACTTTCTCGTCTGCTACCCCTTCGAAGGCCGCCTCGCGCACCAGACGCTCGGCATGCTGCTCACGCGCCGCCTCGAACGCGCCCGCATGCGCCCGCTCGGCTTCGTCGCCTCCGACTACGCCATCGCCGTCTGGGCGCTGGGCGATTTCACCGCCCACATCCGCACCGGCCGCCTGTCGCTTGCCGAACTGTTCGACGAGGACATGCTGGGCGACGATCTCGAAGCCTGGCTCGATGAGTCCGCCCTGATGCGGCGCACCTTCCGCAACTGCGCCATCATCGCGGGGCTGATCGAACGCCGCCATCCGGGGAAGCAAAAGACCGGCCGGCAGATCACCGTCTCTTCCGATGTCATCTACGACGTGCTCTACCAGCACGAACCCGATCACATTCTCATCCAGGCGACCCGCCGCGACGCCGCCCGCGGCCTCCTCGATATCGAGCGGCTCGGTCACCTGCTGAAGCGCATCCGCAAACACATCGTGCACAAACCGCTCGACCGAATCTCGCCTTTGGCGGTACCGGTACTGGTGGATATCGGCAAAGTCCCGGTCTTCGGCGAAGCGCGCGACAGCGCCATGGCCGATGCGGCGGACGAATTGTTGCGCGAGGCACTGGGCACCAAGTGAGCTTTGACACCTCGGCGGTGCGGACCGCCGTCCATGAGGATTCGGCGACAGTGTTCCTGCGTTTTGCCGGCCAGATGTTCGAACCACTCCCCTCCGGCGGCCTCTACTGGGTCGCGCAGAAGACCCTGCTGGTCGCCGACCTGCACCTCGAGAAGCTCTCCTCCTACGCCAGGCGCGGCTCGCTCCTGCCGCCCTACGACACGGCGATGACGCTGAAACGCCTCGCCGATGACATCGAGCGCACCGGCGCCGAACACGTCATTGCGCTCGGCGACAGCTTTCACCGTGACGAAGGCACTTCGACCCTGCTCGATGCCGATCGCCTTCGCCTCATTGCCCTGATGGGCAAGACGCACTGGACCTGGATTTCGGGCAACCACGACCCATCGCCCCACGCCCTCGGCGGCACCTGCGTCGAAACCCTCACGCGCGATACGCTGACCTTCGAGCACCTGCCGCGCGCTGGCGTTCCCGGCCTCATCGCCGGCCATCTGCATCCCGCCGCCCGCGTCGTCGCCGAAGGCCGCTCGGTGCGCCGCCCGTGCTTCGTCCACGACAACCGCCTGATGATCCTGCCCGCCTACGGCGCCTCGACAGGCAGCATCAACATCATGAGCGCCCCCTTCATGGGCCTCATCGATTTCGGCGCCATCGAAGTCACCATGATCGGCCGCGGCCGCGTTTACCCGGTCAGCCCGAGACGCCTGGCAGGTGGCTGATCCCGTTCCTCGTGGTTCGACAAGCTCACCACGAAGAACTCAGAAGCCGCAACACGCGCTTCCTCTCCCGCGAAGCGGTGGAGGGGGCGGCCCCGCACGCCGAGTCCTCAGTAGCCTTCATGGTGAGCCTGTCGAACCACGAAGGCGTGCCCCCAAGCCCCGCACCCCGAGGCCCAAAACCCTACCGCCGGAACACCACCCCGCCCAGCCAGCCGGTAAACAGCGCCAGCAGCACCGCGCAAATCCCGTACAGCAACGGCTGCTGCACCGCCGCGAGCCCGAGGAACCGCTCGAACCCGGACTTGCGCACCGAGAACCCCTCAGAGCGCTCGGCCACCAGCTTGCCGTCCTTGAACAGGTAGGTGTGCGCCAGATACGGCCCCGGCTGCACATCGCTCTGCAGCACCACCTGCGCCGAATAGAACGTGTTCGAGCGGAACAGCACGCCCTGTTCGTTCACTCCGAAGCGCCCTGCTTCATCCATCAGCCGCACGATCTGATCGCTGAAGTAGAGTGCCGCATACCAGTTGCCCTGCGCCGCCGCCTGCGCCTGTCGCGTGGGCGAGATCATCAGGTCCGACAGCGTCGCCTCGTTGGTGATGTTGGTCAACTTGGTGTCGCTGATGACGTGGAAATACGAGGGCAGGGCCTCGAACAGCACCTGCGCGCTGTTGAGCCAGATACCGAAGAAGTTGCTCTTGCGCCGCGCCACCCGGTTCTGCAGCGGCCCGGTCACGGCGATCACCACGTGATAGGGGCCACTCACCGATGCCGGGTCGGCGCCCGCGTCCGGCTCGATATTGCCGAACAGCGTCAGCGTCTCGCCGTCAAAGCTCGAGGTGATCAGCACCTCCGGCCGCGACACGCCCGACACCAGCCGCTCCGCCTGCGCCGGCAGCGCCACCATCATCAGCGCGAGGGCTAGTAGCAGCGCGCGCATCAGCCCATGCCTCCGGCGCCGACAACGGCGGTGGAGTAGATGTCGTCAGGCGTGAGGATCAGCGACAGCCCGAACCGGATGGCGACGGCAAGCACGAGGATCGCCAGCAGCGCCCGCAGCTGTTCGCCGCGCAGGTATTTGCCCGCCGATGCACCGAACTGCGCCCCCACCGTGCCGCCCACCATCAGGCAGAAGGCGAGCAGGATATCGACGGTCTGGCTCGAAATCGCATGCAGGATCGTGGTCGCGGCCATCATCGCCACCACCTGCAGCAGCGAGGTGCCGATCACCATGTTGCCCGGCACCCGCAGCAGGTAGACCAGCGCCGGCACGAGAATGAAGCCGCCGCCGATGCCCAGCAGCGAGCCGACGAAGCCGATGGCCATGCCCAGTGCGATCACCGGGATCACGCTGATATAGAGCCGGCTCTTCTTGAAGCGCACGCGCCAAGGCAGGCCGTGGAACCAGTTGTGCTGGTTCGGCAGCTTGTCGCGCGTCACGATACCGGCCCGGCGGCGCACCAGCGCCCGCACCGACTCGATCAGCATCAGCGTGCCGACGAACCCGAGCAGCACGAGGAAGCCGACCGAGATGACGAGGTCCAGCTGGCCGGCGGCACGCAGCACCGAGAAGGTGGAGACACCGCCGATGGCGCCGAGGATGCCCGACAGCACGAGATAGAGCGACATGTGCAGGTCGATCTGCCCGCGCCGGTAGTAGCTCAGCGCTCCCGACGTCGAGGCCGCAACCACCTGTCCGGTGACCGAGGCCACGGCCACGGGTGCAGCGACCCCCGAAAAAATCAAAAGGGGCGTCAGCAGAAATCCGCCACCCACCCCGAACAGTCCGGACAGAAAACCAACCGCGCCGCCGATCCCCACAAGGAAGAACAGGTTCATCGAAAGTTCGGCGATGGGCAGGTAAATCTGCAACTGGCGTCTCAAAGCATTCCGCATTCCCGTGCGCGCCAATGGGCTGCGGCGGAAATGCGACCGTCCGGAACTCCTCCTGCCTTAGCAGCAAAATGCAAAGGGTTGATTGATGGATTGCCGTTTTCCGGCAGAGCCATCCACAGGCATACGCGGGTTCGCCCGAATCCCGCGCCAAATGTGCACTGTCAGACCGGCTGGCTGTTCAGGACCGCCAGCAGCCGCGGATTGACCGCCCCGGTTTCGCTCATGCCGGTCGCCCGCTCAAAGGCGCGGATGGCGTCGGCGGTGCGCGCCCCGGCCACCCCGTTGGGCACGCCCACGTCGTAGCCCAGCACGTTCAGCGCAACCTGTACGCCCTTGACCACGTCGGCGTCGGTGATCGTCTGGCCGGGATCGAAACTCGCCGACCAGGTGCCGAGCGGCGCAAAATTGGCGGCGAGGTCGATCGCCGCCGGCTTGAAGGCCGCGACTTCGCCGTTCAGCCGCTCGACGGTTGCACTGTCGAGCGATTGGGCAACATCGTCGCGCGCTCTCGCCGCGTCGGCATCGCCGCGCAGCGCCGCGAGCGAAAACCACTCGTAGCTCTGGCGCAGGTCCTTGGCGACACCGAGGCCGCGGGAATAGAGCATGCCGAGGTTGTACTGGCTGTCCCGCATGCCGCGCTCAGCCGCCTGCCGGAACCACTCGGCCGCCGCAGCGAACTCCTCGGTGCCGAGTTCGCCCGAGGCATAGAGCGCCGCGAGGTTGTGCATGGCCATGCGGTTGCCCGCCTCGGCGGCGCGCTGGTACCACAGCTTTGCCTGCGTCAGGTCCTTGGCGATCCCGCGCCCGTACTCATAGAGCGTGCCCAGCCGATACTGCGCCGGGGCAAACCCCTGCGCGGCGGCGCGCTCGTACCAGATCGCCGCCGCCGCGGCGTCCTCGGTCACCGCGCGGCCCTCGGTATAGATGGTCGCGATTTCGAACTGTGCGCGGGCCTCGCCATTTGCCGCGGCAAGGCGCAGCGCCTCGGGACCGAGCGCCGCGGGCGGCATCTCGACATGCACCGGGCTTTCCATCGCCGGCGGCATCGCGCCAACCGCACCGCTGGCCGCACGGGTGCCAATGGCGCCCGTTTCCAGTTGGTCAGTCTCCTCCGCCACCGCACCGGCCCCGGGAACGCTGAAGGCACCCGGGAGCGTGGTGAGCTCGGCGCGCGGGGTAAACCCCTTCGCCGCAGACGGATCGACCGAGCCCGTGGTCAGCGGATCGTCCATCGGCACGATACGCGGCGCCGCCGCCGTTTCAGCCGGCTGCGCCCCGCCGGGCTGCGCCCCGCCGGGCTGCGCCGCCGGCGCGCCCGCGCCGGTGGCCGCGACCTGCGCATCCGGAACCGGCCGCTGCGTCATCAGATTGAGCGTCAGCAGCGACAGAGCTGCAACGGCTCCGGCCAGTACAAACGGCATCCGGTGACGCACGAGAAAATTGCCGCCGCTCACGGCCACATCGGCCGGTCCGCGCGTGCTCTGCGCGCCCCGTCCGGCGTCCCGGTCATCCTGCTGCTGGCGCTGCGCGGCGCGCCGGGCGGCCGCAATATAGCTTGTGGCGCGCGGCGGTGACGCCGGCATCGCAGCCGCGACAGGCTGCGGCGCGGCCTCGGCGACCGGCTCGGGTTCCGCCTCGGTATCGAAGCTCGACACCGGCCGCGGCGGCCGCGCGACGCTCTGGGGATCAATGCCCGTCCGCAGCGGCGCACGCTCCTGGAGCCGGGTCATGGGCGCATCGATCGAACCGCCCGCTGCCGCTTCGGCAAGGAGGCTCGGACGCTTCTGCGGCATCGCCGCCGGCTTGCTGCCCGACCGGTCGATGAGCGGCGCATCAATGCCGGGGTTGAACGGCATCGCATCGGTCAGGTCGGCCCCGCGTGGCGGCGTCCTGCCGACCCGTGCGTTGGGCGGCGCGATCGGCGTGTCCGGCCGCAACGTGTGCACTGCTCCGGCCGAGACCGGCGCCGCGGCGACAGGCGCGCCGTCGTCGCCGCGCCGCACCAGCGAAGTCTCGAGCCGCGCCAGGCGCTCGTTCACGTCCCGGATATTCTTCTCGATGCTCAGCAGATCGTCCGACGGTTTCTCCGTCTGTGCCTCGCGCATCAGCCGCGACATGCGGCGCTCGATCTCGTCGATCCCCGCGGCATCAACGCTCAGCGCCGCACCCATCCCGCCGCTGCGCTGGGCCAGCGCCTCCGCTGCCCGCGTCGCGACCAGGTCGGCCAGCGCGTCGAGATCGATTTCGGCCTCGCGCTCGGACGGCTGGCTATAGAGCCGGGCAAGCCCGGTGAGCTGCTCGCCGGTCTGGTCCATGCGCTCGACCAGCTGTCGCACCTGCGCCTCAAGCTCCGCGATGCTGGCGGCCGGCCGCTCGGCGACCCGCTCGCTCAACGCTTCGATCTGCGTTTCGATCGCGGCGAAGCGCGGCTCCACCGCATCGACAACGGCGCGCCGCAGCGCTTCAGCGTCGGCCTTCAGCCCGCCGACCTCGTGGTGGCGGCTTTCGATCGAGCCGATGCGGCGGATCAGTTCCTCGACGAGTGCGATCAGCCGCTGCGGCTCGGGCGGGTCCTGCAGCGCGGCAGCAAAGCGCGCCATTTCCGCCGTCAGCCGGTCCATGTCGGCTGACGGGATGGCGGTCTTCTGCTCGATCGCATCGATGCGATCATAGATGTTGCGGACGCCGGCCTCGACCGCGTCCATCCCGGTCTTCAGCCCCGCATCGAGCGCGCCGATGCGATCGCGTAGACCCATCGAGGCCTGCGTCGCGCCATCGACGCGGTTGGCGAACTGCACCTGCAGGTCGGCCAGCCGGCCCATGGTGGCCGTCACATCATCGAGCCGCTGGTTGATCTCGGCGGTCTCATGGCGCTGCGTGCCCGCCTGACCCTCGTGTGCGAATTTCATGGTGTCGAGGCTGGTCGCCAGATCGTCGAGGCGCAGCGTCAGGGTCGACAGATCAACCGGGGTGCCATTGGTAATGAGCGCCGCGAGCCCCGCGATCTGCCCTTCGAGCCGGCGAACCTGCCCGGTCTCGCCCACGGCCCCCGCTAGCAGTTCCACCACCTGGCTGAGTTGGCCGACCTGCTCGGCGATTTCCTTGACGTTGCCGGTCTGGCTCTTGCCCTGCGCCTTGAGCTCGACCTCGAGCCGCTCCAGCCGCCCGGTGATGCCGTCGGCGGCCTGCGCAAGTTCATCGAAGCGCGGCGGGTTGGCCTGATGACGGGGCAGGGCGCCGCCGTGGCGCGCACGGATTTCGCTGATCGCCGATTGCAGCAGGTCGCGCGGGTTGACCTCGGGAGCCGCCTGCCGCCCGCCATAGGGCGCAGCGCCGTAGCTGGGGGCGGCGGCATAGCTGCTGGCCGCCGTCGAATAGGAAGATGTTCTGCCCTGCGTCTCGTCGCGCTCGCTGAAGCGTTCGACGGCGAGCTTCACCTGCCGCAGCGCTTCGCGCTGGCGCAGATCAGGCTCGGCCTCCGTCACCTGAAACCTCAGGTCGCGCATGCGCTCGGCAAGGCCCGTGAGGTCGGGCTCCTGCCGGCGGGTACGGGCCACCTGGGTCTCGACCTGATCGAGCAAAGCCACGAGCTCGCCGCGCAGCGCCTGCCACTCGCTGCTTCGGGTATCCTGCCCGTAGTCGTGAGACTGGGCGGGGTATGCTCGGGTCATCTGCCGCTTCCAAACCGGAATAGAGAGTCCCGCGGATCATCGAACACGGGTCGTCCACTCTTGGGAAAACATGGTTAAAACCGCGTTAAGCGCGATGCAGAATGCAACGGCCGGTTCACCATCGCTGTCCCCGCCGTGCTCCGTGCCAGCCGTGTCGACGCGCCGGTGCAACTGTGCCGCCGGGTATCGCTCCTGCACCTCGTTCGATGCTCTCCCCGCCGCATCATGTTCGCACGCGACACGCACCGCAGGCGCGCGTGACGATCACCTGATGGCTCACGCGAACCCGTCGGCAAGGCATCGACCGAGCTCGTCCGGCACGCACGATGCGAACCTCGTCGATGGTCTCGTCAGCGATACCATGGGGGCATCGCGGTGACGTCGCCGGAGTCACTCAGCACCTCGCCCGTGACCCGTACAGACCCGACTCAGTTTTGCTTCAATACTGTCGGAGCGGTCTTTCGAGACATCCGTACCGTCACCCAGCGTCGCTCTCGCGAGGGGGACAGACGAGGCGGCGGCGACGTGCGGCGCACACCGGCGCTCCATCGAAAGTTCTCAACGCAGAAATACGAGACGAGCGTCTCAAAATTTTCCGTCAGGTGCATCAAGGCAATGCTTGGTCTGAGACGCGAGAAGCGTATCGCACTATGAGTGCGCGACAAAAACACCAGCAACTCCGGGCCGTTCAGCGTGTTCATTGGTGAGATGCGCGTATCAAAATTCTATCTGAAAGCCCCGGCGTGGCGCCGTCGAGTGTCCCTGGTATCATCGCTCCGTTGCCATGCGAGGGGCCATAATCCTTAACGAAATGGCAATGGCTCGGGTGCATTGTACGACCCTGTTGAGGGTGACGTGTCATGCCTCATCGAGCGTAGTGCAAAGCCCGTCAGGCGAGCCATTGCATTATCGCAAGAAGTAAGAGAATCTCGCCGCGTGCGAGTCGAGCGTAAGGCCACAACCAAGGAGAGCGATCCGGTGGCAGGTTTGCGTGAACGTGGCACGTCCTTCCGACAGTCTTGCGACTACGCAGCGAAGGACCGTGCCGTTGATCTCGCGACTGATGCCTCCATCACCTCCTTGACCGTCGATGATGTCCTCGCGCGCATCGGCAATGGCATCGACTTCTCAGTTCTGTTCGTAGTCGAGAGTAACCCCACCGCTGCAGCGGTCCCGTCACTGACCGCTGCATCCGGGAGGGGACTAGCCACGCTGAATGGCGTGAACATCAACGCGATGGTGTGACGTCACACTCATCGTTAATTCCTGGTCGTGAAGGGGATCAATTCCATGACTGAAGAAACCAAGACCGTCGCCATGGCCGCTGCCAAGGCACCGTCCGTCGCCAAGAAGCCTGCCGCTGCCGCCAAGCCTGCCGCTGCCGCTAAGCCGGCCGCTGCCGCCAAGCCGGCCGCTGCTCCGAAGGCAGCCGCCAAGGCCGCCGCGCCGAAGGCCGCTGCCAAGAAGGCTGCGCCGAAGAAGGCCGCTGCCAAGAAGGCCGCGCCGAAGAAGGCCGCTGCCAAGAAAGCCCCGGCCAAGAAGGCTGCGGTGAAGAAGGCCGCCGTGAAGAAGGCTCCGGCCAAGAAGGCTGCCGCCAAGAAGGCCCCGGCCAAGAAGGCCGCCGCCAAGAAGGCCCCGGCCAAGAAGGCTCCGGCCAAGAAGGCCGCCGCGAAGTAAGCAGGCGATATCGCCACTGGAAGTGACAGCCGGCGTCCCCTCAGGGGCGCCGGTTATTGTTTGCGAACACAATAGGAGAAAATACCTCTTGCGGAATGAGCGATAGGGATATATCCCTCACATCAGGGAAGCAAAGTAAGTAGCATAAGTAAGTACGCGGATGACAAACCGCAGAGTGCCTCCCTAACTACGCAAGGGTTTCACCTGACCGCTGGGGAGCGGTAGAAATCGGCCTTGGGGGATAAGCATGAGCGACGAGTTATACTACAAAGCGCCAGTCAACCGGGACCGGTTGATCCACATTCTCGACGCTGACGCCGCGACCTGCGAAGCGCTCAGCGTGCTGTTTCGACTGGAGGGGTACCAGACGGCCTTTTCGCTCGATGCGGTCAACTTCTTTGCGGCGTTGGAGCGCCGCCGTGCTGACGTGCTCGTCATCAACCAGCGGATCGGCAGCGACGATGGCCTCGCCATGCTGCGCCGCCTCAGGGTCGCCTATCCGGCGGTTCCGGTCTTCATGCTCGAGGACCGGCCGCACGTGGAGGCGGCGGTGCTGGCGATCAAGAGCGGCGCGGTCGATGTGATCACCAAGCCCATCGACACCGAGTATCTCGTCCGCGCCGTGCGCGCAGCCCTCGCAGAGCGCGACGCTGTCGTGCCGGATATCGTGCGCACCCTCACCGAGGTGCGCAGCTTCTCGCAGCTGACGCCGCGCGAGCATGAGGTGCTCAAGCTCATCACCAACGGCCAGTCGAACAAGGAGGCCGGCCGCGAGCTCGGCATCTCGCCGCGCACCATCGAAGTGCACCGGGCCCGCGTCATGGAAAAGCTTGGCGCACGCAACACCGCCGACCTGATGCGGATCGTGCTGACCCGCTGAAGACTTATCCCCGGCGCCAGTAGCCGGGCGCAACCTGTGCTCCAGTCTCGGAACCGGAGCACAGGGCATGGGTATCTTCATCGCCGTTGGCAAGATCGTCATCGACTGGGTCGCTCGTCTCATAACGAGACGCGCATCCCATCCGCAGCCGGAAACGCCGGCCAAACCGACACTTCCCGCGCATCCAGCGGCAAGCCGCAGCCGCTTCGGTGGCCGCGCCTGGCATGTCGATGCGCACGGCGTACATGCCGATGGGCGTCTCTGGCGCACCCCGGGCGAACCCATCACCTGCGAGGCCATCCTGGCGCTCCACCGCGATCTCATCATGGCGATCGGCCAAAAGCACGGTGTCGATCCGGCCCTCATCGTCATGACCATCGCCACCGAGGCAGGCGCGTTCCGGCGCGACCGCTTCACCGGCCCACGCAGCTTCCGCTGGGAGAAGCACGTGCTCAACCGCGATGCGGCCCCGCCATTCCGCGGCAGCTATTCGGCCGGACCGATGCAGGTCCTCGCCACCACGGCGCGCGATCTTGTGACCACCCACGGACGCCGCTACGGCCTCGCACACGCGCCGTCCACGATCGCGCCCGCCTATGCGAAGCAGCCGAAGCCCGCGCCGCAGAACCTGCCGCTCTATGCGCCCGAAGTGAGCATCGATCTCGGAGCGGCCGTCATTCGCCGCGGCCTCGCGCTCACCGGCAACGATCCCATCCTCGTAGCGGCCGCCTACAACAGCGGCGGCCTCTATGAGAGCCGCGCCAATGCCTGGCGCCTGCGCTCGCACGGAGATCACCTCGATCGGGCGGCGCGGTGGTATGGCGATGCCTGTTTCGTCCTCGCCCGCGCCGGTCTCAGATAAAAAGTCATCCCCCTCATCCGCCGCCCCGGCATACTCCTCCCATCCCCGCGCAATTGCGCGATCATGACGAGTGGTTGGTGCGGGGGGCCGGGTGCCGTTGGAGTCGTCTGCGGCACGATACGGGTAGGCAACCGGCACCACCACAAGTGGGCTCGACCGCTCCCCGGACCCGATACGTAACGCCCGGCGTTCGAGGCGGGATTCGTCCCGATTTGTTTCGCGAAGCTTCGATCTGGGATCGTCCCGCCTCGAGCCCGCAGTCATCGCCATATCCGGAGGCCGCGCGGCCGTCCGGATGCAAACGGCCGCCCGTAAGGGCGGCCGTTCTGCGTCTGCAACAATACTGTGAATGCGTGCCGGTGGCTCAGCCGCCCGCGGTCGGGATCGTCAATTCACCCGCCGCCACCTGCGTCTCGGGGCGCTCGCGCGGCAGTTCGAGGCTCGCCCACACGCTCACCAGCGCATGGCGCAGCGCGATGATCATCTCATCGGTGTGCAGCGGCGTCGGCGTGATGCGCAGCCGTTCCGTCCCCTTGGGCACGGTGGGGTAGTTGATCGGCTGGATATAGATGTTGTGCTTTTCGAGCAGCAGGTCGCTCGCCGCCTTGCACAGCCGCGCGTCGCCCACGATGAGCGGGACGATATGGGTCTGCGTCGGCATCACCGGCAGGCCGGCTTCGCTCAGGATTTCCTTGGTCAACTGCGCCTGCCGCTGGTGCTGCTGGCGCTCCAGCGGGCTCGCCTTGAGGTGCTCGATCGAGGCACGCGCCGCGGCGCACAGCGCCGGGGGCAGTGCGGTGGTGAAGATGAACTCCGGCGCATACGAGCGCACGGCGTCGACAATCGCGCGATTGGCGGCGATGTAGCCGCCCATCACGCCAAACCCCTTGGCCAGCGTGCCCTCGATGATGTCGATGCGCTCCATCAGCCCATCGCGGTCGGCAATGCCGCCGCCGCGCGGGCCGTACATGCCCACCGCGTGCACTTCATCGATATAGGTCATCGCGCCGAACTCTTCGGCGAGGTCGCAGATCCGCTCGATCGGCGCGATATCGCCGTCCATCGAGTAGACCGATTCGAACACAATCAGCTTGGGGCGCTTACCGGCCGCGCCGAGCAGGAAGCGCAGGTGCTCGACATCATTGTGCCGGAAGATGCGCTTTTCGACGCCCGACTGGCGGACGCCCTGGATCATCGAGGCGTGGTTGAGCTGGTCGGAGAAGATGACGCAGTCGGGCAGCAGCCGTGCGATCGTCGAGATCGCCGCCTCATTCGAAACGAAGCCCGAGGTGAAGACCAGCGCCGATTCCTTGCGGTGCAGGTCCGCGAGCGAACGCTCGAGTTCGACCAGCGGACGGGTGGTGCCCGAAATATTGCGGGTGCCGCCGGCGCCGACGCCGAGCTTGCCGGCCGTCTCCTGCATCGCGGCGATGGTCACCGGATGCTGGCCCATCCCCAGATAGTCGTTGGAGCACCAGATGGTGATTTCGCGCGCGTTGTCAGCGGTGTCGCGATACACCGCCTGGGGAAACTTGCCCGCAATCCGCTCGAGGTCCGCAAAGACCCGGTAGCGCTTCTCGCTCCGCAGAGCGTCAACCGCATCTTCGAAAATGCCGCGATAGTCCATGAAATCCGTCCATGCCCGCCGGGCCGAAAGTCCCGTGCCACTCGCGACACGGACCATAGTTCCCCACCATTTGTCTTTGATATAGGTCAATTCGCCGCGTCAGGTCACCATCAAAGCCTTGTCGCGCCTGCAATTGTTTCCCGCAGTCTGGAATCATCCCAATGTCCGGCGCCAAGTTTCGCCACGATCCTGCCCGTCCAGGAGCGCCCTGCAACCCACCCGGCTGGCTCGACGTTTCAGATCATGTTCATGTGCTGTTCATGGGGCGAGAGTCATTCCTCTTGATATATCAATGCCTGTCGTTGTCCGTCCGGCAGGAAATAGGCGCAGGATCATGTTAACGGCGTGAGGGTGATTGTGTTGACCCAGACCCCCAGAACGTTACACTTCGACCACGATTTTGCCGGAATCTGCAGGGGTTTCACGCCGTGAAGAGTTTCTCGTCTACCAGCTTCGCCAACGATCATGCCCACATGCTCGAAATGGCGCTGGCAGCGGTCAACAAGCACCCCCAGGCGCTGTTCACCGATTTCCAATGGTTCCTCTATGAGGGCAAGGACACGGTGTTCTTCACCGCGTTCTCGCGCGATCAGTTCGATCAGGAAAGGCTCAACAACGTCGTGGCCGACATGGTGGCGCTGGCGCCCCAGTTGACCCACGGCTTTGTCGGCGCCCGCCCGGGCCAGCCGTTCCCCAAGCACCTGATCGATGCGATCACCAATCTCGAAGTGGTCGACAGCTTTGACGGTTATCCTGACAAATGGCTCAGCAAATCGGTCGATATCTTCGATCGTGACGACCTGCCGCTGTTCCGGGTGCAGGTCGCAGTGCTCCGCAACGGCCCCGACGCCGACGGGCGCGCCTCGATCATTCAGGTGCGCGCCAGCCATGCGCTGCTCGAAGGCTCGGATTCGGCGCTGCTGACCCGTTCGCAGTCGGCTGCCCACGGCGTCATGTCCGACAAGAACAACAAGGTCGCCGTCTGGTCGCGGGTGAAGGGGTTCGTTCAGGGCCAGTTGATGACCTGGACCTACATCATCCTCGCCAACATCCTGGCGCCCAAGGAAATGCCTTGGGGCTTCAAGACGCTGGCCATCAAGCGCCATCGGCTGCGCCTCCTTGCCAATCGCATCGGCGTGCGCCAGCGCTCGCTCTATTTCGCGCTCGTCACCTACGCGCTCAACGGCGAGGGGCCGGACAAGCGCATGAGCAAGAAGGTCATCGGCGCGGCCTACACCATGCTCGATGGCAAGCGCCACAATGCCGACGACGACTTCTTCCGCGTCCGTGCACTGCAGGCCAAGTTCCTCGTCGATGACGACTTCATCACCTTCGTGCGCCATATCGACGACACCGTCGCCCAGATCGAGCAGAAGGACGTCACCAATTTCCAGGTGATGATCAACGGCATGTTCAAGACCCTGCGTGGTCTGAACCGGCTGTGGAAGGGCATTCCCGGCCAGCGCTTCTGGCGCTTCAACGGCGGCGCGCACATCGTGCTCACCCTCGTGCCGCCGCATCGCACCTATGGCCCGATGACGCACGGCATGGTCGAGCCGATCTATTGCGGCGCCTGGCACCCGGCGGTGAACATCGCCACCTTCTGCCCGGGCCGCGAATACGTGACCTTCAACTTCTCGATGGAAGAGCGTCACATCGCCAACGTCGACAAGATCATGACCCTGCTCGAAAAGGTCGAGGCGATGG
>DAORUH010000079.1:0-14064 GCA_035433065.1 Devosia sp. | reverse complement strand
CAATTCGTCGATCAACTGCTTGAGGCTTGAGGCCTTCTCGGCCAGCGCCTGCGCTTCGGCCTCCTGCGCCCCAAGTTCGGCGACGGCCTGGTCCTCGCCTTCCTTGCGCGCCGAGATCAGCGTCGCGATGCGCAGCTGTTCTTCCTCAAGCACGGCGAAATTGGCCTTGAGGTGGGCCTCCTCCTCGAGCGCCTTGGCCTTGATATCGCTGAGCTGCTTGAGGTCGGCCATCAGTTCGTCGGCCTTCTCCTGCAACTGCGGCACGATGGCCGAAATGAGGATGGCGCTGCGGGCCGAGCCGAGCGCATCGGAGGGGTCGACGATGAGGGCCGGCGGGGGATTGCGCGAAATCCGCTCCAGCGCGGCCAGCACGCCGGAAATGGTGCCGCCGGCGCTTTCGAGCCTGCCGCGCACTTCGAGCTCGGCGACGATGAGATCGCCCAGCCGCGTTTCCATCGCGGCAACCTGCTCCTCAGCAATCTTGACGCGCTGCGCCGCGGCGATCAGCGCCGCATTCTGCCGGGCGCGGTCGCCCTGCATGTCGGCGATTTCCTTTTTCAACGCGGCGACACGGTCGGCGCTGATCGACATCGATTTTTCGAGTTCTTCGAGCCGCTGCTGCTCAAGCTCGGCCGTATCGGGAGCGGCCTGCGTGGATTCGCCGCCAGGCGTTGCGGCAGCCGGGGGCGCCATGGCGGGCTCGGCAGGGATAACCGGCGGCGGGGCGGTCTGCGCGAGCAGAAGCGATCCCGGCGCAAACAGGATTGCAGCGGCAAAGGCAGCGAAAATCGCCGGTGTCCTGCCGCTCTGCGCCACGCTCAGTCCTCGCGAATCAACGGCTGGAGAATAGCAGAAGGTTGGGCAGCAGAATGGCAGCAGCTATTCGCGATGATAGGGATGCCCGCTCAGGATGGTCGTTGCCCGGTAGAGCTGCTCGCCTAGCATGATCCGCACCATCTGGTGCGGCCAGGTCAGCGGCGAAAAGCTGAGCGTCAGATCGGCCTCGGCAACGAATGCCGGATCGAGCCCGTCGGCGCCGCCGATGACGAAACTGACCGCCGGACGGCCATCATCGCGCCAGCGCTCAAGCTGCCGGGCAAAGGCTTCCGAGGATTGCGACTTGCCGCGCTCGTCGAGCATAACCACAACGCCCTCCGGCAGCGCGGCGCGAAGCGCCTTTGCCTCCTCGGCCTTGCGCGCGGCGGCGCTCGATGCACGGGATTCGGTGAGTTCGGCAACCTCGAAGCCGGTCAGCGCCAGCGGTTTGCCCGACTGGCGCGCGCGTTCAAGGTATCGGCCCACAAGCTCTCGCTCGGGGCCCTGCTTCATGCGGCCGACGGCGGCGATGGTAATCCGAATTGTCCGACCTCGTGGTTCCCCGCTTGCGCGAGCCGGCTGCTTCCCGTGAGGTCCTCACGGAACCGCACGTGCAAACCCCCTCATGGTGAACCACGAGGGCGTCAGCACCGGTAGAAACCCCTAGGCGTCAGCGGCGAAATCGACCGCCCACATCTTCTCGAGGTTGTAGAACTCGCGGACTTCGGGCCGGAAGATATGGACGATGACATCGCCCGCATCGACCAGCACCCAATCGGCATGCGGCAGGCCTTCGACCCGCGGCTTGCTGAAGCCGGCTTCGCGCAACGCCTTCACCACCTGATCGGCGACAGCTCCGACGTGCCGGTTGGACCGGCCGGAGGTCACGACCATGTGGTCGGATAGCGAGGATTTACCGGTGATGTCGATCGACACGGTATCCTCGGCCTTGGCGTCGTCGAGGCTTTGCAGCACCACGTCGATCATCTTGATTTCCGGCTCCGCGACCAGTTCTGGGGCCGGGGCGGCAGTCTTGGTCTTCTTCTGGGCTGCGGCCATCAAATGCCCTCAGCCCATGCCGAGCAAGCACGGGTCATTCGCGTTTCAACTGTCCTTGGCTTCTGGGTCTAGACGATCGCAATGTGATGCGAACTCACTGTCCCGTTACGTGACCACAGTCACATATCGACAATATGCGGCTTCGCCTGCGCCGATGCAAGGCGGGCAAAGCAATGGATTTACTCTATCTGGCCCCTCGCTGGGTCATTCTGGCCGGTGGTTAACGGCCGGCCTTGATTGCCGCCAGCAACGCGCCGCCGCGCATCAGCGCGCCGGACAGCGCATTGTCCCCCACGAAATTGAGGAAGCCATCGCCCTCGACCAGCACTTCCCCGCCCCGCACATTCTGCCAGGTGAAGATGTAGCGCATGCCCTCGATGTGGCCCTTCATCTTGGTGGTGATGTCGCCCGAGACCAGCGTCGCCGTGGCGTCGGTATCGATCTGCGCGATCTTGAGCTGCCCCTCGGCGCCCTGATCCGTCGTTGCGGTCCAGTCGCCATGGAAGATGCCGCCGGTGTCCGGACCCTGCGCGGGTGCCGGCTCGGCCGGCGCCGCGGCCTCAGTAGCGGCGACCTCGGCGGGCGCTGCCGCCTCGGCAGGCGCCGCTGCTTCCGCGGGAGCGGCGGCAGGCTCCGCAGGAGCCGCGGCCTGCTTTGTCGATCCGCCTCCCCCGGCGCCGAGACGCAGGAATTTTTCGGCGACAAAGCCTCGCCCATCGGCCAGCTCGCACCAGCCGCGGCCGCACTTGACGCTGATTTCCTCGCCAGCCTTCAGCGCGCCGATAACCCGGCTCTTGGATGAACTCGGCGCGGTCCGGATATTCACTGCCGACTTCACCACCGCGCTTTCAGCCAGCGCAGGCAGAGGGGCAACGATCAGGGCTGCAACGAGCAGAATGCGTGAAAATGCTGTCATAAAGCTCCATCCGCATGCCGATTGGGGCACGACTATGACGCTTGACGCTCCGTAGACCAAGTCCCGATCATTTTGCCCCCCTTTGGCGGGCCCGGACGGCGGTAGACGACTCCGGCGAGGTGACCCCATGCAGATAAACCCAGGCGGGCGGCTGCCGGCTGGCCAGCGTTTCAGCCGCCTCCTCCGGTATCCGCGCCGCGCCCAGCGCGACGGCGGCCTTGGACAGGGTGGCGCGGGAATTCGAGCCGGGACGTGCATAGACCGCCATCGGCACGGACGCAGCGATCTCTTCCCAGCGCTCCCAGCGATCGAAATCGCGCAGGCTGTCGGCGCCCATGATCCAGACGAACTTCACCCCTTCGCACCTCATACGGAGGAAACTGACCGTCTCGTAGGTGTAGCGGAAATGATGCGCCGCCTCGAACCCGGTGACCGCGATGCGCGGATGGTCCATCAGCGCGCGGGTCGCGGCGATGCGCTCCTCGAGCGGGGCAAGTTCGCGGTGATCCTTGAGCGGATTGCCGGGCGAAACGAGAATCCACAGCGCATCGAGCTGCAACCGCTTGAGGCACTGCAGCGCCACCAGCCGGTGCCCCTCGTGCGGCGGATTGAAACTCCCCCCGAACAGCCCGATCCGCATCCCGGCGGCATGGGTGGGGACCGACAGATCGGAATTCACGGCACGTCCCCCTCATCTGCCCTTCTGGCACCTTCTCCCACGGCGGAGAGAGGGCCAGGAAACGGCGCGTTCTCAGTCGGGTGCTTCTCCCCGCCGTGGGAGAAGGTGGCGCGAAGCGCCGGATGAGCGGGAGCCATCCGTCAGCACGGATCAGGCCCGCACAGCACCATTGCCCGTGATGAGATACTTGAACGAACACAGCTGCTCGACCCCCACCGGCCCGCGCGCGTGGAATTTTCCCGTCGCGATGCCGATCTCGCCGCCAAAGCCGAACTCGCCGCCATCGGCAAACTGCGTCGAGGCATTATGGATAAGGATCGCGGAGTCGATCTCATTGAAGAACCGCGCCACCGAGGCAGGGTCCTCGCTGATGATCGCCTCGGTATGGTGCGAGCTGTAGTGCCCGATGTGCGCAATGGCCTCGCCCACGTCGGCAACCACCTTCACCGAAATGATCGCGTCCTCATACTCGGTGTGGAAGTCCTCTTCCGTCGCCGGGTTGGCGGCCGGGATCATCGCCTGCACCGTCGCGTCGCCGCGGATTTCGCAGCCCTTGGCGATCAGCGCCTCGATGACCGGCTTCAGATGCGTGTCCACCACGTCCCTGTGCACCAGCAGCGTCTCGGTCGCCCCGCAGATGCCCGTTCGCCGCATCTTGGCGTTGACCGTGATGTTCACCGCCATATCGAGCTGCGCCGACTTGTCGATGAAGGTGTGGCAGAGTCCTTCGAGGTGCGCGAAGACCGGCACCCGGGCCTCCTCCTGCACCCGCGCCACCAGCGTCTTGCCGCCGCGCGGCACGATCACGTCAATGGTCCCGCCGAGCCCGCGCAGCATCTCGCCGACCGCGGCGCGATCGGTGGTCGGCACGATCTGGATCGAGTCCTCGGGCAGGCCCGCACTGCTCAGGCCTTCGACGAGGCAGTTGTGGATGGCACGCGTCGAATTCACGCTGTCCGAGCCACCGCGCAGGATCACCGCATTGCCGGATTTCAGCGTCAGCGCACCGGCATCCGCCGCCACGTTCGGCCGGCTCTCGAAGATCACCCCGATCACCCCTAGTGGCGTGCGCACGCGCTTGATATGGAGCCCGCTCGGCACATCCCATTCCGCCGTCACCTGCCCGACCGGATCGGGCAGTTCGGCGATGGTGCGCAGCCCCTCGATGATCGCATCGATGCGCTTGTCGTTGAGCTGCAGCCGGTCGAGGAACGCCTTGGAGATGCCCTTGGTGACGGCCGCCGCCATGTCCAGCGCATTGGCCGAGAGGATATCGTCGCGGCGCTCATCGAGTGCCGTCGCGGCGCCCAGCAGCGCATCGCGCTTCTTGTCCGCCGTGGTGAAGGCGAGCACCGATGCCGCCGCCTTCGCCTTGCGGCCAAGCTCGAGCATGATGGCGGAAATATCGGTCGGCGTGACGGCGTTCATTTGCTGCCCCTGACGAGCACGAGGTTGTCGCGGTGCACGATTTCGCTGCGCGCCTCGAAGCCGAGCACCTCGGTGACGCGCGCGCTGTTCTTGCCCTTCACCAGCTGCGCATGGACGCTGCCGAGCCCGGCAAGCCCGCGCGCCACTTCGTTGCCGGCGCTGTCGAGGATCGCCACGGCATCGCCGCGGTTGAACTCGCCCTTGACCTTGGTGACCCCGACCGGCAGCAGCGATTTTCCACCCAGCAGCGCCTTCAGCGCGCCATCGTCGATGTGGATTTCGCCGGCCGCCACCAGCGTGCCCATGATCCAGCGCTTGCGCGCCTGCGCCCGCGTCTCGACCGGCCGGAACAGCGTATGCCGTCCGCCGTTCCACAGCGCCTGCAGCGCGTGATCCTCGGTGCCCTTGGCGATGATCATCGCCGTGCCCGCCTTGGTCGCGATCTTGCCCGCTTCGATCTTGGTGGTCATGCCGCCGCGGCTGAGATGGCTCGCCGCCCCGCCCGCCATCGCCTCGATCTCGGGGGTGATTTCCGCGACGAACGGCAGGTGCCGCGCGTCCGGATCCTTGCTCGGCGGCGCGGTATAGAGCCCGTCGATGTCGGACAGCAGCACGAGGCAATCGGCCTCGATCATGGTCGCGACGCGGGCGCTCAGCCGGTCGTTGTCGCCATAGCGGATTTCCGCCGTCGCGACCGTATCGTTCTCGTTGATGATCGGCACCGCGCCCATCGCCAGAAGCGTGGTGATGGTGGTGCGCGCGTTGAGATAGTACCGCCGCTCCTCGGTGATATTGGGCGTGATGAGGATCTGCCCCGTTACGATCCCGTAGTCCGAGAGCGAGGCCTCCCACGCGCGGCTCAGCGCGATCTGCCCGACGCTCGCCGCCGCCTGGCTCTGCTCCAGCGTCAGCGCCGCCTTGTCGAGCTTCAATATCCGCCGTCCCAGCGCAATGGCGCCCGAGGAGACGATGACGATCTCCGTCCCGCGCCGGCGCAGCGTATCGATATCCTGCGCGAGGCTCTGCAGCCAAGCATGGCGCGGCTTTCCCGTCGCCGCATCGACCAGCAGCGCCGAGCCGATCTTGACGGTGATGCGCCCATACGCCTGCAGCGGATTGCCGCTCGCCGCGATATCGGAAGCGAGCTGCATCACGGCACCCAGTTGGGCTGTGCCGCCCGCCGTTCGGCCTCGAGCTTTTCGGCCGCGTCAGCATCGATCGCGCCGATGATCCTGTAGAGCACCTGCTCGATGCCCTGATGCGTCGCGCCCGAGGCGGTCAGCACCTCGGCCTTGCTGGCCCGTTTCAGCGACGCGACCTTCTTCTTGATCTCGTCGGCCTCGAGCGCATCGATCTTGTTGAGCACGACGATCTCGGGTTTATCGGCCAGCTCTTCGGCATAGGCCGACAGTTCGTTGCGCACCGTCTTGTAGGCGGCCTTCACGTCTTCCTGCGTGCCGTCGATCAGGTGCACAAGCACCTTGCAGCGCTCGACATGGCCGAGGAACCGGTCGCCCAGCCCCGCGCCCTCGCTCGCCCCCTCGATCAGCCCCGGAATATCGGCCAGCACGAAGTCGCGCTCGCCGATCCGCACCACGCCCAGGTTCGGGTGCAGCGTCGTGAACGGATAGTCCGCGATCTTCGGCTTCGCCGCCGAGACAGCCGCGAGGAACGTCGATTTGCCGGCATTGGGCAGGCCGACGAGACCGGCATCGGCGATCAGCTTCAACCGCAGCCAGATCCACTTCTCCTCGCCCTCCAGGCCCGGATTGGCCCGGCGCGGCGCCTGGTTGGCCGAGGTCTTGAAGTGCGCGTTGCCAAAACCGCCATTGCCGCCCGAGAGCAGCACGACGCGCTGGCCCACCTCGGTGAGATCGGCGATCAGCGTCTCGTTGTCGTCCTCGAACACCTGCGTGCCGACGGGCACCTTGAGCACGATATCCTTGCCGTCGGCGCCGGTGCGGTTCTTGCCCATGCCATGGGTGCCGGTTTCGGCCTTGAAGTGCTGCTGGTAGCGGTAGTCGATGAGCGTGTTGAGCCCGTCGACGCACTCGACCACGACGTCGCCGCCGCGCCCGCCGCTGCCGCCGTTCGGACCGCCGAATTCGACGAACTTTTCGCGCAGGAAGGAAACCGCGCCGCCGCCGCCGTTACCGGCCCGAATGTAAACCTTGGCCTGGTCGAGAAATTTCATGCGGCGCGCCTTTCGGCCCAAGCGGCCCGGGTGAGTTCGGTGTCGATATGGCGCACCTCCTCCCCCCGCGCAAGGCATAGCAGCATGTCGGTGCCCGTCTCGACGAAACCGTACTTGCGCTGAATGGCCAGCGAAGCCCGGTTGAAATGGAACACGCCCGACTTCAGCACGTCGAGATCCGAGGTCTCGAAGAACCAGTGCAGCGCCGCGCCCACCGCCTCACTCATCAGGCCCCGGCTCCAGAACGGCTGAGCCAGCCAGTAGCCGATCTGGGTGCTGCGGGCATCGGTATGAAAGCCGACATGCCCGATCAGCCCCTCGCCGGGCAGTTCGATGGTAAAGCCCGTATCCTCGGCGGGCCGGTCCGCCCGCCACGATCTCAGCCACGCCCTCGCGTCGGCGAGGTGATAGGGATAGGGCACCCGCGCCAGGTTCCCCGAGACGGCGAAGTTATCGAGAAAGCTGGTCAGGCGGTCGGCGTCGGAAAGTTGGGGCTGCCGGAGAACGAGGCGCCGTGTGGTCAGACTAACGTCCATCTGGGTTGTTCCAATTCGAGCGTAACGACTGTCTTGTCCTTGTGGGGCCCCTCGGCCACCGTTCGTGTCCCGGTTCGTTTGAACCCGGTTTTCTCAAGGATGTGCAGCGATACCTCGTTATCGGAGAAGGCGCGGGCCGCGATGACGCGGAACTCGCCGGTGGCGTGGGCGGCATCGACGAGGGCGCGGACGGCCTCGACCATGTAGCCCTGCCCCCAGTGGGGCTCGCCAAGCCAGTAGCCCAGTTCGGGCGGCCGGCCGGGCGGGAAGGAATAGCCGGCGATACCGATGAACGTCCCGTCCAGCGTGATGGCATAGGGCCGCTCGTCGGCGCGTTGCGAGACGATTTCGACAAAAGCCACGCCGTCGGCCCGCGTATAGGGGGTCGGCAGCCGGCTCAGGCGTTCGGCGATGGCGCGGTTGTCGGCCAGCTTCACCAGTTCCGGCACGTCGCCGCGAATCGGCGCGCGCAGCACCAGCCGCCGGGTCTGCAGCCGCACCGGCAGCAGGTCGCGGACGCGCCGCGCCGACAGCCGCGCGGTCGCGGCAGCAAGCGCCATGGCGGTCGCCGAGGGGGTTTCGACGCGCGGGCGGTGCAGTTGCAGCACGGTCGCACTGCCGACGCCGGGCGAAGCCGGCTCGGGCCGCGGCGTCGTCGTCGCGGGAATGGCATTGGAGCGGCGCGAGCGCGTCGCCGGACGCGGTTTTGGCGCGGCTTTGGCCTTCACCTTTACCGGAGCTACGGGCTTTTCGGCAGGGGCCGGCGCGACCGCCGTTTCGGGCGTCGGCACTGGTGCAGCGGGCTTCGGCGCGGCAGCCTTGGGCGCAGCCGTCGTCGGCTCCACAGCCTTGGGAGCAGCCGTTTTCGTTACGGGTGCCTTGGGTACGGGCGCCTTGGGCACGGCCGTCTTGGCCGCCGGAACCTTGGCAGCGGGAACCTTGGCAGCGGGAGTCTTCGGCGCAGCCGGAGCCTTCGCCGCCACTTTCCTCGCGACAACCGGCGCCTTGCCGGCCGGCTTCCGCGCCGGTGCGCTTGGCCGCTTGGCTGGCGCGGCCTTCTTTGCGGCCACCTTCTTGACCGGGGCGACCTTGGTGACGGCCTTCTTCGCCGGCTTCGCCACCGTCTTTGGCGCCACCTTCTTCGCGGCAGGCTTGGCCTTTGCCGCGACCTTGGCGACAACCTTCGCCTTGGCCGGGGGCTTTGCCTTGGCCACAGGCTTCGCCTTGGCGACGACCTTGGGGGCAGGCCTCGGCTTCGCGGCGACCTTCTTTGCCGCCTTGGGCGCGCTCTTCGGCGCGGGCCGCGCGGCGGACTTCAGCGCAGCAGCCTTCGGCGCGGCAGCCTTCGGCCTCGCCTTGACCGGCGTCTTAACTGCATTTCGACTAACAGGCTTCGCCTTCGGCGCGGCCTTGCCGGCGGGAGCGGAGCGGGCTGGATTGGCCTTGGGGGCAGGTTTTGCGGTCGGCTTCGACGGGCCCTTGGCCGCGGACTTGGCCGCTGGCCGAGCCTGCCGAAGCGACGCCGCGGCCGTCTTGCCACTGCCGCGAGGCTGCTGAAGACCCTTGGAATCCGGGGCCTTGACCCCGGACTTGGTACCCTTGGCAGTCGTTTCGACCTTAGCCATCAGGCAATCCTCTTGAGCTGCTGCCGCTCGGCGCCCCTCGCGCCGGTTGCGACGACGACCTCGCCATCACTCAACGCACGATAAGGCAATCTCCTTGCCTTAAGGTAATAGACAACCTTCTCCGCCGCAGCCGAATCCGGATGTTGCGACCGGAAATGCGGTACGATGGTGAATGATGTGAGCCTGAGTCCAGCCCAAACCAATGATTCCTCGTAGTTTTCTGGAAGCTCCCACGGATCGTCCAGCAATTCCATGCCCCTGAGGGTCGGACCGGCCACTGCCGCACCCGCGCCATCGCCCGCATAGATGATGGCGTCGGCGGCCAGCATATCCTCAATTATGCCATCGAAGCGCGACTGCTTCATCGCCCGGCGCAGGACAAATGCGTTGCCGCCCATGACCCAGACGAGGTCGAACTGGGCGAGCCTGCGCCGCAGCCCCGGCCCGTCGCCAAAATAGGCCCTCAGGTCCAGGCTCTCGGCCGCAACGCCTAGCGATGCAAGGATAGTATGAGGATCGAAGACCTCGGCGCGATAGATTTCGCGCGCCGCGGCGGAGCTCCCGTCGAAGCCGTTGGCGATGACAGCGGCGCGGGTGCCCCGCGCGTTTCCGAGCATGGCGAGCAGCGCCCCCGCGCTGTCACCCATCCTGTGGGACGATAGATAAAGCCTCATGTTCAGCCACCCTCCGAGGCGAAAACAAAAAGGGGAGCCGGATTCCGGGCTCCCCTTTTCAGGATTCGCTTGGCGGTAGGCTGCCTTGCCGGGGAGCTGGTCTCCGGCAGGGTTCAGTGTCCTTACCGGGTTATTCTGCGGCCTCTGCCGGGAGTACCGACACGAAGACTTTGGCATTGGCGCGGGTTTTGAAGGCGACGTTGCCGCCGACGAGGGCATAGATCGTGTGATCGATACCGATGCCCACACCCGTGCCCGGATGCCATTTGGTGCCGCGCTGGCGGATGATGATGTTGCCCGGGACGACAGCTTCGCCACCGAACTTCTTGACGCCGAGACGGCGGCCAGCGGTATCACGACCGTTGCGGGACGAACCGCCTGCTTTCTTATGTGCCATTCTCGGTTCTCCTTACGCGTTATCGTCGGCCTTGGGGGCCTTCTTGGCTGCGGGCTTCTTCTGCTTCGCAGCTGCCTTTTCCTCGGCCAGGGCTTCCTGGTCGGCCTTGGCCCGCGGGGGCTTGCCCGCCAGCAGGTCCGCAGCCTGGCCAACCCAGTCCTCGCGCTCGATACGGCCGTGGAACGCCAGCTTCTCGTCGAAGTCGGCAATGTCCGCGGCCTTCCAGGCGGCGATTTCCTTGAGGCTGGTGATACCGGCCTCGTGCAGCTTCTTCTCGATCGCCGGACCCACGCCGCCGATCAGCTTCAGATCGTCAACGATCTCGACGGCGGCCTTCTTGGCAGCGGCCTTCTTGGCCGGAGCCTTCGCCGGAGCGTCGGCGTTATCGGCCTTCGCCGCCGCCTTGGCAGTGGTCTTGGCCGGCTTTGCGATCTTCGCGGCCTTGGCGGGCTTCGCCTCGTCGCTGGAGACCGAAACGGCCCCCTGCTGCTTGGCGGCGTAGCGCGCCTTGGCAATCTCGTCCGGGCCGACAGTCACCTTGCCGCCGCCGATCAGGATTTCAGCAATCCGCACGGTGGTCAGAAGCTGACGGTGGCCGTTGCGCCGGTCAAAGTGCTGACGGCGATGCTTCTTCTGGATGATGACCGTGCGCTGCTTCTCGGTGGCCACAAAGTGGGCCGCGACCAGCGCGCCTTCGACCAGCGGGGCACCCACCGTGACGGTGTCGCCATCGCCGACCATCAGAATCTGGTCGAACGTCACGACATCGCCGGGCTCGCCCGCGATCTTTTCGATCTTCACCACGTCATTGGCGGCAACCTTGTATTGCTTGCCACCAGTCTTGATCACTGCAAACGTCATCGTCTCGCCGGGTTCATGACCCGGATCCCTTGTTGACGCGCTCTGCGGCGCCGCGGTGAAACCCCAAGGATTCCGCGGACTTGAAGCTGCCGGTCAGGATTGACCAGCGGGGAGCCTCGAGCAGCCATTTAAACTCAAAACGAAACGCGCCCCCATTGAAGGAAGCGCAATTCGAGGCGGCTTATCGGAGAAAGAGCCCCGCGAGTCAAGGAAAACCGCGCCGCCGGAGCTACTGCGCTGCCGGTTCGGGATACCAGTCGCGCAGCCGCACTTCGATCCCTTCGACCCCCTCCATCAGCCCCGCGAACGTCTCGGGCTCCGGCCCCCGCGTGTAGTGGAACGGGTAGACGATCTTCGGCCGGAACGTCTTCACCGCCTCCGCCGCCTGCCCCGCGACCATCGTGTAGGGCAGGTTCATCGGCAAAAAGGCGATATCGATGTCCTTAAGCCCCAGCATGTCCGGGTTGGGCTCGGTGTCGCCCGCGATATAGACCCGCGTGCCCGAAAAGGTCAGCACATAGCCGTTCCCGAGCCCTTTTGGGTGGTAGCGCAGCCGGTCGGGCGTGGTGTTGTAGGCTTCGACCACCCGCACCGGCACGCCGTTGAGGTCGCCCCGATCGCCATAGCCGACGGCTCGACTCTGCGCCTTCAGCGCCGCCGGCAGCTTCTCCCGCACCCCCGCCGAAACCAGCATCGGGACGGCCTTGCCGGCCACCAGCTGCTCGAGCGTTGCGACATCGAAATGGTCGCTGTGCTCATGGGTGATGAGGATGGCGCTGGGCCGCGCCAGCGACTGGTAGCGCGCCGCGCCACCGACCGGATCGACGTAGATCACCTGCGCGCCGTGCCGCAGCACCAGCGAGGCGTGGTCGACCGGCTGGATTTCCAGCGGCCCGCCCTTCGTCGAAACGGTATCCGATTGCTGCATCGCGCTCTTCTCTCGCTGTCAGTTTGGCCGCACGGCGATCAGCCGCGCCCTGATATCGGCGGCAGCCGCCGCCTCCTCAACGAGGACGCGCGCCCTGTGGTTCGCCTGCCAGTGGGCCAGTGACCATGCCGGCGCATCGGCCGCAACCGCGATCACCGGCATGTAGGCATCCGCCTCGTGCAACTCGCTGTCAAAGATCACCGGCACGAGCCCGCGGCGGTACTCCTCGCCCTCAAACGCATCGAGCACGTCGCGCTCGAACCCCGTGAGGTGAAGAATCAGCAGCCCCGCGGCCTGCCCGCCCGGCGCCCGCACCAGCGCCGGATAGACCCTTTGCGGCAAATGCACCGCCCGGAACCCCGGCGCCGTGGCCGCCAGCATGCTTGCCCGCCCAACCCGCCGCCCCAGCACCGCGGCCAGCAGATCGGGGTCCGAGAGCGTCCCATAGACGAAAAGCGGGCGGTCCATGCTCTCACGCGCGCAATGCTGTTGCAGGTCAAATCCTGCTATGTCATAAGCCCCGCCGTGTCGACCGGCGCGGGCAATCATATTGCCCCTAAGACATCTCGCGGAGAGGTGGCAGAGTGGTCGAATGCACCGCACTCGAAATGCGGCGTGGGGGCGACTCCACCGGGGGTTCGAATCCCTCCCTCTCCGCCACTAAGTCCTTGTTTTTGCGCAGCTTTCATCCGCTCGGGGTTAGCATAGGCTAACCTCCGGACATTTCGGAGCTATTCGCTCACGCACTCTCCTAAGACCTACTGGAGACGCGAGTTTCGCGGCAAGATCTCACGATGGTTGGGCCTCATTCTCTAATGCCGATTTTGGCGGTTGGATAAGTCCCGCGCGCATCGGATGTCTGTTTATGGCCCAAAGCGCACGCCGGCCTTGTCGTGCGCTGGACACTCGAGGCACTGGTGAACGGCACCGGCTTGGCGCTCCTTGTTAGGCTACACGGCAGCCTCAGGCCTGAGCCGAACGCGCCGCAACACTTGCAGCCGGACCATCGATGTGTGAGCAAGTCAACTCCATTACTGGAGGCGGGAATGAACGAGACCGGGTTTCGCGAGTGGCTGGAAGCGAACTACCGCCCCAACACCGTCAACACGAAACTCTCGGAAGCCCGAAAATTGGCTGCCTCTTATGGTGACCTGGACCACGCATTCGATGTGGATCGCCTTGAGGAGGTTATGCGAACGCTGACGTACTCTTCGAAGGACCACGCACAAGGAAGGCCAAACCCGTCCAAGCTACAGCTCAGCTCTACGAACATCTATCGCGATCTAAGCAACTTCAGGACCACGATAAGTTACTACCGCAACTATCGCGACGGCACCTCGCGACGCCCCAAGCTCCCAACGCTCACCCGTGAAGCCGTTGAGAAAGCGATGGACGAATACGACGCGCTAGGTTTCGAAGATTTTATGTCGGCGTACAACTTCGGAACGTCGTTGTCTCATTGGGCCGTGAGAGGTGACAAACGTTATCCGTCGAAAGCCATCGTCGGAGTAGCGCACCAGTACCTGCCCGGCGGTGCCCCACTCGACAACGAGCAATTTAGCGGCTCAGACGCTAGACGGGAGCTGCAAGGCCTCGGATATCCCATCGAAGCCGCATCGACAGAAACGACGAGACTAAATCGCCGATTTTGGATCGAGAAGACGATCGTGAGCGAAAGGCGAGATCGGGAGAGCGGTGAGCACGGACTGGGCCGAGCTTTATGGTCCCCGCAACGTTCCAAGAGCGGTGGCGACATCTACGCCTCCATGCGTGACGTGCAGCCTGGCGATGTCGTGTTCCACCTAACCGACAACACCGCCATCGCGGGTGTGTCGATAGTTGAAGCCGCTGTAGACGACACGTTTAGAGGAATTGCCGGTACTGCATGGGAGGGTGAGGCTTATAGGATCGCCCTCAAAGACTTCGAGGAGCTCGTCCCCCCACTCGAAAG
>DAORUH010000078.1:0-14425 GCA_035433065.1 Devosia sp. | reverse complement strand
AGTGGGCATAGCGCTCAAGGTTCAGGCCGAAGTGCCCGTAGTTGCCCGGCGAGTATTCCGCCTGCGCCTGGCTGCGCAGCACCATCTCGCTGTCCTGCTCGATCTTGCCGGCTTCCTTGGCCTTCACCAGCGTGCGGTTGAAATCCGCCAGCTTCACTGCGTCGGCCTTGTTGAAGGGCAGGTTGAGCGAACCGAGGAAGTCGCGCAGTGCCATCAGCTTTTCCGGCGATGGCGTGTCGTGCACCCGGTAGATCAGCGGCGAATGGTGCTTTTCGAGTTCCTGCGCCGCCGCGACGTTCGCAGCGATCATCATCTCCTCGATGAGCCGCATTGCCTCAAGCCGTTCCGGTACCCGAATCTCGGCCACCATGCCCTGCGCGTCGAGGATGATCTTGCGCTCGGGCATGTTGAGGTCGAGCGGCCCGCGCGCATCGCGGGCTTTCGCCATCGTGATGTAGGCCGCCCACAGGGGCTTCAGGATAGTTTCGAGGATTGGCCCGGTCTTGTCATCCGGCTGGCCATCGATCGCCGCCTGCGCCTGCTGATAGCTGAGCTTCGCCGCAGAGCGGAAGATCACCCGGTGGAAGCTGTGCGAGGTTTTCCGCCCATCGGGCGCAATCACCATCCGCACCGCCAGCGACGCCTTGTTGGCGCCCTCCTTGAGCGAGCCAAGTTCGTTGGAGATGCGCTCGGGCAGCATCGGCACGACCCGGTCGGGGAAGTACACCGAGTTGCCGCGCAGATATGCCTCGCGGTCGATCGCCGTGCCCGGCCGCACGTAGGCGGCGACATCGGCGATGGCGACATAGACAATGTGCCCGCCGTTCACCTTCGGGTCGGGCTCGGCATAGACCGCGTCGTCGTGGTCCTTGGCGTCGGCCGGGTCGATGGTGATCAGCGGAATGTCCCGCCAATCCTCGCGGCCCTTGAGAGTGACCTCTTTGGCCTCTTCCGCCTCCTTCAGCACCGAGGCCGGGAAGATGTAGGGGATTTCGAGATTGTGGATCGCGATCATCGAGACCGCGCCCTCGGACTTCGGGTTTCCGATGACGTTGGTGACCTTCGCCCGCGGGATCATCATGCGGCCGCTCAGCTTCACCTCGACTTCAACGAGGTCGCCGTCCTTGGCGTCGCCCAGGTCGCCGCCGGCGATCCGCATTTCCTTCTGCTTGCGATCGACGGGAATGAGCCGCGCGCCATCATCGTCCATGCGGACGATGCCGATCTGGCCGCGCCGCGGCTTGTCGAGAATTTTCATGGCGCGGGCGGTGTAGACCGGGACGCGACCGTCGCCCTGCTCGATGCGCGCGAGGATGCGGTCGCCCGGCCCGGGCACGACTCTTGCGTCCCGCGCCTGGATCACCTCGACACGTGGGCGCTCGCCCTCATCTTCGTTCCACGAGGCGGGATAGGCGTAGAGTTCATCCGCGCTGGCGTCCGACGGAATGTCGAGCACGGCGACGGCGGGTAGGGTGGCGGTGCGGCGCACGGCGCGGCGCTTGCGCACCAACAGGCCTTCGCCTTCCATCTCGCGCAGCATGAGCTTGAAGGGCGTACGCATGTCGCCCTTGATGCCGAAGTGCCGCGTCAGGTCGCGCTTGCCGTCGAGCTCAGGCTCATTGGCCATCGCTTCGAGGACGGCCTCCTTCGTGGGGAGTTCACCGACCGCGAACTGGCGCGGCCGTTTGGTTTTTGTGGGGGTATTTGGCGCTCTGGCCATCAGTATTCCGGTGTTTACCGGGCCTCGTGGTTCGACAGGCTCACCATGAGGCCCTCTGGGAGTTTCCAGTCGCCCTCATGGTGAGCCTGTCGAACCATGCGAGCATGTCTAGGCGTCAACCGCCTTCGTTATCTTCTTTGCCGCCGCCTTCTTGGGCGCGGCTTTCTTGGCGGGCGCCTTCTTTGCGGCAGTCTTTTTCGCGGCGGCCTTCTTGGCCGGGGCTTTCTTGCCGCCGGTCTTGGCCGCGCGCTCAGCCAGCAACTCGAGCGCCTGTTCCAGCGTCACGTCGGCCGGAGTGGTCGTCTTGGGCAATGTCGCATTGACCTTGCCCTGATTCACGTACGGGCCATAGCGGCCCTCGCGAACTGTGATCGCTCCGTCGGCGTGTTCGAACGTCTTGATCGCTGCCGGAGTTGCGCCGCCTTTGCCGAACCGCCCGCCGCCCGCCGCCTTCTGGGCGATGAGATCGACCGCGCGATTGAGACCGACGGTGAAGACCTCCTCGACATCCGGCAGATTGGCATACTTGCCGTCGTGCAGCACGAACGGACCGTACCGGCCGAGGCCCGCCAGGATCGGCAACTTCGTTTCCGGATGCAGGCCGACGTCGCGGGGGAGCGAGAGGAGTTGGAGCGCCTTGTCGAGCGTCAGCTCGGCGGCATTCCAGCCTTTGGGCAGGGAGGAGCGTTTCGGCGCCTCGCCTTCGCCAAGCTGCACATATGGGCCGAACCGGCCGGTCTTCAAGAGCACGTTCTCGCCGCTCTCGGGATCGGCGCCGATAATGCCGTCGCCCTGCGCGCCATCGCCTGCGCCGGTCGCGGCGTCCGAAAGCTGCATCGTGTGGCGGCATTCGGGGTAGTTCGAGCAGCCGATGAAGGCGCCGAACTTGCCGAGCTTCAGCGACAGCTGACCCGTCCCGCAGGTCGGGCAGCGGCGCGGGTCTGAGCCATCGGCCTTGGCTGGGAAGATGTGGTCGGCGAGCAGATCGTTGAGCGCGTCCAGCACCTCAGAGACGCGGAGATCCTTGATCTCCTCAGTCTGCTTGGTGAAGTCGTCCCAGAAATCGCGCAGCACGTCCTTCCACATGAGGTTGCCGGCCGAAATCTCGTCCAGCTTCTCCTCAAGCCCGGCGGTAAAGCCATATTCGACGAGCTTCGAAAAGAAGCTTTCGAGGAAGGCCGTCACCACGCGGCCGCGATCCTCGGGGATCAGCGCACGCTTCTCCAGCCGGACGTAGTTTCGCTCCTGCAGCGTCGCCATCGTCGCCGCGTAGGTCGAGGGGCGACCGATGCCCAGCTCTTCCATCTTCTTGATGAGGCTGGCTTCGGTGTAGCGCGAGGGCGGCTGGGTGAAGTGCTGTTCGATCAGCGCCTCTTCGAGCCGGGGCGTATCGCCGACGGCCAGCGGCGGCAGTTCGCGGGTGTCGGCGTCCTCCTCATCCTCGGCCCGGTCTTCCTTGGCCGCGATGCCATAGACCGCGAGGAATCCGGCGAAGGTGACGACCGAGCCCACGGCGCGCAGCACGATCCTGGTGCCGCTGACGTCGATATCCGCGGTGGTCCGCTCGATCTCGGCCGGCCGCATCTGGCTGGCGAGGGTGCGCCGCCAGATCAGCCCGTAGAGCTTCTTCTGCTCCGGGTCGCCGACGGTGTCGGGATGCCGGAACATGTCGGTCGGGCGGATGGCTTCGTGCGCTTCCTGTGCGTTTTTGGCCTTGTTCTGGTAGATGCGCGGCGTTGGCGGCAGATAGGCGGTGCCGAACTCCTTCTCGATGGCGCGGCGGGCCTGCGCGATCGCCTCGGGCGCCATGTCGATGCCGTCGGTACGCATATAGGTAATGACGCCGTCCTCGTAGAGCCGCTGCGCGATCTGCATGGTGCGCGACGGCGACAGGCCCAGCCGCGAGGACGCATCCTGCTGCAGGCTGGAGGTAGTGAACGGCGCATACGGGTTGCGCCTGGTCGGCTTCTTGTCCACCGAGTTGATGGTGAACTGGCCGGCCTCGATGGCCTGCTTCAGCTTTCCGGCGTCATCGCCGGTCTTGATGTCGAGCTTGTCGGTGACCTTGCCGTCGACAGAATAGAGCCGGGCGTCAAAACTCTTGCCCTTCTCGTTCAGCCGCGCGCCGATCGACCAGTATTCCTGCGCCCTGAAGCGTTCGATCTCCGACTCGCGGTCACACACGATCCTGAGCGCCACGGACTGCACGCGACCCGCCGAGCGCGAGCCCGGGAGCTTGCGCCACAGGATCGGCGAAAGGGTAAAGCCCACGAGATAGTCGAGGGCACGGCGCGCGAGGTAGGCATCGACCAGCGGCTCGTCGATGGAGCGCGGATGCTGCATAGCCTCGGTGATCGCCGACTTGGTGATGGCGTTGAAAACGACGCGGCTGACCGGCTTGTCCTTCAGCAGCTTCTTCTGCCGCAGCACGTCGAGCACGTGCCAGGAGATCGCCTCGCCCTCCCGATCCGGGTCAGTTGCGAGGATCAGTTCGTCGGCGTTCTTGAGCGCATTGCCGATGTCGCTCAGCCGCTTCTTCGACTGCGCATCCACTTCCCACGACATGGCGAAATCTTCGTCGGGGCGCACCGAACCATCTTTCGCGGGCAGGTCGCGCACGTGGCCGAAGCTGGCAAGAACCTCATAGTCCCTGCCCAGATAATTGTTGATCGTCTTGGCCTTCGCCGGGCTTTCAACGATGACGAGTTTCATTCCGCCGCTTTCAGTCGTGGGGGTCTTGGGAAAGGCCGCAACATGGTGAAGCGGGGTTTGCGTGTCAACCTGCCCATCCCCCGGCACCCGGCTTCCCCCTACGGGGGAATAATATGTGACCGTGGCTGGCCGCAGCGAGACTACGGCCTGAGCGCCACCAGTTGACCGCTGGCCCACTCGATCCGGCCTTCGAGATCCAGCCCGAGGAGCAGCATCTGCGTTGCCGAGGCGCTGAGTCCGGTATTGACGATGAGTTCATCGACCGGCACGGGCGTGAAGCTGAGAGCCGCCAGCAGGCTCGCCCGGTCGTCCTCGCTCGGCTCGGCGTCCTCGAACATGCCCGGCATGTCTGTTTCGGGTTGGGGGGGAGAGAAGGGCAGGCGGCCGCTCCCGAGCGTCTCGATAATATCGTGCGCCCCGGTGATCAGCCGCGCGCCATCCTGGATCAGGGCGTTACCGCCTTCGGCGCGTGGATCGAGCGGCGAGCCGGGAACAGCGAACACCTCGCGATCCTGTTCCAGCGCCATGCGCGCTGTGATCAGCGAACCCGATCGCTTCGCCGCTTCGACAACGACGACGCCGAGCGACATGCCCGAGACGAGGCGATTGCGGCGCGGAAAATCGCGCGCCCGCGGCTGCCAGCCCATCGGCATTTCGGAGACCAGCAGCCCGCCCTGCTCGACGATCGCGCGCGCGAGGGGGATGTTTTCTTCGGGATAGATGCAGTCCATGCCGCCCGCCAGCGCCGCGACGGTGCCGGTCCTCAGGCTCGCTCTGTGGGCAGCCGCATCGATGCCGCGGGCTAGTCCCGAAACGATGACGTATCCGGCAACCCCGAGGTCACCCGCGAGCAGGCGGGTCATTTTCTGTCCGGCCGCCGAGGCGTTTCGTGCGCCGACGACAGCGACAGTGCGGTTGAGATCGAGACCGGTCGCGCCGATCATCGACAGGAGCGGCGGCGGGCCCGAGATGTGCCGCAACAGCGGCGGGTACTCAGCCTCAACCGTGGCGATGAGCCGGCCTCCAAGCCGGGCAAGCGCCGCGATCTCGTCCTCCGCCTCTGCCTGCGAGGCAATGCGTGGTGCGGTTCCAAGTCGCCGGCCAAGGACGGGCAGGGCGTCAAGCGCCGCCGCAGCCGTGCCGGTGCGGGCGACGAGCTGGCGAAACGTCTGCGGCCCGACGTTCTCGGTGCGGATCAGCCGCAGCCAGGCCACGCGTTCGGTATCTGAGAGGATCGTTGGTGCCATTCGCCTCCCCCCGGACGCGGCAGACTAATTGTCCTGAGTGACTTTCTTCTTCTCGCCGATCTTGGGCTCGGTGTTCTTCCACAGCCGATGGATGTTCTGCCAGTGCGTCATCATCAGGATGACCGACATCAGTCCACACGCCGCTGGCAGCATGAGGTCGCCGGTGCCGGGAACGACATAGGCGAAGATCGGCGAGGTCGCCGCCGCGGTGATCGCCGCCAGCGACGAGTAGCGGCGGGCGAGGGCGATGACCAGCCAGACGGCGCAGAAGATCAGCCCCACTATCCAGTTCCAGGCGAGGAGGACGCCGATATAGGTCGCGACGCCCTTGCCGCCCTTGAAGCGCAGCCAGATTGGGAAGATGTGCCCGGCGAAGGCCGCAAGACCGGCGATGATCGCGGCGTTCCCGCTGCCGAGCAGGTAACGGGCAATCAGCACCGCCGCCGCGCCCTTGGTGGCATCGAGCAGCAGCGTCGCCGCCGCGAGCCACTTGTTACCCGTGCGCAGCACATTCGTCGCCCCGATATTGCCCGAGCCAATCGAGCGGATATCGATGCCCACCGCGCGGGTCAGCAGCAGGCCGAACGGAATGGAGCCGAGCAGGTAACCTATGGCGATCGCGTAGAGGACAGTCTGGAAGGTCACGCAGGGACTCCTTCGCGCTCGAACACGCGCTGGCCGGCAACGTAAGTCGCGGCCACTTTTCCGGCAAGCCGGGCACCCTCGAAGGCGGTGTTGCGCGAGCGCGAGTGGAAATCGCTCTCCTTCACCTGCCAGGGATAGTCGAGGTCGATGAGGATGAAGTCTGCCGGCGCGCCGGCCTTCAGCGTGCCCGCGTCGATCCCGAGGATCTCCGCCGGTCGTGACGTCATGGCGCGCAGCAGCGTCATCAGGTCGATGTCGCCCGAGTGGTGAAGACGCAACGCGGCCGCCAGCATGGTCTCAAGTCCGATCGCACCGTCCGAGGCTTCGGCGAACGGTTGGCGTTTCACCTCGGTATCCTGCGGGTCGTGATCGGAGTGGATCGTATCGATCGCGCCTGACCTGAGCCCTTCGATCATGGCGCGCCGGTCATCCTCGCTGCGCAGCGGCGGGTTCAGCCTGAAGAACGTTCGATAGGCACCGACGTCGTTCTCGTTGAGCGACAGGTTGTTGATCGACACACCGGCCGAGACGTTGCCGCTACGTCGCTTGGCGTCGGCCAGCAGTTCGACCGACCGGGCGGTCGAGACCTGTGCTGCGTGGTAGCGCACGCCGGTCGCGGCGGCGAGTTCGAGGTCGCGCGCCAGCGGGATCGTCTCGGCCACGCCCGGAATGCCCTTGAGGCCGAGGACGGAGGCGAACAGGCTGTCGTTCATCACCCCTTCGCCCGCGAGCGCGTTGTCGCGCACATGGTGCAGCACCGGCATGTCGAAGTTCGCCGCGTAGCTGAAAGCAGATCTCAGCACCGCGCTCGACTGGATCGAATGCCGCCCGTCGGTGAACGCCACCGCTCCGGCTTCGCGCAGCAGCCCGAACTCGGTGATTTCCTCGCCCTTGAGCCCCTTGGTGATGGCTGCGGCTGGCAGGACGCGGACCTTGCAGGTCGCTTGCGCCCGGCGGGCCAGATAGTCGACCAGCGCGCCATCGTCGATCGCCGGCTGGGTGTCGGGCATGGCGAGAAAGCTCGTCACACCGCCCGCCGCCGCGGCTTCTCCGGCCGATTGCAGTGTCTCGCGATATTCGCGACCGGGCTCGCCCGTGAACACCCTCAGGTCCACCAGCCCGGGAGCCAGTACGAGCCCCTTGGCATCCACCCGGATCGCGCCTTCCGGCGCGCCCTGCGCGGCACCGGCAGACACGGCGGCGATACGGCCGCCTTCGACCCGCAGCGCGCCGACAGCGTCAAACCCCGACGCCGGATCGACGATCCGGGCGTTCTCAACGATCAACGGCCGCCCGCTCATGACTGCACCTGCGACGTCTCTTCGAGCAGGGTATCGAGCACCGCCATACGCACGGCAACGCCCATCTCGACCTGGTCGGTAATCACCGAGCGCGCGCCATCGGCAATCGCGGGGTCGATCTCGACGCCGCGGTTCATCGGCCCCGGATGCATGACGATGGCGTCCGGCTTGGCGAGCGCCAGCTTTTCGGCGTCGAGCCCATAGAACCGGTAGAACTCGCGCACCGACGGGATGAGGCGGCCGTTGGCGCGCTCGTGCTGCAGGCGCAGCATCATCACCACGTCCACATCCTTGAGACCCTCACGCATGTCAGTGAACACTTCGGTCGCGAGGTTCTCGATCCCCACGGGGAGCAGGGTGCGCGGCGCGATCACCCGTGTCCGTACCTGCATCGCGCCGAGCAGCAGCAGGTTCGAGCGCGCCACGCGCGAATTGGCGATGTCACCACAGATGGCCACGGTCAGCCCGGCCAGCCGCTGCTTGTGCTGGCGGATTGTCAGCGCGTCGAGCAGCGCCTGTGTCGGGTGTTCGTGGGTGCCGTCGCCGGCATTGACCACCGAACAGGTGACCTTCTGGCTCAGCAGTTCCACGGCGCCCGAGGCCGCATGGCGGACGATGATGACGTCCGGCCGCATGGCGTTGAGCGTCGCGGCCGTGTCGATCAGCGTCTCTCCCTTGGTCACGGAAGAGGTTTTCACTGACATGTTCATGACCTGCGCGCCGAGCCGCTTGCCGGCGATCTCAAAACTCGCCTGCGTGCGGGTCGACGGTTCGAAGAACAGGTTGATCTGCGTCTTGCCCGCGAGCGTCGGCAGGCTCTTGCGCGGCTGCCGCGACACCGGGATCATCGCCTCGGCGCGGTTCAGCAGTTCCAGTATCTCGTACTGGTTGAGCTGGCTGATACCCAGCAAGTGCTTGTGTTTGAATGGGATTGTAACGCCGAGCAGGGGATCGGCAGGAGTTGCTTCCGCTGGTGAAGCTGGAGCCATACGACATTGTCCCAGAAGATTTTTCCGGGGATAGCGGAAGGGTGCGGCAGCGGCAAGGCCGCGATGCCCGAATAGATGAATTATCCCCGCCGCAGCGGTGCCGCCGCGTCAGGAGCGGCGCAGCCGTTCAAGCGCGCCCTGAAGGATGTAGCTGGCCGCCAGCTTGTCCACGACCTCGGCCCGCTTGTCGCGCCTCAACCCGGCCTCGTCGATCATCATCCGCGTCACCGCCGAGGTCGACAGCCGTTCATCCCAGAACACGATGGGGACGGCGACCTTCTGCGCCAGGTTCCGCGCAAACGCCCGCGTCGACTGCACCCGCGGGCCCTCCGACCCATCCATGTTCAGCGGCAGGCCAAGCACTATCCCGACCGCCGCGTTCTCAGCGATGAGTTCAATGATCCGCGCGGCATCCGCGGTGAACTTCGTCCGCGCAATCGTTTCCAGCGGCGTCGCCGAATACCGAACCCCATCCGAAACGGCGACGCCAATGGTCTTGGTCCCCAGATCAAGCCCGAGAATCTTGCCAGAGGCGGGGAGGGAGGAGAGATCGAGGCCGTTGTTCAAAATGGTTGCCATGGGAACAAAAGTGGAACATCATGCGATGCGTGCCTAGAGTGCAGCTGTGTACGTACTAACGCGGACTGTCCGCAAGGCATAAGATGTTACCAAATAGTGCGCGCGGCGCACTATTTGGAGAAAGTCGGATGCCTGCTCTGTTTCGCGAGGGGAGGGTTCTCATTCGCCTGTTTGATCGCGACCACCAGCCGCCCCATTGCCATGTCTCGACGTCCGACGGTGACGTACAGGTTTCACTTGATAGTCTGACGATCATCAATGGCGACATCCGTACGCAGGACTACGAAGTAGCTAGGAGGATCATCAGCGACAACATCGCGTTCCTGCGAGAAGAATGGACGCGGCGTAATGGTTGACGAAATTGTTTCAGCGGGCCGATCACTGCGAAAAATTTCCGGTGCCGAGGCCTTGGAAGGACGGGTTGTCCGAGTTACCTGGTCGACGGGTGCTGTGGAGACCATCGACATCGCACCGGCCCTTGCAAGTCATCGCGCCTATGTAAGGCTGCGTGCAGACGATGCTCTTTTCCAGTCGCTCAAAGTAGGTGAATTCGGCGGTTCTCTAGAATGGGCAGACGGGAGCGAACTCGCCGCGGCGTGGATAGAAGAACTGGCCGACGCCTTGCTGACCAACGCGGAGTTTCGGGAGGCAATGGATCGGATGAATATGTCGCTGGATGGCATGGCCGCCCATCTTGGGATCGCCCGAAGACTGGTTGCCGGCTACCGCAAGGACAAGCCGATCCCGAAGGCGGTGGCGTTGGCCACCCGCTATCTGCTCGCCACGCGAGGGGCGAGCTAGTCGTCATAGCCAAGGAGGTTGTTCAGTCTTTGGAATGGACTGATGCCGCTGAGTTGGGGCTGATGAGGTTGTAGGCGTCGGTCCATGGTCCGACAGCCTGGTTGCGGCGGGCTGATGAGTTGTGGGTCTGGCATAGGTCCATTAGCCCAGAGAGGTTGGATGAAGCGCTCGGCCATGCCGTTTGTGCGCGGCGTATGGGGCCGGGTGCGGATGTGGCGGATGCCAGCGTCCCTGCACGTCTGGGCGAACTGTTTTGAACCTGCTCCCCGTTCTGGCGGCGCTGGCCGAACTGCGATCGTGAGGATGCCGGTCCCCCGCACGCCAGCGCTTCAGCCACCGATGCGCCGTCCGCTCCGACACTCCCGAGGCCAATGGTCAGGCCGCAGGCCATCAACCGCTCAAGCAGGCGACCGATGTGGCCGAGGGATCGCGCGAGATCTGCTGCGGCTGGGTCGTGCTACGCGTGCGCTGGCGTCTGGAGCGCGCTGAATTCATTGATGAATGTGTCAAAAGAGCAAGGCAGTGCCTTGGTACGCCCGGATGGATTCGAACCATCGACCATCCGATTAAAAGTCGGATGCTCTACCACTGAGCTACGGGCGCACGGGGCGCTGGTGGCGCCGGCGCGGAACATAGTCGTTGGCCCCTCGCTGTCAACCGGATTAGGCGAAGGCCCACGGAAAGCCGCTTTCGCGGGTATTTTACCGCTCGTTGACGCTGTTATCGGATTCCCAACAACTTGCTGGCATAAGGACGGCGAGATTCTACGCCGGTAAGAGGAATTCATGGCGGACCTATTGTCGATCATTCTGGCGGCGGGTGAGGGCACCCGCATGCACTCGGCAATCCCCAAAGTCCTGCATGACGTCGGCGGCCTGTCGATTGTCGGGCACGTGGTGCGCGCCGCGGTTCGCTCGGGCGCCACCAGGGTTGCCGTGGTGACGGGGCCCGGCCACGACGCCGTGCGGGAAGCCGTTTCGAAGGTCGCGGACGTGGCGTTTTTCGAGCAGGTCGAGCGCAAGGGCACGGCGCATGCCGCCAGCATGGCCCGGCCGCTGTTCGAGACGGCCGAGGGCTATGTCGCCGTCACCTATGGCGACCACCCGCTGCTGCGGCCGAGAAATTTCGAGGGCGTGCTGGCGCGGCTCGATGCCGGGATGGACGGGGCGATTCTCGGGTTCGTACCGGTTGATCCGACCGGCTATGGCCGCTTCATCACCGACGGCGACCGGCTGCTGGCGATCCGCGAGCACAAGGATGCGACGGACGAGGAGCGCAAGATCGGGCTTTGCAACGCCTGCATCCTCGCTTTCCGCGCGCCGGTGTTCCGCGAACTGATCGACAAGGTGAAGCCGAACAACAAGCAGGGCGAGTTCTACCTCACCGATCTGGTCGAGCTGGCCAACGAGGCCGGCTACAAGATCGGCTATTCGGTTTCGCCTGAAGAGGACGTGCTGGGGGTCAATGACCGGGCGCAGCTGGCGCGGGCCGAGGGGCTGTTCCAGGAGGTCCGGCGCGACGACTTCATGAAGGCGGGCGTGACGCTGAAGGACCCGGCGTCGGTCTACTTCTCGTGGGACACCGAGATTGCCGCGGACGTGACGATCGAGCCGCATGTGGTGTTCGGCCCGGGCGTGAAGATCGAGTCGGGTGCCGTGATCCATGCGTTCAGCCACATTGAGGGTGCGCATATCGGCAACAGCGCGTCGGTGGGCCCGTTCGCGCGGCTGCGGCCCGGCGCTGACCTTGCCGAGAACGCGAAGGTCGGCAATTTCGTCGAGGTGAAGAACGCCAAGGTGGGGAAGGGCGCAAAGCTGCCGCACCTCAGCTATGTCGGCGATGCCGAGGTGGGCGCGAAGGCGAACCTTGGCGCGGGCACCATCACCTGCAACTACGACGGCATCAACAAATCGAAGACCGTGATCGGGGAGGGCGCTTTCATCGGCTCGAACTCCTCGCTGGTCGCCCCGGTGACGATCGGCGCCAATGCCTATGTCGGCTCGGGCAGCGTCATCACCCGGGACGTCGAGCCGGACGCGCTGGCGCTGGGGCGCGCGCGGCAGGAAAACATGCTGGGCTATGCGCCAAAGCTGCGCGCCCGGGCGGAAGCGATCAAAGCGGCAAAGAAGGCCAAGGAGTAGTCGTCCATGTGCGGCATTGTCGGGATCATCGGGGTCGAGCCGGTTGCACCGCGGCTGGTCGATGCGCTGAAGCGGCTCGAATATCGCGGCTATGACAGCGCGGGTGTTGCGACGCTTGAGCACGGCGCGATCGAGCGGCGGCGCGCCGAGGGCAAGCTCGGCAACCTTGCGACGAAACTCAACATGGAGCCACTGAGCGGGCTGATCGGCATCGGCCATACGCGCTGGGCGACGCATGGTGCGCCCACCGAGGGCAATGCGCATCCGCATGCGACGGAGCGCGTCGCGGTGGTCCATAACGGCATCATCGAGAATTTTCGCGAGCTGCTCGCCGACCTCGGCAAGGACGGGTATCTGCCGAAGACGCAGACCGATACGGAGTCGGTAGCGCTGTGGGTGACGCGCGAGATCGACCGCGGGCTCGATCCCGAGATGGCGGTGGCGCGGACGCTGAAGGTGCTGCGCGGCGCCTTTGCGCTGGCCTTCATGTTCAAGGGTCACGACAAGCTGCTGATCGCTGCGCGGCGCGGGGCGCCGCTGGCGGTTGGGTACGGCACGACCGAGATGTACCTCGGGTCGGACGCCATGGCGCTCGCGCCGTTCACCTCGCGGCTGAGCTATCTGCTGGATGGCGACTGGGCGGTGCTGACGCCGAAGGGCGTCACCATTCGCGACGGATCGGACGCCATCGTGCACCGTGAGACGCTGGTCTCGCAGGCATCGGCCGTGATGGTCGACAAGGGCAACCATCGCCACTTCATGGCGAAGGAAATCTTTGAACAGCCGGAGACGATTTCGCACACGCTCAGCCACTACGTGGACATGGGCAGCGAGCGGGTGGCGCTGCGTGAGAAGCTGCCGTTCGACTTCAAGGACCTTTCGCGGCTGACGATTTCGGCCTGCGGCACGGCTTCGTTCGCTGGCACCGTGGCGAAGTACTGGTTCGAGCGCTATGCGCGGCTGCCGGTCGACGTGGATGTCGCGTCCGAGTTCCGCTATCGCGAGCCGCCGCTGGAGAAGGGCGGGTTGTCGCTGTTCATCTCGCAGTCGGGCGAAACGGCCGACACGCTGGCAGCGCTGCGCTACTGCGCCAGCCAGGGCCAGCATGTCGTGTCGCTGCTGAACGTGCCGGAATCGACCATCGGGCGCGAGAGCCAGATCGTGTTTCCGACGCTGTGCGGGCCGGAGATCGGCGTCGCGTCGACCAAGGCGTTCACGGCGCAGTTGACGGCGCTCGCGAGCCTTGTCATCGCGGCCGGCGTGGCGCGGGGCGTGCTGTCGCCGGAGCGGGAGGCCGAACTGGTGCGCGGGCTGGTGGCGCTGCCGACGGCGGTGTCTGCCGCGTTGCGGACTGAGTCTCAGATTGCCGAGATTGCCAAGCGCCTCAGCAAGGCGAAGGACGTGCTGTATCTGGGGCGCGGGCAGATGTTCCCGATCGCCATGGAAGGTGCGCTGAAGCTCAAGGAAATCAGCTACATCCATGCGGAAGCGTATGCGGCTGGTGAGCTGAAACATGGGCCGATCGCGCTGGTCGACGAGACCATGCCGGTGATCGTCGTGGCTCCCTCGGATGCGCTGATGGAGAAGACGGTCTCCAACATGCAGGAGGTGGCGGCGCGCGGCGGCAAGATCATCCTCGTGACCGACGAGGCGGGCGCGGCGACCGTGGGGCATGGGGTGGACGACGTGATCGTTTTGCCCAATGCCGCCGAGTTCGTGATGCCGATCCTCGCGACCATTCCGGTGCAGTTGCTGGCGTACCATACGGCGGTGTTCATGGGCACCGACGTGGACCAGCCGCGCAACCTCGCGAAGTCCGTGACGGTTGAGTAGCGTCGTCGCACTCGGGCAGGAATACAACGTCTTCGGCGAGCCGCTGGAGCCGTGTTCGACGGACCCGATGACCGGGTTCTTCCGGACCGGCGGCTGCATGGTCGGGCCGGACGAGGTGGCGAGGCATCTGGTCTGCTGCGAGATGACGGACGCGTTTCTCGAGTTCTCGAAATCGGTCGGCAACGACCTGACGACGCCGATGCCCGAGTATGGGTTTCCCGGGCTGAAGGCGGGCGACCGGTGGTGCCTGCATGTACTGCGCTGGAAAGAGGCGCTGGAGGCGGGCAGGGCGCCGCGGATTGCGCTGCTCTCGACCAACCGGTTTGCGCTGGAGTTTGTATCGATCGAGGATCTGAAGCGGCATGCGGTGGATTTGAGCTGAGGGTTGTAGCGGAGCGGGGGGCCCGTTCTTCGTGGTTCCCCCGCCTTCGCGGGGGCAGGCTGGCTCACCATGAAG
>DAORUH010000077.1:0-14584 GCA_035433065.1 Devosia sp. | reverse complement strand
CGGTCGAGTACCTTTTTTATCGCGGCGGAGGAGCCCGTGGCGTCGAAATCGTTGCTGTCGAAGAACTCGTGCTTTCCGCGTTTCTGCACATAGGCGATGCGCAGGGCCGACTTGGCCTGCTGCGCGATGCGGGCCCATTGCCTGGCGACGGGGCCGCGAACGATCATCGATGTACCATCGCTGTGGATGAGCGGCATGTCCTGCGCGAAGCTCGTGCCGGCGGAGGCCGAGATGGTGCTGCCCTTCGCCGGATCGGGGGTAATCGCGAGGTTCATGGATGCCGCCGCCGCAACCTGCTTGTGCGGCTTGCGGACCCAGTAGCCCATCGCGAGGTCGCCGCCGCGGCAGGCGAACTGGAACTGCGCGCCGCCGTTGTCGACATAGGCGATGGGCGTACCGCCGCCTTCGTACTTCCATTCTTCGGCGCCGGACGTGGCTGTCATCAGGCCGAGCAGCAGGAGGGCGGCAAATGTCTTCGTCATGCATATCCTCTGAAACATGCCCAGACCGTAGCCGAGAGGCGGCGAGGCTCGCAAGCGAGGCCGCCGGTCAGCTGCGCAGGCCGGGCGCCTCGTGGCCGGTCGACTGCACATATTCGGTGTAGCCGCCGCCATAGGTGTGGATGCCCTCGGGCGTCAACTCCAGCACGCGGTTGGAGAGTGCGGCGAGGAAGTGCCGGTCGTGCGAGACGAAGAGCATGGTGCCCTCGTACTGCTCGAGCGCGGCGATCAGCATCTGCTTGGTGGAGATGTCGAGGTGGTTGGTGGGCTCGTCGAGGACCAGCAGGTTCGGCGGATCGAACAGCAGGATCGCCATGACGAGGCGCGCCTTTTCGCCGCCGGAGAGCACGCGGCACTTCTTGTCGATCTCGTCGCCGGAAAAGCCGAAGCAGCCGGCGAGCGCGCGCAGCGGTGCCTGGTTGGCCTGCGGAAAATTGTCCTGCAGCGTTTCGAACACGGTGCGATCGCCTTCGAGAACGTCCATGGCGTGTTGGGCGAAGTAGCCCATCTTGACGCTGGGGCCGCGGTTGACGGTGCCGTCATCCGGCGTTGACGCGCCGGCGACGAGCTTCAGCAGGGTCGATTTGCCCGCGCCGTTGATGCCCATGATGCACCAGCGTTCCTGCCGGCGGATGTGGAAGTTGAAGCCTTCATAGATGGCGCGGCTGCCATAGCGCTTGGCGACGTTCTTCAGCATTACCACGTCCTCGCCCGAGCGCGGGGCAGGGCGGAACTCGAAGTTCACGGTCTGGCGGCGCTTGGGGGGCTCGACCCGGTCGATCTTGTCGAGCTTTTTCACCCGGCTCTGCACCTGCGCGGCATGGCTGGCGCGAGCCTTGAAACGCTCGATGAAGGCGATTTCCTTGGCCAGCATGGCCTGCTGGCGCTCGAACTGCGCCTGTTGCTGCTTGTCGGCGAGGGCGCGCTGGTTCTGGTAGAACTCGTAGTCGCCGGTAAAGGCGGTGAGCGTGCCGCCGTCGATCTCGACGATCTTGTTGACCACGCGGTTCATGAACTCGCGGTCGTGCGAGGTCATGAGGATGGCGCCGGAATAATTCTTGAGGAAGGCTTCGAGCCAGATCAGGCTTTCGAGATCGAGATGGTTGCTAGGCTCGTCGAGAAGCAGCACGTCGGGCGCCATCAGGAGGATGCGGGCGAGCGCTACGCGCATCTTCCAGCCGCCCGACAGTGCGCCGACATCGCCGTCCATCATTTCCTGGGAAAAGCTGAGGCCGTCGAGCACTTCGCGGGCGCGGCCATCGAGCGAGTAGCCGTCGAGCTCCTGGAAGCGTCCCTGCACATCGCCGTAGCGGGTGATGATATCGTCCATCGCGTCGGCCTGCTCGGGATCGGCCATCGCCGCCTCGAGCACGGCCATCTCGGCCATGAGTTCGCTCACGGGGCCGGCACCGTCCATGACTTCGGCGACGACCGAGCGGCCGCTCATTTCGCCCACATCCTGACTGAAATAGCCGATGCTGATGCCGCGATCGACGGAAACCTGGCCCTCGTCGGGCTGCTCCTCGCCGATGATCAGGCGGAACAGCGTGGTCTTGCCGGCGCCGTTGGGACCGACGAGCCCGACCTTCTCGCCCCTCAGCAGCGACGCCGACGCCTCGATGAAGACGATCTGCTTGCCGTTCTGCTTGCCGATATTGTCGAGGCGTATCATTGCGTAATTCGTGTCCGGACGGGGGCGTCTGCGTAGCGGGAGACGACGGGAATTCTGGTGCGGCCGGACGAGTACTAAAGATCGGCCCGTCAAGGAAGCGGCTTGATGCGCGGCAAGTTCGCGGGGCGGGGTCGGTGTGGACCCTTTGACGGCTTGATCTGCGGACGATTCTGACGCCTCCTCGCGCGAACGCCAGCACTCCCGGATCTTCCCTCACATGTTCGACATTCTCATCACCGGCGGCCGTGTCATCGACCCCGAGACCGGCCACGACGGCATCGCCGATGTTGCGATCGAAGGCGGCCGCATCGCCGCCATCGGGCAAAACCTCGGGGCGGCGCGGCGGACGATCGCTGCTGATGGACTTGTCGTTGCGCCGGGCTTTGTCGACATCCATGCCCACGGCCAGACGGTGCCTGCTGACCGGATGCAGGCGTTTGACGGCGTGACCACGGCGCTCGAACTCGAAGTCGGCGCGCTGCCGGTGGCCGCCTGGTATGAGGCGCAGGCGAAGGTGCCGCGCGTGCTCAACTATGGCGTTGCGGCCGCGTGGATCATGGCGCGCAAGCAGGCCATCGCGGGCATCGACCCGATCGAGGGCGAGCCAGCGGTCACCGCGATGAGCCGCAACAGCGAGGACACGCGCTGGTCGCGCGATACGGCAACCGACGAGCAGGCAAGGCAGATCGTGGCCTTGACCCGCGAGGGCATCGAGGAGGGCGGGCTCGGCATCGGCATTCCCTATGCGTATGCCCCCGGCGCCGGCGCCAAGGAGATGAGCCTCATCTGCGATCTCGCTGCCGCTTCCGACGTGCCGACCTATACGCACGTCGCGCAGATGTCGAACATCGATCCCAAGAGCTCGGTCGAGGCCTATGTGAACCTGATCGGGCTGTCGGCCGCGACCGGTGCGCATATGCACATCTGCCACCTAAACTCCACGAGCCTGCAGGATATCGAGCGCGCCGCGCAGCTGATTGCAAAGGCGCAGGCGGCGGGCATCAAGGTGACCACCGAGGCCTACCCTTACGGCACCGGCTCGACCTTCCTCGGCGCGGCCTTCTTTGCCGACGCCAACTTCGTGGCCCGCACCGGCAGCACCTATTCGGACATCCAGCTGGTGTCGGCCCAGCACGCACTCAGCGGGCCGGACGAGTATGCCGCCGAGCGCGCCAGGCAGCCGGGCGCGCTGGTGCTCTGGCGCTATCTCGACACCGAGAACAACGAGCGGCATCGCAGGCTGCTCGATGTCTCGGTGATGTTCCCCGGCTCGGCGATTGCCTCCGACGCCATGCCCTGGAGCAACCCCGACGGCACACCCTATGACGGCATGGAATGGCCGCTGAGCGCGGAGCGAACCTCGCATCCGCGCTCGTCCGGTACGTTCACGCGCTTCCTCAGGCGCTGGTGCATTGACGGCGAGGCGTTGCCGCTGATCGACGCCATCGCCAAGTGCACCCTGATCCCGGCGCAGATCGTCGAGCGAACCGCTCCGGTGTTCAGGCGCAAGGGCCGGCTGCAGGTCGGGGCAGATGCCGATATCACGGTGTTCGATCCTGTGACGCTGCTCGACCGCGCTACCTTCTCGGAGATGAACCGGCCGTCCGATGGCATGGTGCACGTGCTGGTCAACGGCACGCCGGTGATTTCCAACCGGGGACTGGTTGAGGACGCGGCGCCGGGCCGGCCGATCCGCCGGGGCGACAGGTGACGGTCCCCGTCACGCTGGTCACCGGCTTCCTGGGGGCCGGCAAGACCACGTTCATCAATCGCCTGCTGCGCGAGGCGGACGGCCTGCGGATCGCGGCGATCGTCAATGACTTCGGCTCGATCAACATCGATGCCGACCTGATCGCCGAAACCGCCGATGGCGTCGTGGGCCTGAGGAACGGCTGCATCTGCTGCTCGCTGCAGGGGGACCTGCTGCGCACGCTCAGGCAGGTGGTGGCGCGCGAGGGTGTGCAGCACATCGTGATCGAAGCGAGCGGCGTGGCCGATCCGCTGGGTATCATCGAGACACTGATGGACCCCGTGGTGCGGCAGGGGGTTGTGCTCGATGCAGTCGTCGCCATCATCGATGCCGAGGCGCTGGCCGGCAACCCGGCAATGTCGGCCGATCCGCTGTGGCGCGCGCAGTCATCGGCCGCCGATTTCATTGGCCTCGCGAAGACGGAGGGGCGCGACGCGGCGGCGCTGCGGGAGCGTTTCGAGGCGGAGGGCAAGGCGCTTGTCTTCGATGCGTCCGAGCCGTCGGCGCACGACATCCTGCTCGGACCGGCGCGCGAGCGCTCCCCGCTCGAACGCCGGCCGAAGGTCACGGCCGATCGTTTCGTCTCGGTCGAGTGGGAGTGGCGCGGCGCGGTGGCGGCCGAGCGCTTCGAAGACTGCATCGGTGAGCTGGCGCCGCAGCTGGTGCGCGCCAAGGGGATCGTCAATTTCACGGGACGAAACGAGGGAAGCTTCAGCTTCAACCTGGTCGGCCGGCGCGCTACGATGGAGCCCCTGCCGCGCCGCTACGACACCTGCCGTCTGGTGTTGATCGGCGAACGCGGAAGGCTCGACGCGGAAGCCGCGCGCGCCAGATTGGTTGCGACCTTCGTCGCCATTTAGGTTAGCCTCAAGAGCGTGCAGACTGCCTGCTTTTCAGTCGCGAGGCGCACAAAAATGCGCCCTTCGCGCAAGGCCCCATTGTTCAAATCCCACGCGTATCGTTTCGTACGGTGAAATCCCAATGGATGGACAAGGCGCCGGGCTAATGCGCGAAATGGGGCTTGCCGACGCTAGAGAACAACGGCGAAAGACCCAGCGACTATATGGCCATTTGCTCCCGCGTTTTTTTGCTCTCATGTTGGCCTGAATGGCCACATGGGACCTATTGTCGTGGGCCCGTAGCGGCCAGGTTAGTTGCTCTGCAGGGGGGACTTTGCAGGGAGTTTTTCGCAGCCGGTTCGGCGCGGACAGTGGATGGGAGAGTCATAAGTGAGCAGTTCATTTGATTTTGACGCAGACGGTGCGCACGCCAGCGATCCGTTTGCCATTTCGCGCCGCAGCCTGTTGCGGCTGGCGCTTGCCGGCGGTGCCATTGCGATGGTCCCGGGCGTCTTCGCGCAGGGCGCCGCGCCCAAGAAGGGCGGCACGCTGAACATCGGCTCCGACGCCGATCCGATCGGCCTCGACCCGATCCTGACGACGGCCTTCTCGTCGTACGACTTCATCTCGCTGCTGTATTCGGGTCTGCTCCGCCTGACCCCGGACAACAAGCACGAGCTGGATCTGGCGGTCAGCATGGACCAGCCAGACGACACGACCTATGTTTTCAAGCTGCGACAGGGTGTGAAGTTCCACAACGGCCAGGACTTCACTGCCGAGGACGTGAAGTACCACTTCAACCGGTTCCTTGCGCCCGAAGCCAAGCCGACGCGCTACAAGACGACGTATGGCAACGTCAAAGAGGTCAACGTCCTCGACCCCTACACGGTGGAGTTCAAGCTCTCCACGACCGACGCCGCGTTCCTCAACTTCCTCGCCAACATGCCGGACGGCGCGATCACGCCGAAGGGCGTCGAGAACCTCGTCGAGAAGCCTGTCGGCACCGGCCCGTTCGTGCTCGAAAGCTACGTGCCGAACCAGCAGCTCGTGCTCAAGGCCTTCGCTGACTACTACGAGGAAGGCCTGCCCTACCTCGACACCGTCGTGTTCAAGTTCTTCAAGGACCAGGGCACGATCACTTCGGCGCTCCGCTCCAAGGGCATCGACATGACCTGGCTCAAGGACCCGCGCGTTGCGGCCCAGGTGGCCAAGACGTCGCCGGACCTCGTGTCCGCTCCGGGCGTGACCTCGCGTACCTTCCCGGTGTGGTTCAACATGAAGGTTGCGCCGCTCAATGACGTGCGCGTTCGCCGTGCACTCAGCCTCGCCACCGATCGCGCGGCCTGCGTTGCCGCGGTGCTCGGCGGTGCGGGCAAGGTCGGCGGCTTGCTGCCGGAAAGCCATCTCGGTGGCTATGACGGCGTGACGGAGTTGCCGTACTACAAGTTCGACCCGGCCGCGGCCAAGGCGCTGCTCGCCGAGGCGGGCTTCCCGGACGGCATCGACCTGGGTGAATACATCGTCGTGGCGGCGAACCCGCTCGACGTGGCGTGTGCCCAGCTGCTGCAGCAGCAGTGGGCCCAGGCAGGCATCAAGGTCGCCATCAACCCGATGGAAACCGCGCCGCTGCTCAAGATGTCGAGCGAAGGCACGTTCCCGACCCTGCTGTCGGTTGCCCAGTCGTCGTCGCCCGATCCGGACTCGATCCTCAGCCGCCTGACCTCGACCAGCGTCTCCGCCAAGGCCTGGGGCCTGTCGGATCCGAAGCTCGATGAACTGATCCCGGCAGCTCGCGCCGACATCAACAACGAAACCCGGATCGCAAAGCATCACGAGATCCAGCAGATCGCGGCCGACCAGGCCTACCACCTGATGGTCTACCAGTACCCGCTGCGCTGGGAACTGTGGTGGAACTACGTGAGCGGCTACGTCGCCCTGCCGGCGAACATCCGGACCTACGTCCGGACGACCTCGGTATCGAAGTAGAAGTTGGCGGGAGCCCGCGGCGGTTGCGGCGGGGCCCGTCCCTCTGAACGTCTCAAGCTTCCGGGTGGGCCTCGCGCCTACCCGGAAGCGCTCAAATTGGTGAGCACAATGGTGGTTGGGTAATTCATGGGCCGTATTATTTTCGTCCGGTGTCTTTGGGCGCTGGCCATACTTTTTGGCGTTTCATTTGTCGCTTTCGTGCTGATGCGCGCCCTTCCGGGCGACTTCGCCGAAGCCGCCGCCGCCGGGCTGCAGCTCGACCCGGAGGTGCTCAAGCAGATGCGGGTGGACCTCGGCATCGAAAAGCCGATCCTCGAGCAATATGTCTTCTGGCTTGGCAATGCGCTGCGCGGCGATTTTGGCAATTCGTTCTCGACCAAGGCGCCGGTGCTGCAGGAACTGTGGCCGCGCTTCCTCGTCACGCTCCAGCTGACCATCATGGCCGCCGGGATCGCGATGCTGATCGGGGTGACGACCGGGCTGCTCTCGGCCCGCGTGAAGGGCGCCGCCGACTGGATCGTCCGCGTCATCAACGGGCTCAGCCTCGCCATCCCCAACTTCGTCGTGGCAACGCTGATCGTGCTGTGTGCGGGTCTCTACTTTCCGCAGATCCAGGTGTTCGGCTACACGCCGTTCCTCGAAAATCCGGTCGCCAACCTGCAGAGCCTGTTCCTTCCCGGGCTGTCGCTGGCGCTCACGGTCTCGGTGGTGATCTCCGAGAATACCCGCGCGGCGGTGCTGGAAGTGTCCAATCAGGATTTCGTCATGGTGGCGCGGGCCAAGGGCCTGAAGCCGCCGACAGTGCTGCTCAACTACCTGGTGCGCAACGCGCTTACCCCGGTGATCACCGTCACCGGTCTGCAGGTGGCCAATCTCCTCGGGGGCTCGATCGTCATCGAGACGATCTTCGCCATCCCCGGCATGGGTTCGTACATGTTTGATTCAATCGTGGGCCGCGACTACCCCGTTATCCAGGCCATCGTGCTGGTGGCGGCGGGCGTCGTAGTGTTCGTCAATATGCTGGTCGACATCGCCTACGCGCGTGCCGATGCCCGGGTGAAGATGTGACGGCCCCGGTCCCTGCCGCCCTGGAAGCGGCCGCTCCGCCCCGTCCCCAGCGCAAGCGTGGCTCCGGTCCGCTGCTGCTTGGCATCGGCCTCACCATGCTGGCGATCATGCTGGTGGTAACGATCTTTGCGCCCTGGATCGTGCCCTACGATCCCTCGGCCACCACGGCGGCCTCGCTCGAAGGACCGAGCGCCGCGCACTGGCTGGGCACCGACATCATCGGGCGCGATGTGCTGTCGCGGCTGATCATGGGTGGCCGGACCACGCTGCTGATCACCGCCGTGTCGGTGACCATCGCGCTGGCCGGTGGTCTGCTGCTCGGCCTCGTGTCCGGCTACATCGGCGGGGCGGTCGACGAGACGATCATGCGCCTGCTCGACGTGATCTTCGCCTTCCCGGTGTTCCTGCTCGCCATCGCGGTGGTGGCGGCGCTGGGGCCGACCATTCCCAACCTTATCCTCACGGTGGCGATCGTCTACATCCCGTCCATGGCGCGCGTGGTGCGCGGGCCGGTGCTGTCGGTGAAATCGTGGGACCATGTCGAGGCGGCGCGCAGCATCGGCGTCAGCGAATGGCGGCTGGTCACGCGGCACATCCTGCCGATCGTGATCTCCCCCGTCGTGGTGCAGACCAGCCTGACGCTGGCCAACACCATCTTCACCGTGACGGCGCTCTCCTTCCTCGGGCTTGGCCCACCGCCGCCGGATCCGAACTGGGGCGGCATGCTGTCGGAGTCCCGGCAGTTCATGGAGCTCGCGCCGCTGACGGTGCTGGCCCCCGCCGTGGTCATTGTCTTTGCCACCCTTACCTTCATCGTCATCGCCAACGGCCTGCGTGAAGTGCTCGACGTGGGGAGCCGCCGATGAGCGAGAACACGCCACTCCTGTCGGTCAAGAATCTGACCGCTACGCTCGCCACCCGCTTCGAAACGGTCGAGGCCGTGCGCGGCATCTCCTTCGATATCGCGAAGGGGGAGTCGCTCGGCTTCGTCGGTGAATCGGGATGCGGCAAGTCGGTCACCGCCCGCGCGGTGATGCGGCTCGCGGCAGAGGGCACGGCTGTCGCCCTTGGCGGCGCCGTGATGTTCAAGGGTCGGGACCTCCTGAAGATCTCCGATCAGGACATCCTCGATGTCCGTGGCCGCCAGATCGCCATGGTGTTCCAGGATCCGATGAGTTCGCTGAACCCCGTCATGACGGTGGGTAGCCAGCTCGACGACATCCTGCGCCGGCACCTCAACCTGACGAAGAAGCAGGCCCGCGTGCGGACCCTCGAACTGCTCAACGCAGTGGGCATCCCCAACGCGGCCAGCCGTGTCGACGACCATCCGCACCAGTTCTCGGGCGGCCAGCGCCAGCGCATCATGATCGCCATCGCGATCTCCTGCGATCCGGAACTGCTGATCGCCGACGAGCCGACCACGGCGCTCGACGTGACCGTGCAGGCCCAGATCCTGCGGCTGCTGATGAAGCTGCGCGATGAACGCGGCATGTCGCTGATGCTCATCACCCACGATTTCGGCGTCGTCGCCGGCATGGTGGAGCGGGTGAACGTCATGTACCGCGGCGAGATCGTCGAGACCGGTGCGGTGGACGATATCTTCGCGAACCCCCAACACGCCTACACCCAGTCGCTGCTTGCTGCCGTTCCGCGGCTCGAGCGTGCCGGAGAACTTGCCTCATGAGCGCTGCCACTGCCACGGCGCAACCGTCCACGCCGGCCGCCCCCATCCTCGAGGTCAAGGACCTCACCGTCCTGTTCGGCTCGCGGACCGGGGGCGCTCCCGTCCGCGCTGTCGATCGGGTGAGCTTCTTCATCAGGCCCGGCGAAACGCTGGGCCTCGTCGGCCAGTCCGGTTCGGGCAAGACCACGACCGGCCGCGCCATCCTGCAACTGCAGAAGGCGGATTCGGGCGAGGTCCGGCTGCTCGGTCGCGATCTCATGGGCATGCGCGGCGCCGAACTGCGGTCCATCCGCCGGCACATGCAGTTCATCCAGCAGAACCCGTATTCGAGCCTGCATCCCCGGCTCACCATCGGCAAGATCATCGCCGAGCCGCTTGAGGTGCATGGCACGGTCCCGCGCGAGAAGATCCCCGAGCGGGTCGCCGAGCTGCTGAAGCTCGTCAACCTCGATCCGCAGGTCGTCACCCGCTACCCGCACGAATTCTCGGGCGGCCAGCGTCAGCGTATCGTGATCGCACGCGCGCTTTCGGTGAACCCCGATTTCGTCGTCTGCGACGAGGCGGTGTCGGCGCTCGACGTGCGCACGCAGGCGCAGATCGTGGAACTGCTGCGAGACCTGCAGAACAAGCTGGGCGTGTCATATCTGTTCATCGCCCATGACCTTGCCCTGGTGCAGGAAATGGCCCACCGGGTTGCCGTGATGTACACGGGCCAGATCGTCGAGATCGCCCCATCGAAGCGCCTCTACGCCGAGCCGGCCCACCCGTATACGCGCTCGCTGCTCGATGCCATTCCGGTTCCCGATCCGGCGGTGCAGCGCCAGAAGCTGCGCGCCGCGCCGCAGGAGCTCAAGCTCGTGGACCGGCGCTCCGGCGCCTGTATTCACGGCGAAGACCACGCGGTGACCGGCACGGCCCCGATGCATGTGATCGGTCCCGATCACGAGGTGTCCTGCCGCTTCCTGCCTCAGAACTGAAGGCAAGAGCGCGGCAACGCCTGAACCATCATCGCATAGTTGCCGGCCGGGTAACCGGCCGATCAGACCCGAATACGAGGAGCGGAAACGATCATGACTGCACCCAAGCGCGTGCTGATGGCGCGGATATCCCACGAGACGCACAATTTCGTGGACGGCACGACGAGCTTCGACCAGTTCACCATCGAGCACGATGAGGCGATCTTCACCAAGGCCGACCCGGCCTCCGGGGTTGCGGGCTTTCTCGAAGTTGCACAGAAGAATGGCTGGGAGCCCATCCCGACCGTCTCCTATCGCGCTCAGCCTTCGGCCACTGCCGACCATGCCGTGTTCGAGCAGTTCTGGTCTGAACTTGAGCCGCGCATCGACAAGGCGATGGCCGAAAAGCCGCTCGATGGCATCTGGCTATCTGTCCACGGCGCCATGGTGACCACCGAGAGCGTCGACCCGGAAGGCGAGCTGCTCGCCCGTCTGCGTGCAAAACCCGGCCTCGAGAACATCCCGATCACCGGCAGCTATGACCTGCATGCCAACTTCACCCAGCGCATGGGTAAGCATGCCAACGCACTGGTCGGCTTCCGTCACAACCCGCATACCGATGGCCGTGAAACCGCGGTCCGCTCCGCCGAGTTCCTCGCGCGCATGCTCGACACCGGCGTCAACGCTCACATGCGGGTGAAGCACGCCCCGGTCATCTGGTCGCCGCCGGGCACCGGCACGGCCGACCGGCCGATGAAGGATCTCGAGGCTCTGGCGCGCCAGATCGAAGCCGACAATCCGGAGATCTGGAACGTCAATGTCGTCGGCGGCTATTCCTTCTCCGACGTGCACGACGCCGGCGTCTCGTTCTCGGTCGTCACCACCGGCAGCGACGCCGTGGCCGATGCGGCGCTCGACAAGCTGGTGGCGCTCGCGGTCGAGTTGCGCGAATTTGGCGTGTCGAAGGAGTGGGACCTCGATGAGGCCATCCTTGCGGTCAAGGGGACGCCGGGCCTCCACTGCATCATCGAGCCCGCCGACAATATCGGCGGCGGCGGTCCGGGTGACTGCACGCCGGTGCTGCGTGCCTTCCTCAAGCACAAGCTCACCAACGCCGCGATCCCGATCGCCGATCCGGAAACGGTCAAGGCCTTCGATGGCGCCAAGCCCGGCGAAGTTCGGCGCGTCCGCATCGGTGGCAAGCTCAGCCGCCTCGATGAGGGCCCGGTCGAGATCGACGCGAAGCTCGTCAGCCGCAGCGATGGCAAGTTCACGCTCGAAGACAAGCATAGCCACGGCGCCAGCGGCGGCCTCAGCCAGACCATGGGTCCGGCGGTCGTCGTCACCGTCGGCGACAACGACGGCATCACCGTGCTCCTGTCGAGCATCAAGGTTGGTCCCTACGACCTCGCCCAGTGGCATTCGCAGGGCATTGCGATCGAGAACTACAACTACGTGGGCGTGAAGGCGGCGATTGCCTGGCGACAGGGCTACCAGCACATCATGGCATCGAGCCACACGGTGGTGACCGGCGGTCCCTGCACCAGCGATTGCACCAAGCTTCCCTACCAGCGGCTCCGCCGTCCCATTTTCCCGCTCGACCCGATCCCCGGCGTCTGACGAAACCAATTGCGGGCCGCTGGCGAAAGCCAGCGGCCCTTTTCTTACGCGCCCGCTTCTGTGGGCCAGACCAACCATGACGACCGATGAGGACGGGAGAAAAATCATGACGGCACCCAAACGCGTTCTGATTGCCGGTATCACCCACGAGAGCCACAGCTTTGTGCCGGGGTACACCAGCTTCGACAGGTTCCGCATCGATCGCGATGCGCAGATCCTGGAGAAGGCCGACGGCGCCTCCTCGATCGGCGGTTTCATCGAGGTTGGCAACAAGCATGGCTGGGAGATCATCCCGTCCGTATCCTACGGCGCCAACGCTTCGGAGACCGCCGATCACGCCGTGTTCGAGCAGTTCTGGTCCGAGCTTGAGGAGCGCATCGACAGGGCGATGGCGGTAAAGCCGCTCGACGCGATCCTCCTGTCGCTCCACGGCGCGATGGTGACGACCGAAAGCGTCGATCCGGAAGGCGAGCTGCTCGCCCGTCTGCGGGCCAAGCCGGGCCTCGAAACGATCCCCATCGTCGGTTGCTACGATCTCCACGCCAACTTCACCCAGCGCATGGGCCGGCATGCCAGTGCCCTGGTCGGTTACCGGCACAATCCGCATACCGACACGCGCGAGACTGCGGTGCGCGCGGCGGAGCAACTGGCGCGGATGCTCGAAACCGGCGTCACGGCGCATATGCGGGTCAAGCATGCGCCGGTGATCTGGTCGCCGCCCGGCACCGGCACGGCCGACCGGCCGATGAAGGACCTTGAAGCGCTCGCCCGCCAGATCGAGGCCGAGAACCCCGACATCTGGATCGTCAACGTCATCGGCGGCTACTCGTTCTCCGACGTGCCCGAGGCCGGCGTTTCGTTCTCGCTGGTCACGACCGGCAGCGACGCCGTTGCCGACGCCGCGCTCGACAAGCTCGTGGCGCTGGCCGTCGAACTGCGCGAACTGGGCGTCGTGAAGGAGTGGGACCTCGACGAGGCCATCCTCGACATCAAAGGCAAGCCGGGGCTGCATTGCATCGTCGAGCCTGCCGACAACATCGGCGGCGGCGCTCCCGGCGACTGCACGCCGGTCCTCCGCGCCTTCCTCAAGCACAAGCTGACCAATGCCGCCGTCGCCATTGCCGATCCGGAATCGGTCAAGGCCTTCGACGGCGCCAGGCCCGGCGAAGTCCGGCGCGTGCGCATCGGCGGCAAGCAGAGCCTCCTCGATGAAGGTCCGGTCGAGATCGACGCGAAATTCGTCAGCAGCAGCGACGGCAAGTTCGTGCTCGAGGACAAGCACAGTCACGGGGCAGGCGCGGGCTACAACATCAACATGGGTCCGTGCGTGGTGGTGACCGTCGGCGAGAACGACGGCATCACCGTCCTGCTCTCGACCCGCAAGCGCTCGCCGAACGACCTGGCGCAGTTCCGCTCGCAGGGGATTGTGCCCGAGACCCTGTCCTACGTGAACCTCAAGGGTGCCATTGCCTGGCGGCAGGCGTGGGTGAAGATCATGGCCTCGAGCCATACGGTCGTCACCGGCGGCCCGTGCACCAGCGACTCGACCAAGCTGCCCTACAAGCGCCTGCGCCGGCCGATCTACCCGCTCGACGCGATCTAGCCGTAGCTTCGGCAGGCCGCCTTAGGTGGCCTGCCAACTCATCCGCAGCCGAAGGTGTTTCAGATGGCCGAAACCTCCCTCAACTGGACCGCAATGGCGGAGGACGCCGAACGCCTCCTGAAGCACTGGTCCCCGGATGATCCCGGCGGCTCCATCCTCGGCTTCGACGCGGATGGCATAAAATTCACGGCCTCCAACGGCGTCGAGAACCTCTCCATCCTCACCCCGTTCTCGCCCGATACGGTGGTGCGCTTCGCCTCCGTCACCAAGCACGTCTTCTGCGCCTTCGTGCTGTCCTATCCCGACCGCATCCGGCTCGACGATCCGCTTGCGAAACACCTGCCCGAACTGCAGCCGGCCCTTGGCGCCGTCACCGTCGCGCGCGCCCTGTCGATGACTGGCGGTCTGCCCGATGTCCGCGAATGCCTCGCGCTCCACGGCCTCACCACCACCTCGCTCAGCGACGCCGGCCCGCTCTACGATTACCTCGCCCGCATGGACCGGCTGAACTTCGCCCCGGGCACCGAGGTCTCCTATTCCAACACCGGCTATCGCCTTGTCGAAACGGCGATGGACCGCATGGGCCTCCGCTTCAACGATTTCGTGCAGCAGCGCATCACTCAAGGTGTCGGCCAGCCGATGACCGCCGCCGAAATGTGGGGCGATCCGGTGCGTGGCCTCGTGCCCGGCTACTACAAGACCGCATCCGGCTGGCAGGCGGGCATGCAGGGCATGCACCTGTCATCGGCCGGTTCGCTTTGCGGCTCCGCCACCGGCATGGCGCACTGGCTGCGCGCGTCAATCGCCGGTGAGGGCCCACTCGCTGGCCTCTTCGAAACCATGTCGGCACCCCGCACCCTCGCCGACGGCCGCCCGACCGAATACGGCCTCGGCCTCGTCTGGGTG
>DAORUH010000076.1:0-14695 GCA_035433065.1 Devosia sp. | reverse complement strand
CGGCGGCGCGGTGGCTGAGTTCGCTTTCGGACAGGATCATGCCGGCAAAGAACGCGCCGAGCGCGAGGCTGACGCCGAACAGGTAGGAAGCGCCCGCCGCCACGCCCAGCGCGATGGCCAGCACCGCGAGGCGGAACAGTTCGCGGCTGCCGGTATGGGCGGTGTAGTGCAGCACCATCGGGATGAGGCGCTTGCCGACGACGAGCATGAAGCCGACGAAGGCGGCAAGCTTCAGCGCCGTCATGGCGAGGACGCCGGGCAGGCCGAGTTCGGTGCCGAGCAGGCGTTCGGCGAAGCTGACGAACGGATCGTCGGGCGCATCGACGGCGACGCCGAGGAGCCCGCCAATGGCGGGCAGCAGCACCAGCGCGAGCACCATCGCGATATCTTCGACGATGACCCAGCCGGTCGAGACGCGGCCGCGCTCGCTGTCAACAAGGTGGCGATCCTGCAGCGCCTTGATGAGCACTACGGTGGAGGACACGGAAAGCGCGAGGCCGAAGATGATCCCGCCCAGCAGCGGCCAGCCGAGCAGCGTGCCGAGGCCGAGGCCCATTGCGGTGACCAGCGCCATGCGGATCAGCGCGCCCGGGACGGCCACCGCCTGCACCGAAATGAGATCCTTGAGCGAGAAGTGCAGGCCGACGCCAAACATCAGCAGCACCACGCCGATGTCAGCGAGCTGGGTCGCCTCGGCCGTGTCGGCGACGAATCCGGGGGTGTGCGGACTGACCACGACACCGGCGAGGAGGTAGCCGACGAGCGGCGGCAGACGCAGGCGGTTGGCCAACGCGCCGAAGATGAACGCGAGAACAAAGCCGCCGACGATCGTTGAGATCAAGGGGGCAGTGTGCATCGGGCTCTACTCGGGCTTGGTGTGACTGGATCGGGAATCAACGATGAAGCACGCCCGGGGCATGCGCAAGGAGCAGGCACCGCAAAACTCGGGCGAAACGATGATGAGGCCTGGCTTCAGCACACGGCACTGCGTGTCTCGACCGGCACGGGTTGGCCGATTGCGCGGTGCTGATCGGACGCGACAACGACTTGCCACACAAAGAGAAAGGGCACCTGTTGGTGCCCTCGCTCGCTTCCCTGCGGCTGGTTCAGAACCGGTAGTTGAGACCAACCTTGAGCAGGTGGCTGCCTGAGGCGAAGTCGTACGGGTTGTCGTCGGTATCGAGGGCACGGACCGACGGCAGGCCGACATAGAGGTATTCCGCCTTGATCGACAGGTTCTCGTCGAGCGCATACTCGGCGCCGACGCCGGCAGCGAGACCAACCTGCAGGCCGTCGAACGTGACGCTGTTATCCGGATCGCCGGCCTCGCCGTACTGATAGTGCGCATCGACGAGGGCGACGCCGCCTGTCGCATAGATCAGCGCGTTATCGACCGCGAGGCCGGCGCGGGCTCGGATGGTGCTGAGCCAGTTCCACCTGACACTGTTGGTGATGTCGCCGTCGTCCCAGTTCGTCGAGGCGCCGAGGTTCGTCCAGTTGATGTCGGCCTCGATACCAACGACGCCAGCCCCGAACTGGGCATTCGCGCCAACGTTCAGACCGGCGAGAAGGCCAAAGCCGGTGGCGGAGAAGTCGCCATAGTCCCAGATCTCGCTTTCGTACTCCGTCACCGTCGTCGTGGTCAGACCCCCTCCCAGACTGAAACCGGCATAGAAGCCGGACCAATCGTAGGCAGGCGCCGGGGTGAGAACGCTCACCTCATCGAGAAAATCAGCCGCCATCGCAGGAGCAGAAACAAGACCGCAGAATGCGGCCGCAAGGGCAATCGCTTTCATGAGTATCTCATCCGTTAAAAATGGGGTCGGCAAGAACACCACGATCAGGCGCGCATCTCATGGTCAGCGCAAGGACTACACCGCAACAGATATTTGTTTCACGCATGTATTGTCACCAATTCGGTTCATATGTGCCAAACTCGCCACACATATTGGCCACATTTCTGAACGTCCGTTCAGTTTGAACTTTATGAATATTTGTTCATCTGGCGCCTGATAAGGGTGCATCGCGGCAGCGCACGGCCGGGCCCCGGGTCGAAACCTGGCCCGGCTGGTCAGGGGACGGCGATGATCTTGATTTCGCCCAAGGCTGGCGACGCGGCGAGGAGCTTCGGGACGTCCTCGAGGGGCACGGTGCGGGTGACGAGCCGATCGAGCTCAAGGGCGCCGGTTGCGATAAGATCGCATCGCCTATACTTTCAGTATCGTTGCATCATGGTTTGGGGAATACAGTATGCGTCGGCTCTGCATTCTTGTTGCGTTTGTCTGCACCTGTACAACTGCGATGGCCGTCGAGTGCTTTGATGCCTCGATATACTCGGGCAACCCGAACGGCCACGGCAGCTCCGCAGGCAACTGCGCGTTCACCCCGAAATCCGTAACCGCATGCCCGGATGCTTCCGCCGGAGGGTCGCTGTCTGCGTCAGTCTCCTCCGGAACCGCCACCCGGCAGCACTTCATGTACGAGTTTGACGTCACCGCCTTCATGAACGCGCTGTACTATTGGCAGTATCACGGCTCTCACGGCAATTCGCCCCGTGGGATCGACTTCATGACTTCGCGGGAGGAGACTACCCAGGGTCCTTGCCCGTATTGAGTGCCGGCATGTCGCGTCTGGTTTTGGCCGCCTGGAGCTGAGCCTCGCGCCGTTCCGGTGTCCCAGCTCTGGAGCGCCCGGCTGGCCTCACCGGTCGGGCTTTGCTATGGTGTGCTTTCCAAACTCAACAGTGAACGGAAAGAACCAGCACGGCCAAAGCGCTGTGACAGGCTTTCATCCTTACGACCGGGATGATGACGATGAACGAGCCTTTTGTTTCGCTGCGTCCGGAGATAACCCGGACTCATGCACTGATCCTGATGGACTGGTTGGAAGACGAACGCGTCACCTGCTACCTCAGCGATTCACGCAATGTCTCCCGGTTCATCGAGCAGGCCATCGACCGAGCTCACCTGCCGATCCTGACGCACCTGTTCAACCAGGGCGGCCGCTTCTTCATGATCTACGATCGAAATGACACCCCGGTCGGCTTCCTCCGTCTGGTCAAGACGGGTCCTGACTGCGAGATCGTTCTGGTCATCGGCGACCATGACAACTGGGGCCGCAAGCTCGGCGCCAGCGCCATCCGCGAAGGTTTGAAGCTTGCCTTCCTCGACATGCGCGCCAACAAGGTCATCGCCAAGATCCACCCCGACAATGTCCGCTCGCTGAAGGCTTTTGAGCGCTGCGGTTTCGTTCCTGAGCGCGAGACGCCAACGCTCGTATCATTGTCCATGACTTCGGGCCGGTATCGCCAACTCCTCCGCGACAGCGCCACGGGCGATTCCACGGACATCTACATTACGGCGTTCGACAAGGACCGGCTGATGGCCCTGATCGCGTATGAAGTGGGTCCGGCGATTGTCGATCTTGAGCACGAGATCGAAAGAGCCATCGTCGTTGATCCGCATGAGGTCGCGCGCAATGTCGTGACCATGAATTCGAGAGTCGTGCTGCATCTGGACGACGAAGAAATGGAAGTGGATCTCGTGTATCCGCAGGACGCGGACGAACGAGCCGGCAGACTCTCGGTGCTCTCCGATGTCGGGGCCGCGATCCTCGGCTACCATGAGGGCGATGCCATCGACTGGATGGTTGCGGATCGCACGCGACGGATCCTGATCGACAAGGTTATCTACCAGCCGGAAGCTTCGGGTGACTTTCATCTGTAGTTGCAGCCCGTAGGCTGGACTGGGACTGTGTGCTAGCATCGACCATTGCGCGGCACGTACGCGCTGTCCCGACACAGATCGGACGACTTAATGAAAATGCCTGATTGGTTGAAGCCCTCGCTCTACGGCGCGGTGGCGGGTGCCGTTGTCCTGGCGGCCGTTGGCTTTATGTGGGGTGGCTGGACCACCTCCGGTGGAGCGGCCGACCTGGCCAAGAAGCAGTCCCTCGTCGCGGTCACAGCGGCGCTCCTGCCGTATTGTGTCGAACGCTCCACCACCGATCCAAACTCGGTCGCGGTCCTGGCAGAGTTCGCCGCAGCCGGCACCGGCTTCAGCCAGCGCGGTGTCGTGGAAAAGGCCGGTTGGGCGACTCCCCTGGGGGCAGAAAAGCCCAACGCCGACCTGGCCAATGCGTGCCAGCTCGCCCTGGTGGCGGCGAAAAAGCCCGCCTAGCACGACGGCCTGAGCACAGCTTTGCCGCGACGGGTTTTCGCCCGCTCGCGGCAAAGCATTTTCACGGTGTCAAAGTCCGGTGTCGTACCGCAGGACGAAGTGGAGCCGCGGCGACGGCCGTCACGGCACGGCGACGATCTTGATTTCGCCGAAGGCGGGGGATGCGGCGAGGATGGTGGGAACATCTTCCAGCGGCACGGTGCGGGTGACGAGGCGGTCGAGATCGAGGGCGCCGGAGGCGATGAGGGCGGCGGCGCGGCCGTGCGTCAGCGGGTTGAGCCAGGCGCCCTCGATGCGCAGTTCGCGCGTCAGGATGTCGTAGGGCTCGACGGCGATGGTTGCGCCTTTCGGGGTGACGCCGAACGGCACGATGGCGCCGCCGCGGCGGGCGAGCGCGATGGACTGGGCGAAGGTTTCAGGCACCCCGGCGCATTCGAGCACCACGTCAACGCCGCCCGGCACGATGCCGCCCGGCCCGGCGATGAGCGCGGTCGCGGCGGCGCGGCCGGCATCGACGGCGTGCGTGGCGCCGAGTTCGAGCGCGAGATCGCGGCGGGGTTTCTGCCGGGTCGCGAGGATGATGGTGGTGGCACCGGCGAGCCTCGCCAGTTGCACCATCAAGAGGCCAATGACGCCGCCGCCGAGGATGGCCACCGACGCGCCCGGCGCGATGCGGGCGACGTCGAGGCCGTGGAGGCAACAGGCGAGCGGCTCGCTGAAGGCGCCGTGAACCGGGGAGAGATCACCCGGCAGTTCGATGGCCTGGTTCTGCGGCACGAGCACGTAGTCGGCAAAGCCGCCGTCGCGGAACACGCCGATGGCGGTGAGGCTGTCGCAGAGGTTGGGGCGGCCGGCGCGGCAGTGGGCGCAGTGGCCGCAGGCGATGTTGGGATCGCCGGTGATGCGGTCGCCCGGCTTGAGGCGGGTGACGCCCGCGCCCACGTCCTCGACGATGCCGCAGAATTCGTGCCCCTGCGTGACCGGCAGCGCGGTGGGATATTCCCCGCGGAACATGTGCCGGTCGGACCCGCAGATGCCGCAGGCTTCGACGCGAACGACGACATCGCCGGGGCCGGCGACGGGCCGCTTCACGTCCATCATCACCATGTTGCCGATTGCCGTGAGCCGCGCAGCACGCATCGCAAAGCCTCCCTTTGGCCCATCTTGCGGCAAACGGGCGGCGAGTAAAGCGGCTAGACCGCCGGGGCCAGCGCGGCGTCGGCGCCGCGCCAGGCATCGGCCTTGAGGAAGGCCGTCAGCTGCGGGGCGGCCATCGGACGGGCCAGCGCGTAGCCCTGAAGGATATCGCAGCCAAGGTCGCGCAGGATGCGCGCGTGTTCCATCGTCTCGACGCCCTCGCCGGCAACCTGGATGCCTAGCGACTTGCCGATATCGATGATCGACGAAACGAGATGGCGCTGCGCCAGCGAGTCAACGATCGGCATGACCAGCTGGCGGTCGATCTTGAGGCGCTTCGGCTTCAGCTTGAGCAGCGACACGATGGACGCGTAGCCGGTGCCGAAATCGTCGATCTCGATGTCGATCCCCAGACCCTTGATCTGCTTGATGTTGTTGAGGACGATGTCGTCGGACTCATCGAGGAAGATGGATTCCACCAGCTCGAAGCTGATCGTGCCGGGCGGGATATTGAGGCTCTGCAGCGTCGCGACGAGGTGCTCGTCCTGCAGGCGCCGGGCCGAGACGTTGACCGAGATGCGCGGCACTGGAAGGCGCGCGTCGCGCCATTCGGCGAACTGGCGCAGCGCCTGTTCGAGGATCATCCGGTCGATGGTCGAAACGACGTTCAGCTCTTCGGCGACGCCCATGAAGACCTGCGGCAGGACGATGCCATCGGTCGGGTGCCGCCAGCGCGCCAGGGCTTCGGCGCCGACCACGTCGAGCGTATGGGCATCAAACTGCGGCTGATAGTAGGGCAGGAACTCCGCGTCATCGAGGCCGTGCAGGATTTCGTCGGCGACGCGCTTGGTGTGGACCACTTCGGCCTGCAGCGCCTCGGTGAAGAACTCGTAGCGGTTCCGGCCGCGGCTCTTGGCGCGGTAGAGCGCGATGTCGGCGTTGATAAGCAGGCGGTTGGGCTCGACCTGCGCGCCGGTCTCGACCGCGATGCCGACCGACACGCCGAAGCGGCACTCGTGCCCCTCATAGGCAACGGGCTGACGCATGGTGGCGATGATGCGATCCGCCAGCGTGGTGAGAAAGGCCGGACTGCCATCGCCGGCGCACACGACCACGAATTCGTCGCCACCGATTCGCGCCACGAAATCGCCGGCCCGGATGTTGGCCTTCAGCACCTCTGACGCGTGGATCAGCATGGCGTCGCCGGCGGCATGGCCGAGCGTGTCGTTGATCTGCTTGAAGCGGTCGAGATCGATGTGGAGCAGCGCCAGCTGGCGGCCGTTCAGCGCGCAGCGCTGCGCGTGGCGGTGCAGGATGTCATCGAGATAGCGGCGGTTGGGCAGGCCGGTCAGCGAGTCGTGCAGCGCGTTGTGCTCGATGCGCGCCTTGGCGGCCTCGAGTTCGGCATTGCGCGCCTCGCTCAGCCGATTGGCGCGCTTGAGGTTGTCGTTGAGGGCGACGTCGCTGGTCACATCCCAGTTGACCCCGACGATGCGCGAGGTCTGGTCCGGATCGGCGTAGACGCGGCCGATAGCGCGCACCCAGCGTTCCTCGCCGGCCGGCGTGACGATCCGGTAATCGGACTGATAGTGCCCCGTCTCCTCGACCGCGACCCGGAAATCTTCCACGGCGCGTTCGAGATCGGCCGGGTGCAGCCGGTCGCGCCAGTGTTCGTAGCGGCGCGGGGCGGGAACGCCGCTGAGGCCGTAGATTTCATTCATGCGCTCGTCCCAGACCAGCGTGCCCGAGGCGCTTTCGTATTCCCAGACGCCCACCTCGCCGGTCTGGAGTGCAAGGCCGAGGCGGCGGGACACCTTCTGCAATTCGGCCTCGCGGATGCCGAGGGCGCGGATGTTGCGCTTGCGCTCTTCCATCAGCCGGACGCCGAAGAACACCGGGAAGATCACGAGGCAGCCGAGCAGCACCGCGGCGCTGCGCAGCAGCCAGGAGCCCGGCGCCGTGGTGTTCCAGCCGGTCTTGGGAACGGCCGCGACGACCCATGACCCCGCGGGCATCACCACTTCGGTGAGCACGGGGTTCTCGTCGAAAATGGAAGCGCGGCCGAAGAACGGGGTGTTCTTGTCGCCGCTCGCATCCGTGCCGGCGATCGCCACATCGATGGAGAGCGACTTGTCGAGGAGGCCCGAGTCCTCGTACAGGCGATCGACGTCGATGACGGCGGAGACGAGGCCCCAGAACTGGCGCGTCGCCGGGGTGGTGCCGACAAAGACCGGGAACCGGCCGATGAAGCCCTTGCCGCCCTGCACCAGATCCACAGGGCCAGCGAGGAACAGCCTGCCGGTCTCGACAGCGCGCATCGCCGCGGCCCGCTGGTCCTCGTTTTTGCTGTAGTCGAGCCCGATCACAGCCTCATTGCCTTCGAGCGGATAGGTCATGGTGACGACGAGGCCGGGAGCGACGGCGATCGAACTCAGCTGCCCACCCTGCTCGAACATGTAGGACGCGAGCTGCCGAAACCGCTCCGGCGGCATGTCCGGCTCGCTGGCGATGCTGGCGATGAGGCCGCGCACCAGCTGCAGGTTGCCGCTGATATAGCCCTCGATCTTGGCGCGGACGACGCTCACCTCGGCGAGGACATCGGCGCGCAGGTTCTGCTGGTGGACGAGGTTGTTCTGATAGTCGGCAAAAAGTCCGGCGACAGTAACGACAAGCACAGCCAGAGCCGCCGGAAGGTTGGTCGGCCTGAACACGTCAGCGGCAACATCGCGAAGGCGGAAGCGTGAATGGGCCAATCAGTCACCAACTGCGAGAACGCGAGCAATCCTAGAGGTAGCACGCGTTAACGCAGAATTTAGCAGGAAATGGATTTTTTCTGCGCCAGCGCGCGCCGGCTCGCCAAAATACCTCCCCGGGCCGCCCGCAGGAACCAGAAGGACGCAGATAGATTTGCATCTTTCGGGGATTAGCGCATATTCAAACCAAGGGGCCAGCGCGTCGCGTCGGATGCATCGGCTTAGGATTGACCCGTGAATTTTTATCTTCTGCTGCTTCACCTCGCCGGTGGCGTTACACTTCTTCTATGGGCAGTCCGCATGGTGCGGACCGGCGTCGAGCGCAGCCAGGAGCCGCGTTTGCGCAGGCTCCTGCGTGAGAGCAAGGGCGGACGCGTCCGCGCCGCCGGCATTGGCGCCGGAATCGCCGTCGTGCTGCAGTCCTCCACCGCGGTGGCGCTGCTCGCCGCCGGCTTTGCCGGCAGCGGCATCCTGACCGTGGCCACCGGGCTCGCCCTCATGCTGGGCGCCGATCTCGGTTCGGCGCTGGTGGTGCAGATTCTGTCGGTCGATATCCACTGGGTCGTGCCGGTGCTGCTGGTCGGCGGCGGCCTGCTGTTCTTCAAGGGCTGGAGCCGCGAGTGGCGGCAGGGCGGCCGCGTGCTGATCGGCATCGCGCTGATCCTCGTGTCGCTGCAGATGATCGGCGAGGCAACGACGCCGCTGCGGGAAGCCCCGATGCTGCCGCAGGTCGTCGGGTACCTCAGCGGCGATATCCTCACCTCATTCCTGCTCGGCGCCGCGTTCACGTGGCTGGTGCATTCGAGCGTCGCCTCGATCCTGATGATCGCGACCTTTGCGGCGCAGGGCCTTGTGCCGCTTGAGCTGGGCGTGTCGCTGATGCTGGGCGCCAATCTCGGCGGCGGACTGATCGCCGTCGGGCTGACGCGGCAGAGCTTTGTCGAGGCGCGGCGGATCACGCTGGGCAACCTGCTGTTCCGCGGCACTGGCGCGGTCGTTGCGCTGCTGGCATTCCATTTCCTCGCGCCATCGCTTGCATGGCTCGGCGACAGCGCGGCGCGGCAGGTGGTGAACCTGCACCTTGTGTTCAACATCGCGCTGCTCATTGTCGCCCTGCCCCTGACCGGGCTTGTCGGCAGGCTCGTCGAGCGCTTCGTCAAGCACACCCCGACCGCCGAGGAACTGGCGAATCCGCTGGCCGAAGCGGCAAGCTGTCTCGACCAGGGCGTGATCGGCATGCCGGCGCTGGCGCTGGCCAGCGCCACCCGTGAACTGCTGCGCATGGCCGAGATCATCGAGCGCATGCTGAAGCCGCTGATGGAGCTTTACGAAACCGGTGACCCCGAAAAGATCAAGCAGGCCAAGAAGCTCGAGGCCGCGGTCGATCAGGCGCAGTCGGAGATCAAGCTCTATCTCGCCCGCATCAACTACAAGGCCGATGACGAGGCCCGCCGCGGGCACGAGCTTTCCAACTTCGCGATCAACCTCGAATATGTCGGCGACGCCATTTCGAAGACGCTGCTGAAGCTCGCCGAAACCCGCCGCGACCAGAAGCTCAACTTCTCGCCCGAAGGCTGGCGTGAGCTGAACGAGCTGCACCACCGCGTGATGGCCAACATGCAGCTGGCGCTCAACGTGCTGGTCAGCAAGGACCGCGAGTCGGCCCGCCAGTTGCTGGAGGAAAAGGCGGCGATGGGTTCGGCAGAGCGCGAAAGCTACGCCCAGCACCTGCGCCGGCTGCAGGCGGGTGGCGCCCAGAGCGTCGAAACCAGCAATATCCATCTCGAGACGGTCCGCGCGCTCAAGACCATCAATTCGCTGTTTGCCTCGGTGGCCTATCCGATCCTGCAGGAAAGCGGCGAACTGCTCGACAGCCGCCTCGCCGGCCGCACTTGACGCGCCCGGAATGCCCTGACGGTGGCCCTGCAATTCCTTGCAGGCCGGGCATTTTGCGCCGCGCTTGGTAGACTTCCGTAGCAGTGTCGGCTACCGTTCCTGCCATTGGAGTATCCATCCCCCCGCACAGGGGTGATGAAGGGAGACATAATGGCAAAGGTTACTATCCGCGACGCGCACAAGTCGTATGGCAATGTCGAGGTCATCCACGGGGTGAATGTCGATATCGCCGACGGCGAGTTCGTGGTCCTCGTCGGACCGTCGGGCTGCGGCAAGTCCACGCTGCTGCGCATGATCGCGGGGCTGGAGAGCATTTCGGGGGGCACGATCTCGATCGGTGACCGCGTGGTCAACGACCTGCCGCCCAAGGAACGCGACATTGCCATGGTGTTCCAGAGCTACGCGCTCTATCCGCACATGAAAGTGTCGGACAACATGGCGTTTGCGCTCAAGCTGCGCCGCACCGACCCCAAAGAAATCAAGCGCCGCGTCGACAACGCCGCCGAGATTCTCGACCTCACGCCCTATCTCGACCGCTACCCGCGCCAGCTTTCGGGTGGCCAGCGCCAGCGCGTCGCCATGGGCCGCGCCATCGTGCGCGATCCGCAGGTCTTCCTGTTCGACGAGCCGCTGTCGAACCTTGACGCCAAGCTGCGCGTGCAGATGCGCGCCGAAATCAAGGAACTGCATCAGCGCCTGAAGACCACGACGGTGTTCGTGACGCACGACCAGGTCGAGGCCATGACCATGGCCGACAAGATCGTCGTCATGCATGACGGCATTGTCGAGCAGATCGGCACGCCGCTCGAGCTCTACGACAAGCCCAGGAACCTGTTCGTCGCGGCCTTCATCGGCTCGCCGGGCATGAACCTGATCAAGGGCACGGCGAAATCGGGCGGCACGGTCGATGCCGGCGGCGCCAACCTCGTGATGCCGGGCCAGCACAATGTCGCGGACGGCCAGCCGATCGTTTACGGCATCCGCCCCGAGCACCTCGAGCTTGCCGACGATGGCATGGCGGCGACGGTTGCGGTAGTCGAGCCGACCGGTTCGGAAACCCACGTGCTGATGCGCGTCGGCGAGAGCGAGATCACCGCGGTGTTCCGCGACCGGCACACCTTCACGCCGGGCCAGACGGTGCACCTCAAGCCCCGCCCCGAGCACGGCCACCTGTTCGACAGCACCTCGGGCAGCCGCGTCTGATCGCGGATTTGTCGGCAGCTTTTTCGATCGCGGCGGAGCAATCCGCCGCGATCTGCATTTATGCGTAGCGGAGGGGCGCCAAGAGCGAGGCTCAGACGCAGAAGCTGCTTTGGTTGCCGGTGCTTGCCGTATTCATTCCGCAACTGGCCGCTGCCCAGGGCGGCGCGTTGGCCAAGGCTGGAACAGCAGCCGGATATGGTTGCGCGCCATGAGCAGCTGCTCAGGCAGAACGTCTGGCATGCCCAGTCCCTTGCTCATGACGATGCCGCCGTCGATCAGGCAGCAGACCATGCGCGCGACATGGTCGAGGTTGACCGGCAGGCGCGGCGGGTAGGCCTGTGCAATCTCGCCCAGCATGGCGCGGAAATGGCTGCTCCACCCGGCCATGTTGGAGTTTACGGCGGCGCGCACGTTCCGATCGAACAGCCGGTCCTGGTAACTCAACGATGCGACGATGCAGCCCGGGTGCCCCGCCGGCATCTCTGTCAGGCGTTCGGCCAGCAGCGTGAGGCCCAGCAGAAAAACCTGCAACGGGTCATCGCTGAGTTCGCGCGCGCGACCGAAGACGCCGGACAGCAGTATCTCGCTCTGTTGCTCGTGCCGTTCAAGCAGCCCGAGCGCCAGATCGTTCTTGTCCTTGAAGTGGTAGAAGAAGCCACTCTTGGTGATCCCCGCCTCGCAGATGAGTTCATCAATCGAGGTGGCGCCAAATCCCTTGGCGAGCACGGCTGTTTCGGCAATATCAAGAATGCGTTGGCGGGTTGCGGTTCCCTTGCGCATGGGACGGACCCCGGACTGTACTGAAGGTACAGTTTTCGCGTCGCTCCGATGAACCTCGGCTGAACACCTGCTATAACCTGCAGTCAAGCGTAGGGCGCCAAAGGCCATTCGCGCCTGTGCCGGGACTTGACCACGCGCCTGCTGGAGCGTGCCGCACCCACCAGCGTAGAAACGTGCCGACGCGGAGGCTGCCGGTCTCCACCTCACAGACACAGCCGAGTTCGAGCCCATGATGATGACGTCCCCAAAGTACAGAGCCGCACTGCCACAGTTGAAGGGTGGCGTGTTCCTTGCCGATGGCGGCATGGAAACGTCGCTGATCTTTCACGACGGAATCGAGCTGCCGCTGTTCGCGTCCTTCGTGCTGCTGCGCGATGATGCGGGGCGCGAGGCGCTGACGCGCTACTTTGCCGAGTACCTGGATATCGCGAGGGAACGGGGGGTTGGCTTCATCGTCGATACCGCGACCTGGCGCGCCAATCCCGATTGGGCGACGAAGCTCGATATCGGGCCGGCGGAGCTCGACCGGCTGAACCGGGAGGCGGTGGCGCTGGCGCTTTCGCTGCGCGACGAGTTCGAGCGGACGAGCCGCCAGCCCGGTGTCGTCAACGGCGTCATCGGTCCGCGCGGCGACGGCTACCGGCCCGATGTGCAGATGGCGGCGCGCGAGGCGCGGCTCTATCACGGCGTGCAGATCGCGAGCCTTGCGGCCGCGGGCGTCGACATGGTGAGCGCCATCACCATGAACTACATCAACGAGGCGATCGGCATTGCGCTCGCCGCCAAGGATGCGGGCGTGCCGTGCGTGATCTCGTTCACGGTGGAGACGGACGGCAACCTCGCCTCGGGCGCGACCATCGGCGAAGCCATCACGGCGGTCGAGGCGGCAACGGGATCGTCACCGGCTTACTACATGATCAACTGCGCCCATCCGCGCCATTTCGCGCAGTGGATCCCCGAGGGTGCCGAATGGATCGGACGCGTCCGGGGGGTGCGGGCCAACGCCTCCACCAAGAGCCACGCCGAACTCGATGAATCCGAGACGCTCGACATAGGCGATCCGGTGGATCTGGCCCAGCGTTACCGGGCGCTGCGCACGAGCCTGCCGCAGATGAATGTCGTGGGCGGCTGCTGCGGCACCGACCATCGCCACATCTCGGCGATCTGCGACGCCATCCTGCCGGCCGACCTGCGATAGCTAGGCAGCCTTTTCGGCCGCCGCCGCGACCTTGTGCCAGGCGGCGATGATCGCCTCGGCCGAGGTTTCGATATCGGCCGTGGTGGTGGCGACAGAGCTGACGGAAATCCGCATCACCCAGTCGCCATGCCAGGCAGCGCCGCCGAGGAAACAGACGCCGGCCGCCTGCACCTCGGCGATCACCGCCTCGGTGAGCGCCTTGCGCGCGGCGGATGTGCCGGTGCCGAATTCGACGATCACCTGATTGAGCACGACATCGTTGCGCACACTGATGCCGCGCTCGTCGCCGAGGCGTTTGGCCATCAGCGCCGCTGAGGCGCAGTGGTGCGAGACGAGATCGGCGATGCCCTTGCGGCCGAGGGTTTTCAGCATGGCCCAGACCGGCGTGCCGCGGGCGCGGCGGGACAGTTCGGGCACCAGCGCCGAGGGGACGCGGTCGCCCGCGGCGATGGCGGGCAGATAGCTCGACCACTGCGTCATGGCGCGCTGGTGCGCCTCGCGGTCCTTGACGATAGCGAAACCGCAGTCGTAGGGCACCTGCAGCCATTTGTGGCCATCGGTGCCCCAGCTGTCGGCGAGCTCGATGCCGGCGGTGAGGTGCTTATGTGTCGGGGTGGCGCGGGCCCACAGGCCAAACGCCCCGTCGACATGCAGCCACGCCCCTGCCCGCTTGGCGATCGACGCGATGGTGGCGAAGTCGTCGAAGGCGCCGGTGTTGATCTGCCCGGCCTGCGCGATGACGATCTTCGGTCCCTCGGTTTCGTCGATCGACAGCGCCAGCATACGCGGGTCCATGCGGCCGTGCTCGTCGGTGGCGATTTTCGTGACGCGGTTGTAGCCGAAGCCGATCATCTGCAGCGACGAGAACAGCGAGGAATGCGCATCGGCGCCGATGAACACCTCGACCGGCGGCGCGCCGAACAGGCCATCGGCATCGGGATCCCAGCCGACATCGATGAGGGTGCGGGTGCGGGCGGCGGAGAGGCACGTCGCGTTGGCGACGGTCGCGCCGGTGGCAAAGCCGATGCTGCTCTCGCGCGGCAGGTCGAGCACGTCGAGCAGCCAGCCCTCGGCGATCTCCTCCATCGCCGAGGCGGCGGGGGTCGGGGTGTGGTAGCCGGCATTCTGGCCCCAGGCGGAGACGAGGAGGTCCGCCGCGACCCCGGCGGGGTGCGAGCCGCCCATGACCCAGCCGAAAAAGCGCGGGCCGGTGATCGGCATCAGGCCGGGTTCGCTCAGGGCGACGAGTTCCTCAATGACGGCGGCGGGATCGGAGCCGGTCTCGGGCATCGGCGCGCGCATGCGGGTGCGCGCTTCGGGATAGCTGATCTGGGGGCGGCCCGGCGCGGCGGACAGGGCTTCGCGGTAGCGAACGGCGTGGTCGGTGGCGCGGGTGAGCAGGCTGCGCAGATCTGCGGGCATCGGACGTCCTCCCTTGGGCGGCGGCGCGCGCATTCTAGCGCCGATCAGCCCCAAAGGGATCAACCGCGCGGGGGAGGCTGGCGCGGGGCCATGGCCTGTCATTCACCGAGGCCGACGGCACCCGGCTG
>DAORUH010000075.1:0-14735 GCA_035433065.1 Devosia sp. | reverse complement strand
CACTCCAGGCGCTCCGGCGTCCCGGGGCCGCCTACCGCAAACCCGCAGGGATTTTTCCCGTGCGGCGCCTCCGCGCGCCCGGCCTTCGCACCACCGTTCCGGCCACGCTCTATCCCACCGCCACGTCACCCTCCCCATCACAACGTCACCCGCGGGCGTGACCCGCGGGCCCACTCGATCCCCCAATGCGCCGGGCGCGATCGAGTGACGGCCGGGTCAAGCCCAGCCATGACGACTGAGAGCGTTGTGAACCCCGACCACCTCACTACTCGCTCCTCACGCCTCACGCCCCCACCAACTTATCCCCGCCCAGCCCCCCGCCCCTATCCTCGGGCCATCCAACCCACACGAAGGATTGCTCCGTGGATCACACCGCCAACCTCGCCCTCCCCTACATCATGCCCTCGCAGGCCAAGAAGTTCGTGACGCACAACGAGGCGCTGGCGCGGCTCGATGCCATCGTCCAGCTCAGCGTCCTCGACCGCGATCTCACCGCCCCGCCCCTTTCTCCCGCCAATGGCGACCGCTATCTCGTCGCCGCCTCAGCCACCGGGGCATGGGCCGGCTGGGACGATGCCATCGCCGCCTTCGTCGAAGGCGCATGGCTGCGGCTCGATCCGCAGCCGGGCTGGTTGTGCTGGATCGACGACGAGGCCCTGCTCGCCGGCTGGAACGGCAGTGCCTGGGTGCTGGCCGGCGCCACGTCCGAACTGCAGGGCATCACCCGCTTCGGCCTCGGCATGGCCGCCGACGGAACCCACCCGTTTGCAGTGAAGGCCGAAACACCGCTGTGGAGCGCCGCCTATGCCGGCGAAGGCGGCAGCGGCGATGTCAAACTCATGCTCAACAAGGAAGCCCCCGCCGACACGGCCGCGCTGCAGTTCTACGACGATTTTTCCGGCCGCGCGGAAATCGGCCTCGTCGGCAACGACGATTTCTCGCTCCGCGTCAGCCCCGACGGCAGCGCCTGGAACGACGCCATCGTCGCCGACAAGGATGACGGCACTGTCCGCTTTCCCGCCGGCATCACCCATGCCGCGACGGGCCACCGGGTGCTCGGCCTCGTTCCGACGCCGGGCGGCGACGGCACGGTTTCGGTCTGGCGCAGCGACATCGCGCGCTCCGACAACCCGCGCACCGCGACCATCTCTTCGGTTTCGGGCGACACCATCACCATCACCACCACTGACAGCGAAATCTTCGGCCGCTTCACCGGCCGGATGGCCAACTGCGCCTATGTGCGCATCTGGAACGCGTCGAAGACGCCCGAGCAATCCGCCTGGCTTCTCGCGGCGCCCACCACCGCCACGCTCAAGGTCGTCGATCCAGCGGCGATCGCGGGCTGGAGCAATGGCGAAACCATCCGTCTCGGTGATCCGTCCACCATCGCGCCCACCGCCAGCTTCGCGCTCGACATCAGCCCCATGCTGCAGAACGTGCTCGGGGCGGTGTTCCGCCAGTCGGGCGTGCTTGCCCGCCTCCTTACCTCGGGCAATGCCGCCAGCGCGACGCTGAACATTTCCGAGGCGGCCATCTCCGGTTCGCTGATGAGCGTCAAATCGTTCGCCGACGGCACGCAGCAGTCGGCGCAGGTGACGATCCCCTGCTCCGTGCTGTCACCGATCTCGAATTCGAACCTGGTCTTCGTGCGCGAGCAGGGCAGCCTGCTGATCGGCGCGGTCAGCATTGTCGGGGTCTACGTCTAGCGCTCAGGCCCCGAGCAGGCGCCGCACCACGGCCGCCGTCGACTCGCGCCAGTCCGGCGCGGTCCAGCCGAAGGCAGCAGCGAATTTCGTGGTGCTGAGCCGCGAGTTCGCCGGCCGGCGCGCCGGGGTCGGATAGTCGGCCGTGGTGATCGGGCGCACAAGCGCATGCGGGCCGCCCAGCGCCCGGCTCGTCTCGAACACCTGGGTGGCGAGATCGGCCCAGCTCGCCTCGCCGCTCCCCACCAGATGATAGGTGCCCCAGCCGGTGGAGCCGCCCGCCCCGATCCGCGTCGCCGCCGCGAAGAGTCCATCGGCAATATCGAGCGCCGACGTGGGGTTCCCGAACTGGTCGGCCACCACGCCCACCTCGTCGCGCGTCTCGGCGAGCCGCAGCATGGTGCGCACGAAATTCCTGCCGAACGGGCTGTAGACCCAGGCGGTGCGCACGACGAGGTGCTGCGGATTGGCCGCCGCCACCGCCTGCTCCCCGGCCAGCTTGCTGGCGCCATAGACCCCGGCCGGCGCGGTCGCCGCGCTCTCCGCATACGGCCCTTCGGCGAGCCCGTCGAAGACATAATCCGTCGAAATCTGGAGCACCGGAATGCCGAGCCGAGCCGCCGCCGCCGCGACCTCTCCCGCCCCCGCGGCATTGACCGCAAACGCTGTCTCGCGGTCGCTCTCAGCCGCATCGACCGCCGTATACGCCGCCGCGTTGATCACGAGTTCCGCCCGCGCCGCTTCAAGCGCAGAAAAGATGGTCGCCGGCTGCGCAAGATCAAGCTCCGGCCGCCCCGCCAGCACCACCTCGTGCCCGCTGCCCTCGGCGCGTTCGGCAAGGCTCAGCGCCACCTGTCCGGCCCGGCCGGTCACGAGGATCCGCATCAGTCGAAAACGTCCGCATCGGCCAGCAGCGGCGCCACGCGATCCTTGCCGGACAGCTGGAACGTCGCCGGATCGAGTGGCCAATCGATCCCGATCGCCGGATCATCAAACCGGATGCCTCGCTCGTGCTCCGGCGAATAGCCATCGCTCACCTTGTAGATCACCTCGGTGTCGGGCTCGAGCGTGAGATACCCGTGCGCAAAACCCGCGGGCACCAGGATCTGGTTCCACTTCGCCGCCGACACCACCAGCGACAGCCACCTGCCGAAGGTCGGCGAGCTGCGGCGGATATCCACCGCCACATCGAGGATCGAGCCGCGCGTCACCCGCACCAGCTTCGCCTGTGCCCTGGGCGGAAGTTGGTAATGCAGGCCCCGAAACGTTCCGGCGGCCAGCGAATAGGCATGGTTGTCCTGCACAAAGTCGAGGTCAATCCCGGCGCCGGCCAACGCCCCGGGGGTCCACGTCTCGGAGAAAAAGCCCCGATCGTCGCCGAATTTCCGGGGTGTGATCTCGAACACGCCACCCAGCGCCAGCGGTGCAACCGTCGTCATAGCCAACTCCCGCCCGCGAAAACCACCGTGCTAGATTTTCCCGAACAGCGCCGCAACCCACAGCGAGACATTGCCCGGCACGGTCTGCCGATAGACCCGCGAATCGGCAAGCCCCGTCACGCCGCGCCACCCGGCGCTGGCGCGCGCCTTGGCGAACTTCTCCATCGTCTCGCGCGACGGTCCATCGAGCATGTCCGAACAGGCCCGCAGGCTGGCGAGATTCCGCTCGTTCCAATCCGAAAAAGTGCCCCGCAACAGCATCTTGATCCGCCCGAGCTTGGCGAGGATCGCCCGGTTGTTGCCCACCAGATTGGACTCATGCTGGCGATAGGCGATGTGCGACTGCGGATCGTAAATGGCCCGCCCGCCTGCACCCGTAACCAGCAGATAGCTCCACCAGTCGTGGCTGACAAAACCGGTGCGCTTGCAGCTCTCTGTGACGAGCGCCGCCGCTGCGGGGTTGAGCGTCATGGTATTGCCGCCGGCATAACTCTGCACGATGGCGTTGCGAAAGCTCGGCTGGCGCTCGAACAGCGGCGAGTAGCCGATATCCTTGTTCTGCTCGTCGACAAGGCGTGTGCGCGCCCCGTACACGGCGGGACCGCTTTCCCCGGCCAGCGCCGCGACCGCCGCGCTCAGCTTGTCGGGATCCCACACATCGTCCTGATCGCAGAACGCGACGTAGCCGTCCGAAATCCCCGGGGTGAGCAGCAGCGAGCGAAAATTCTCGGCAAAGCCCTTGGCCGGCCCGCTCCGTACCTTGACCGTCCCCTTGTTCCAGCCCTTTCGCCATCGCCCCAGGATGTCGAGGGTTCCGTCAGTCGACCCATCGTCGCTGACCACGATATCGAAATGCGGCACGTCCTGAGCGGCGAGCGAGGCCAGCTGCTCATCGAGGAATCGCGCACCGTTATAGGTCGCGAGAAGTACGGTAATCTTTGCCAATGTGCTGCCTGCCTGGGCCGTCGGTCAAACCCCCGACCAACTCAAATTGTCCCGATCCCCGCTAACGGGGAGTTAGCATCTGACGCCGGGCGCGCCAACCATTTCTGTCTCACGTCAGTCGGCCGCTACCGCCGCCAGCGGCAGCGTGATGCGGAATCGCGCGCCCCGGCCGGCGCCCGCGACCAGTTCCAGCGTGCCGTTCATGCGGGTGACAATCTGGCGGGAAATCGCGAGGCCCAGCCCCGCGCCGGGCTGTGCGGCATTGCCCGCCGCACCCCGCGCGAATTTCTCGAAAATCAGGTTCCGCTCTCCCTTGACGATTCCGGGGCCGTTATCGGCCACTTCGATCCGGTATTCCTCGCCGTCCGTGACCGAGCGCACCTCGACCCGCGGCCGATCGGCATCGTTGTACTTGATGGCGTTCGAAATGAGGTTGATGAGGACCTGGCAGAGCCGGTCGGAATCGCCCATCACCGGCGCCCTCGCGCAGCGTTCGCCCACCGTCAGCGTCATGCCGCGCTGCCGCGCCAGCGCCCCGCACACCTCGATGGCGCGATCGAAGGCGGCCTCGGCGTCGATCAGCGCATTTTCGTCGCCGCGCTCGCCGCGTTCCAGCGCCGCGAGATCGAGAATCTCGTCGAGCAGCTTGGTCAGCCGCAGGCTCTCCTCATGGATGGTCGAGACGAACTTCTTGCGCTCGTCCTCTCCCAACCGCTGCTCGTTGAGCAGGATTTCCGAGAACGAGCGGATCGACGTCATCGGGGTGCGTACCTCGTGGCTCACCTGGCTCAGGAACTCATCCTTCTGGCTATCGAGTTCGCGCAGCTGCTGGTTCGCCTCTTCGAGCTTCTGGGCCGTGCTGCGCAGCTCCGACGAGGTGCGTTCGAGTTGCAGCGAATATTCGATCGCCTGTTGCGTTTCGTCGGCCATCTGCAGCACTTCCTCGAGCGACACCGCATCGCCCGAAACGACCTTGCCGAGCATCACATGCGCCGAGGCCGCGCCGATCGATCCCGCCAGTTCGCGCTCCAGCCGGTCGATGAATTGCGGCAGGGGCTCGCGGGCATCGCCCCCGGCCTCAAGCCCCGCGCTCTCGAACAGCGCCGTGGCGCGTTCGGCACCCAGCACGCGCTGCGCCACGAAGTAGAGATCGTCGCTGGTCGCCGTGCCGCGGATCACCGTCCGGCCGGCGCTGCCGGGGTGGCGGAAGAGATCGGCAAACACCGTCGCCTGCACCCGCTCCAGCACCGACTGCGTGGTGAAGAGCGAAACGATCACCAGCGTCGCCGAGTTGAGGAACAGGCTCCAGAACACCGCATTGACCAGCGGGTCGATGCCGTCGAGGCCGAACAGCGCCTCCGGCCGCAGCCAGTGGATGCCCCACGGCCCCTCGGCCATGAGCTGCGCCACGACCGGGGAGGCGGACTCGAACGAGGGCATGAAGCTCGACCACGCCCAGACGACGAACCCCACCGCCACCGACGCGGTCGCGGCCTTCAGCGAGGCCTCTTTCCAGAACAGCGCCGCGATGATCGCCGGCAGGAACTGCGCCACGCCGCAGAACGAGATCAGCCCGATCGGGGCGAGCGCGTCGCTGTCGCGCGTCAGGTAAAAATAGAAGAAGCCCAGAAACAGGATCAGCGCGATCGAGAAACGCCGCGAGTTGAGCAGCAGCTGGCTCACCCCCTGCCCGCCGCCGACCCCCCGCCCCTGCGTGAAGCGCAGCACCAGCGGCATGACGATGTGGTTCGACACCATGATCGAGAGCGCAATGGACTCGACGATGATCATCGAGGTTGCCGACGAGAAGCCGCCGATAAAGGCGAACAGCGCCAGCCCGGCCTGGTCGGCCGCCAGCGGCAGGGTCAGCACGAACATGTCCGGATTGGCCCCGGCCGGCATGGTCGTCAGCCCGTAGAGCGCGATCGGCAGGGTGAACAGGCTCATCAGCAGCAGATAGCCCGGGAACGCCCAGGCCGCGGTGCGCAGATGGTTCTCGTCGGAGTTCTCGACCACGGTGATCTGGAACTGCCGCGGCAGGCAGATGATCGCCGCGATCGACAACACGTTCATGGCGATCCAGCGATCATCGAACGTGCCGGTCGAATAGATATCAACGCCCGCCGCCTCGGCGCGCGAAAAGATCGCCTCGAACCCGCCGCCCGCAAAGACCACGAAAATGCCGACGGCGAGAAGCGCCGCGAGCTTGACCACCGCCTCGAAGGCAATGGCCGCAACGACGCCGTGATGCTGTTCCTTGGCGTCGACATTGCGCGTGCCGAACAGCACCGTGAACAGCGCCATGCCCGCAGCAACGCCGAAGGCGAGCCCCACTTCGTCGATGCCGGAGAGTCCGCCCTGCCCGAACTCCCGCCCCCCGGCAATCGCCTGGATCGAGGAGGTCACCGCCTTCAGCTGCAGCGCGATATAGGGCGCAATGCCGACCACCGCGATGACCGTGACCAGCACGGCCAGCCGGCTCGATTTGCCGAAGCGCGACGACAACAGGTCGGCGATCGAAGTGATGCGCTGGTTGTGGGCGATCCGCACCAGACGCCGCAGCACGAACCACCAGCCGATGAAGACCAGCGTCGGTCCCAGATAGATCGCGAGATATTCGAGCCCGTTGCGCGCCGCCGAACCGACTGCGCCGTAGAAGGTCCAGCTTGTGCAGTAGACCGAAATGGCGAGCGTGTAGACGAAGGGCGAGCGCAGGAACGAGGACTGCGTGCGCCGCGCCTGCCGGTCCGAGACATAGGCAATGAGGAACAGCAGCCCGACATAGCCGATGCCGGTCGCGATGACGAAGTCGGCGCTCAGCATCAGCCGTCGTCCTCGCCGGATTCGCCGGTGTCGCGCGGCAGTTGCCGGCCCAGCCACCAGGCGCCCGCGACCAGCAGCATCCAGCACACGAACAGATAGATGACCTCAACCGGCAGACCGAGCACGCGCTGATGAACCTGGAACACCGATGCAATGGGCGGCATGAACAGCAGCGCCCCGGCCAGCGTCAGGAACATGGCAGCGCTCGCGAGCTTGCGGCGCTCCATCGCCTAGCCCGCCTCGAGCAGCCGCCGCACGGTGCCAACCACGTCCGAGTTCGCATAGGGCTTGGTGACAAAGCTCGACGCGCCAAGCTGTTCGGCAATCTGGCGGTCCTGCGACTGTCCCTTGGCGGTGAGGATCAGCACCGGCAGGTCGCGGGTCAGCGCATCGGCCCGGATATGCTTGAGCACATCGAAGCCCGAGCGCTTGGGCAGCATGACATCGAGCACCACCAGCCGCGGCCGCTCGCGCCGGATCGCCTCCAGCGCCGCTTCCCCATCCGTCACCGACGCGATGGAAAAGCCCGCACGGCGCAGGATGAAGTCGAGCGATTCAAGAATGCTCGGCTCATCTTCGGCGATGAGGACGTCAATTGCCAATGTGCCCCTCCCGGCGGACGCCGGGCACCCAAGCCGGACGGCTTTTGTGCAGAGCATCCACCCAGCGCTCCGGTCTCCCCAGCCGGAACAGCGGACAGTAACGCACACTCAACCCGCTTCGCCAACATCGAATTGGCGCGGCACCAGCGGCGCGCGCACCGCCGCGGGCTGGCCGCCCGGCATCAGCGCCTCCTCCTGCCGGTCGGCGCAATCGCGCCGCGGGCAAAGCCGGCAGCTCGGACCGACCGGCACATCGGCCGCTGCATCGCCCAGATCGAGGCCAGCGCCATAGACCGTGCGGTCGGCATGCAGCACGTCGCAGGCCAGCATCACCGACGTATGGATCGCCCCGCGGTCGGCGAAACTCGCCACCCGGCGCGCCTGCGCCTTGGCGATGAACAGGTAGCGCGACCCTTCCGAGAACTGCGCCACCTGCCGCACCAGCGTCTCCGGCGTCCGGAAGGCTGCGTAGATGGCCCAGAGCGGGCAGGCATGGCCGGCGCTCGGCAGCGGCAGGCCGGGCATCGGGAAATGCTTGGTCAGCCGCCCCGCCGGATCGGACCTGAGGAACCCGAACGGCACACCGGATTCGCCGGGTTTGCGCAGCGTCACCAGCCGGTGCGCCACCTGCTCGAAACTCGCCGTATAGCGCTGGCGCAGCGCCTCGATATCGTAGCGCAGCTCCTCGGCATCGGCGAGGAACCGCGCATAGGGGAACACCACCGCGCCAGCGAGATAGGACCCCATCGCCCGATAGCCGAGCCGCCGCGCCGTCGCCGATGTCAGTTCGGGCGCCGCCACCTCGCGTTCGATCGCCGCGGGCGCCACCAGTTCGGCATAAAGTCTGGTGAGCTGGAACTGCCGCGTCGCGGCGATGGCGCTGGTCTGGAACCACATGGTGCGCGCGTCGGGTTGAAAGTGGTACTGCCCCGGAAATCCGAGCGCATCCAGCTCGCGGCCGGCGCCCCGCACGACGGTCACGCCGAACCGCTTGTCGAGCAGCGCCGTCAGCGTCGCCTCCCCGAACGGCCCCTCGCGCTCGATCTCGGCCCGCAGCTCGCCCGCCACCGCTTCGAGTGCGCCAAAATAGTTGTCCCGTTCGAAGATCATGTCGTCGAGCTGGCGCACCGGCGACAGGGTGCGCCGGCCCCGCGCCTCGACCTCGAACTGCCCGATCAGGCTGCGCGCCACATCGGTCAGCCCCCGCGTTTCCCGCGTGATCGAACTGACGAACCGGCTCCGCTCGCTGTCCTCGAGATCGGCCACGTCCTCGAGAATTTCGGCGCTCGAACGCACCGCGGTAATGCCGGACAGGATGCGATGCAGCAGTTGCCCGAGCAGCGGATCGGAGCGCAAGCGGTCGGCATGGTCGTCGGCATTGGCCTGGGCGCTGAGATAGGCCCGATGCAGCCGCGCAATGGCCACGGCGGCGGCCGGCTGCTGCGCCACGAGATCGCTCGCCACCAGACCGCCCGCCTCGGCGATGGCGAGGACCGGATCGGCCAGCGCCTCCTCGACGTCGGCGATCAGCCGGTGCTCGGCGTCCCCCGACAGCGCACCGATATCGACCTTGAGCGCATTGGCGATGCGGATCAGCAGCGACCCGCCGACATGCCGCTTGTTGCGCTCTATGAGGTTGAGATAGCTCGCGGAAATGTCCGCCTGCCGCGCCAGGGCGGCCTGCGAAATGCCCAGCGCCCGCCGCCGCGAGCTGATGCGAAGACCGATTGGCGCTCTCATTCCCGGCCCCTCCTTGTCAAGGAATTTACATCATTTCACCGAATGAAGTCCAATGATTTACAGACTTCACCAACGATATCAGCAGGATATTGCGATCGTTTTCAAGTCGTCGCATCTTCACGCCATGCGGTGAGGTGCCGGCGATGTACCGGGTCCCCGCGAATGAGGAGGACGATATGACCTACACCAAGGGCTTCAGCCGCCGCGGCGTGCTGAAAGGCGGCCTCGCCGGCATCATCGCGACCGGCGTGTCCCCCCTGATCTTTACCAAGGGCGCCTACGCCCAGGAATTCTGCAATGCGCCGACCGGTGACTCAGTCACGCTCGGCTTCAACATGCCACTCACCGGCGCCTATGCCGATGAAGGCGCCGACGAGGACCGCGCCTACCAGCTGGCCGTCGAGCACCTCAACGGCGGCGGCGACGGCGGCCTGATCCCGCATTTCTCGTCGAAGACCCTCAAGGGCAACGGCATCCTCGGCAAGAAGGTCGTGGGCGTCACCGGCGACGACCAGACCAAGGCCGACGCGGCCCGCGACTCGGCCCGCCGCATGATCGAGCGCGATGGCGCCGTCATGATCACCGGCGGCTCGTCTTCAGCGGTGGCCATCGCCGTGCAGGGCCTCTGCCAGGAAAAGGGCGTCATCTTCATGGCGGCGCTCACCCACTCCAATGACACGACCGGCAAGGACAAGAAGCGCTACGGCTTCCGTCACTTCTTCAACGCCTACCAGTCGGGCATCGCGCTGGGCCCGGTGCTCGGCGAAGCCTATGGCAAGGACCGCGTCGCCTACCACCTGACCGCCGATTACACCTGGGGCTGGACCCAGGAAGAGTCGATGAAGAACGCCACCGAGGCGCTCGGCTGGAAGACCCTGCCGCCGGTCCGTACCCCGGTCGGCGCGGGTGACTTCTCCCAGTATCTGACGCCGGTGCTCAATTCCGGCGCCGACGTGCTGATCCTCAACCACTACGGCTTCGACATGGTGAACTCGCTCACCCAGGCCGTGCAGTTCGGCATGCGTGACAAGCAGGCGAACGGCAAGCAGTTCGAGATCGTCGTGCCGCTGGTCTCCGACCTCATGGCCAAGGGCGCCGGCGATGCGATGAAGGGCATCTACGGCACCTCCAACTGGGACTGGCAGCTGCCCGACGAGGCATCGAAGGCCTTCACCAAGTCGTTCGGCGCCAAGTTCGGCCAGCCCCCGAGCCAGGCCGCGCACACGTCCTACGTGCAGACCCTGCTCTATGCGGACGCCGTCGAGCGCGCCGGCACCTTTTATCCGCCGGAAGTCATCAAGGCGCTGGAAGGCTTCGAGTTCGACGGCATGGGCAATGGCCCGACCGGCTACCGCGCCGCCGACCACCAGTGCTTCAAGGAAGTCTACGTGGTGCGCGGCAAGGAAGCCCCGGCCAACCCGTTCGACCTGCTCGAAGTGGTGGCCACCGCATCGCGCGAAAGCGTGACCTACGATCCTGCCATCTTCGGCGGTGAACTCGGCCCCGACACCGCGGCCGCCTGCTAGCCGAAGTCTGAAGCCCGTCCTGGCTGCCCCTTTCGGCCGGGACGGGATCTTTCTGCTGACACCAACAGGCGGGCGGCCATGGACGCAATTCTCGCGCAACTACTGAACGGGCTCGACAAGGGCGGCGCCTATGCGCTCATCGCACTTGGCCTCACTCTGGTTTTCGGCACGCTGGGCGTCGTCAACTTCGCCCACGGCGCCCTGTTCATGCTCGGCGCCTTCTGCGCCGTCACCTTCCGCTATCTCATCACCCTCGAAACGGTGACGGTCGATCCCAGCCAGACCACGGCCTGGGGCACCGCCGTCGAAGTCCGCACCCCGTTGGCGCAATCCTGGTTCGGCGACTGGGGCGCGGTGCTCATCGACTGGTCCGTTCCGCTCTCCATCCTGCTCGCGATCCCGGTCATGCTCATTGTCGGCATCGCCATGGAGCGCGGCATCATCAAGCACTTCTACAAGCGCCCGCATGCCGAACAGATCCTCGTGACCTTCGGCCTTGCCATCGTGCTGCAGGAGATCATCAAGGCGATCTTCGGCCCTAACCCGATCAGCCAGGCGATGCCCACGTCTCTGCGTGGCGCCGCCGATGTCGGCGTGTGGATCGGCATGGCGCCGGGCGCGCTGACCTATCCGCTGTGGCGGCTCATCTACTTCCTGTTCTCGGTCGGCATCATTGCCGCGGTGTTCGCGTTCCTGCGCTTCACCACTTTCGGCATGGTGGTCCGCGCCGGCATGGCCGACCGCGAAACGGTCGGCATCCTCGGCATCAACATCGATCGCCGCTTCACCATCATGTTCGGCCTCGCCGCCGTCGTCGCTGGCCTTGCGGGCGTCATGTACACGCCGCTGCTGCCGCCCAACTACCACCTTGGCATGGACTTCCTGGTGCTGAGCTTCGTGGTCGTGGTGGTCGGCGGCATGGGCTCGCTGCCGGGCGCCGTCGCTGCCGGCTTCCTCCTCGGCATCCTGCAGAGCTTTGCCTCCATGAACCAGATCAAGGCCCTCATCCCGGGCATCGACCAGATCATCATCTACCTGACGGCTGTGGTGATCCTCCTGGTGCTGCCCCGCGGCCTGCTTGGCCGCCGCGGCGTGATGGAGAACTGATCATGGCGCTGTTCCAGATGTCCCGCCGCGACCTCATCGTCTTCGCACTCTTCGCGCTGGTCGTTCTCACCATGCCGGTATGGACCGCGCCGCTCGGCGCCAACTATCCGGGCCTGCTCCAGAAGTTCGCGATCTACGCGATCTTCGCCATCGGCTTCAACATCCTGTTCGGGCTGACCGGCTACCTCAGCTTCGGCCACGCCGCCTTCCTCGGCGTCGGCTCCTACACCGCGGTCTGGTCGTTCAAGCTGCTGACGATGGACGTGATCCCGGCCATCATCTTTGCGATTGTCGTCTCGGGCCTCTTCGCCCTCGTCATCGGATTTCTGAGCCTGCGCCGTTCGGGCATCTACTTCTCGATCCTGACGCTCGCCTTCGCGCAGATGAGCTACAATCTCGCCTATTCGGTGCTGACCCCCATCACCAACGGCGAAACCTCGCTGCAGCTCACGCTGCAGGACCCGCGCATCATCGACACCGCCCTCGCCCCGCGTGGCGCCGGCCTGCCGGTGGCCAGCATCTTCGGCCAGACGTTCAGCGGCCTCGCCGGCTTCTATTTCTGCGCCGCGGTCCTGATCCTCGCCTTCTTCTTCGCCCAGAAAATCTTCGCCTCGCCCTTCGGCATGATGCTGCGCGGCATCAAGTCCAACCAGACGCGGATGAGCTATACCGGCTTCAACACCCGGCCCTACGCGCTCACCGCCTTCGTCATCTCCGGCATGTATGCCGGCCTCGCCGGCGCGCTGCTGGCCGTGACCGATCCGCTGGCCGGCGCCGAACGCATGCAGTGGACCGCCTCCGGCGAAGTGGTGCTGATGACCATTCTCGGCGGCGTCGGCACGCTCGTCGGCCCGGTGATCGGCGCCTGGCTCATCAAGTACTTCGAGAACATCTTCTCGGCCTTCAACGAGGGCATGCTCAGCCGCTTCTTCGGCTTCATCCCCGAACCGATGCACGACACCGTGGTGACCATCGCCAGCAAGTTCGTCGGTGAAGGCTGGCAGCTGACCCTGGGCCTGCTCTTCGTGCTCGTCGTCATGTTCCTGCCGGGCGGCATCATGGAGGGCGTCCGCCGCATCGCGGCACTGTTCCGCCGCCCCGGCAAGCCCGTCTCACCCGGCGCCATGCGCGCCCAGCCGGCGGAGTAAGCCAAATGGCGACAGCCGATCGCAATGTGGTTCTGCACGTCAACGACGTCTGCAAGAATTTTGGCGGCCTGCACGCCCTCAGCGACATCGATTTTTCCGTCGAGGAGGGCACGACGCACGCCATCATCGGGCCCAACGGGGCCGGCAAATCGACGCTGCTCAACGTCATCATCGGCCGCCTGCCACCCACCAGCGGTGCCGTGGTCTTCGATGGCCAGGTGCTGACTGGCAAGCGCCCGTTCGAGATCAACCAGCTGGGTGTCGTCCGCGTCTTCCAGACGCCGGAAATCTTCCCCGAAATGAGCGTGTTGCAGAACGTCATGACCCCGGCCTTCGCCAAGCGCGACGGCGCCTTCCGGATCAACATCCTGCGCCCCGTCGAGCGCGAGGGTGAGATCCGCGACGAGGCCGAGGCCCTGCTCGAGGATATCGGCCTCTCGGCCCGCCGCTTCTCCCATGCTGGGGCGCTGAGCCGCGGCGACAAGCGGCGCATGGAGCTTGCCATGTGCCTCATCCAGCACCCGCGCCTGCTGCTGCTCGACGAGCCCACCGCAGGCATGAGCCGGCACGACACAAACACCACGATCGAGCTGCTGAAGAAGATCAAGGCCCGCGGCATGACCAAGGTCATCATTGAACATGACATGCATGTTGTGTTCTCCTTGGCCGACAAGATCTCCGTCCTGTCGGGCGGCCGGATCATTGCCGAGGGACTTCCCGATGAAGTACGCGCCAACGCCAAGGTCCAGGAAGCCTATCTCGGCGGCGCCCACCGGCTGGAGGCCCACTGATGAGCGCGATCACCATGGACATTGACGTCACCGCCACGGCCCAGCCCGCTGCCCACGCTGTCCCGCGCGAAACGCCGTTCTTCGCCGTCAAGGACATCCACGCCTACTATGGCGAGAGCTATATCGTGCAGGGCGTCTCGCTCGATGTGCGCCACGGCGAAATTCTCGCCCTGCTCGGCCGCAACGGCGCCGGCAAGACCTCGACGCTGCGCACCATCGCCCGGCTCGACAATCCCGCGCTGCGATCCGGCGAGATCTGGCTCGAGGGCAAGCCGCTCCACCAGATGAAGGCGTTCGAGGCCTCGCGCGCCGGCATCCAGCTCGTCCCCGAAGACCGCCGCATCATTTCCGGCCTCACCGTCGAGGAGAACCTGACCCTCGCCCAGGTTGCGCCCGGCCGCGGCTGGGAGCTCGACCGCATTTACGGCCACTTCCCCCGCCTCGCCGAACGGCGCAAGCAGGAGGGCGTCACCCTCTCGGGCGGCGAGCAGCAGATGCTGGCCATCGCTCGCGCCCTGACCCGCGACATCAAGCTGCTGCTTCTTGATGAACCCTACGAGGGCCTCGCTCCGGTGATCGTCAACGAGATCGAAAAGATCCTGCACGAGATCAAGGAACTCGGCATCACCACCATCATCGTCGAGCAGAACGCCGTCGCGGCCCTGCGCCTTGCCGACCGCGCCGTGATCCTCGACACCGGCGAAGTCGCCTTTGCCGGCACCGCCCGCCACGTCCTCGAAGACGAAGACCTCCGCCGCGAATTCCTCGCGATCTAGGCCGCGTACCCTGCCCGGTCGATCATGTGACCAGATGGTCCCAACAGACCCGGCACAACTGCGCCGCGTGCCGGTCGCCGAGCGTCTTCCCTGGCATGCCGTCGGCCGTCATCGCCGGGACGCCCGCCGAATAGT
>DAORUH010000074.1:0-14780 GCA_035433065.1 Devosia sp. | reverse complement strand
CGAGCGATTGGAAGAGGCCGTCGAGCCCGCTGTCATCCACCTGCACGATGGGGCGCATCGGCAGATCGGTGATGGAGCCGAACTGCTGCGGCTTGGTCGGCAACAGGCCCAGCGCCTCGGCGTGGCGCGCCACGATGGGGGCCACATGCGCCGGCTGGTTGAGATAGGCCCAGTCGGCCTGCAGCAGCGACAGCTCGCTCTCCTGGCGGTCGATGTGGCGCTCGATACGGACCTTTTCGCTGGCGGTGTCTTCGACCGCGTACTTCAGCCCGTAGACGCCGATGAGCGCCGCGATGCTGGTGCAGACAAGGATGGCGTTGATGGTGCGGAACATCAGGCAGCTCCCCTGGCGCGCGGCACGCCGAGGCCGTCATAGCGGACGGTTCGCGCCGGGGCGGCGGTGCGGTGGGCCGTGCGCAGCGTGGCTGAACGGGCGCGCGGATTGCGCGCCGTCTCGGCCGAGGATGCCTTGGCGGCCTTGGCGATATCGCTCCAGCGGCGATCCTCGGCGATGGCCAGCGGCATGTGCCGCGACTGCACCGGCGCGGACTTTTCGGGATCGAAGAAGCGCTTCACGATGCGGTCCTCGAGCGAATGGAAGGTGACGACGGCGAGCCGGCCGCCCTCGCCCAGCAGCCGCTCGCTGGCGAACAGCCCCTCTACCAGCTGGTCGAACTCGGCATTCACCGCGATGCGGAGCGCCTGAAAACTGCGGGTCGCGGGGTGCGCATCGCCGGGCTTGCGGCCAATGGTCTTTTCGATCAGGCGCGCCAGTTCGGTGGTGGTGCGGATCGGCGCATTGGCGCGGGCGGCCACGATGCCGTGTGCGATGCGGCGCGACTTGCGCTCCTCACCGAAGGCAAAGAGGAGGTTGGCGAGTTCGGCCTCGTCGAGTGTGTTGACGAGATCGGCGGCGCTTTCGCCGCTCGAGGCCATGCGCATGTCGAGCGGGCCTTCGCGCATGAACGAGAAGCCGCGATCGGCCTCATCGAGCTGCATCGAGGAGACACCGATATCGAGCACGACGCCATCGACAGGTTCATCGGCGGCCAGCGCGTCGAGTTCGGCAAACACGCCGGGCACGAAGCGGAAGCGGCCGGGAAACTCGGCGCTGAGACGCTCGGCAAAGGGCAGAACATTGGGGTCGCGGTCGATGGCGACGACGCTCGCGCCACGCGCCAGCAGCGCGCGCGAATAGCCGCCCGCGCCGAACGTGCCATCGACAATGCGCGCGCCAGCGAGCGGCTCGAGTGCGTTGAGCACTTCATCGAGCAGCACGGGAACGTGCGGAAATTCGGGGGTTTCGGGCATATCGCCCATGTGGAACGCAACTCCCCCGGCAACAGGCCGGAACGCAAGACAGGTGTCGCCACAGGACACCGGCCGCACTGTGACGAGTGGAGCTTAAGATTCTGTTGAGCATGCGGGGTTGTGGGGGCGCGTGCCCACATCCACGGCGTCACCCCGGCGGAGGCCGGGGTCCATCCTGAGGTGATTGCCGCGTGCTCCGCGCGGGGAAGGTGTCGGGGCTGGATTCCGGCCTGCGCCGGAATGACCCGGTGGGTAAAGCGAGGCGCGGTGCCGCGCCTCCTGCCCTACCCCTCGTACGAAAACACCTCTTCGAGCGGCTTGCCGAAGACCTTTGCGATGCGGAAGGCGACTTCGAGCGAGGGGGAGTAGCGGCCCTGCTCGATGGCGACGATGGTTTGCCGGGTGACGCCGACCTCGGCAGCCAGCGCCGCCTGGGTCATCTCGCCGGCGTTAAAGCGCAGCGTGCGGATGGTGTTGGTGATGTGGTTCTCGCCCTTCCCCATCGGTGTCAGCCGATCCGGTAGTAGACGAGGCGTGAAACGGCGTCGGCAGCGCCGCCCAGCATCGCCGCGCCGAACAGCGCGTAGGTTGCGGTGACGGTGGGCACGTTGCCGAAGGCGAGCAGCAGCAGCCCCGCCAGCGCCGCGACCGACATCACGAGATAGCCGTTGCGCATCGCGCGGGTGGTGATGGCGCGATCGCGCTCATCGGCCCGTTCGTCCTTCATTTCGGCGCGCTGCGCGATGGAGACGACGATGCTGCCGACGATCATCACCACGATGTTGAAGGCGATCGATATGCCGATGGCCGTGACCAGCATGGCGGCCGCCGCGGGCGCCGATTGCATCAACTCCGGATCGCCCGCCACCTGCGCCGCGCCCCACCACGTCACCACTGCCACGCTGACCACCTGCACGATGGCCGTGAGTTCCTTGTACGTCATCATCGCTCCTTCCGGGGGCTAGATGGGAGTGATGTATGTTTATGCGGACATTTTGTCCAGTTTTTCATACATCATAAGCTGACGAGCCGCGCGGGCAGGATGCCCGAACGGGATCGCCAGAAGGTGCCTCCTTAGGTGCAGACGGCGAGGCGGGGCTCGTGTCCGAGCCGTAGTCGGCGAGATAGAGAGACCGTAGCCCCGCCTCGCACCGGGAGTTTTTGACCATCCGCCCGGGCCGGCCCAACTTAGCACTGGCCGGCGCTGTCCCATGCATAGGCGATCGTCTGCCCCACGGGAGCGTGTGCCGCACCGTGGCGCAGGATAGCTCGCCACAGCCCGATTGACGGACGGGACCGGCAGGCCCGACGGCCCACCTCCCAGTCCCCCCGCGAGCCGTTCGTCGCGACATCCGCCCGCAGCGGGGAGGCGTGCAGGATAGGACGGGGTGTTGGGGGCGGGGATAAGTTTGTTTGCGGGTTTGGCGAGCCCGGACTGCGTGGTTCGACAAGCTCACCACGAAGTCCTCGGCGGACGCCATGTTTGCAGTAGCCTTCGTGGTGAGCTTGTCGAACCATGAGGGCGTGGAGGCGGCGCGCATCCGGGCCGCCTCGCCCCCTCCCCAGCTTTGCTACGCGCCGGGGGCGCTAGCTGCGCTACCCTCCCCGCAGAAGGGGAGGGTAAAGGAGGGGCACCGCGCGCCCTGTCCTACGTTCCGGAACACGTCGTCGAGCGGCGCGCCGAGTTTCATTTGTTGCGCCCGATGTGAGCACCGAAGACAAGATCGGCCCGCCAAAAAGGCCGAGGGGGCAGCGTTGCCGCTACCCCCTCGATACTTTGCCAGTCGGCCTGTAAGCCGGGTTCTGTAGGGCGGGGATTGCTCCCCGCGTGATGACCATTCATCTTTGGCGCCCATTGCTGGGACGCTCGTGCAACCAACCCGGACGACAGCCTCGAAAACCGGCCCGGCAGAGGTTGGAACCCCTGCCACGTCATCCCTATTTGGTCTTGCTCCCGGTGGGGTTTGCCGTGCCGTTCCTGTTGCCAGGACCGCGGTGCGCTCTTACCGCACCCTTTCACCCTTACCCCGGCGGACCGGGGCGGTTTGCTTTCTGTGGCACTTTCCCTAGGGTCGCCCCCGGCGGCCGTTAGCCGTCACCGTGTTTCGATGGAGCCCGGACTTTCCTCTCCTACGGAAACAGGAGCGGTCATCCAGCCAACTGACGGGCTCGACTTAGGGGCGATGCAGCGGTGCGTCAAGCGCCCGCGGGCAGCGCGGGGCGGGCCGGAGGGGTCTTCATGATGCGCGAATAGGCGTGGTTGATCGCCTGCATGCGCGCCGTCGCCATTTCCAGCAGTTCCTCGGGCACGCCCTTGGCGATCAGCCGGTCGGGGTGATGCTCGGCGACGAGCTGGCGATAGACCTTGCGGACCTCGGCCCGGTCGGCATTCGGCGCAAGGCCGAGGACCACATAGGGGTCGGCCTTGTCGTCGATGACGATGTGCTGCGCCACCAGTTGCTCGAAGCGCGCATCATCGAAGCCGAAGATGGTGCTGACGTGCTTCAGGTAATCGAGCTCGGCCTCGTGAATCATGCCGTCAGCGGCGGCGATGTAGAACAGGCCGTCGAGCACGTGCTCGAGCGTTTCGGGACTATCGTGGAAGAAGCGGCCGATCTTTTTCGCGTAGGCGTCGTAGCCGGCAACATCCTGCTGGGCGAGCTGGAACAGCTTGTCGACCTGCGTCTCGATGCCGGCGGGAATCTGCACAGTCTTTTGGAAGGCGCGGAATTCCGATGCGGTGGCGACGCCATCGCTGACGGCCATCTTCGCCGACAGCGCGATCAGCGCCAGCGTGAAGGCGGCCTCGCGGCCACCGGGCAGCCAGTTGTCAGGGTCGAGCGCATTCGCCAGCGAACCGGCAATGCCTGTGCGCTGGGAGAATGAGCCGACAAACGAGCCCAGCTTCTGCCAGACAGACATGAACAACTCCGGTTTGCGCGCAAGATAGCCCGCCGCCGGGAAAACTAAAGCACTGATGCAAAGCGCTGGAGAAATGACGCACCTCGGTGACCAGCGGGCCGGTCACCCGGCGTCCGGTCAGAAAAAGAATTCGTTGGACGGTCCGATGCGGCGCACCACGCGGGCGCCGCCACGATCGACGTTCGGACCTTCATCGAGGAAGAAACCGTTCTCGTCGAAGTCGGACGTGCTGGCCTGCTCCTGCCCGTTCATCAGGCCCTTGCGCTCGAGGTAATCGGCGAGAGAGCCGGAGTTCCACTCTTCGAGCTGGTCGGCATCGACGCGGCGCGGCTCGTCATTGAGCACGCGGGCGACGGCTTCGTCGCGGCGCTGCGTGCCGGCGTTGTCGATGATCACCGGCTTCTCCGTTGCGGCCACGACGGGCGCCGTGACGGAGGGCGCGGACACGGCCGGCTTGGTGGGCGAGACCGATGCGGTCAGCGGCACGCGCGGGCGCTTGGAGGCTGGATAGGGAATCGGCGCCACGAGATCCTGCTGCGCCTGCGGAATGTTGGCGACCTCAACCGGCTTCACCGACCCGGTGGTGACCGGCGGGAGAGTTGCCGTGGGCGTCGCGGCGGGCACGCCAGGCGTTGCCGCCGGCACGCCCGGAACAACGAGCTTGGGCACCGTCACCGGCTTCACCGTCGCAGCCGCGGCGGGCGCATCGGAAATGTAGGACGGCAGCTTCTTGCCGGACTGCACGAAGGTGTCGACCGGATCGGCGGGCTTGGCGGCAGCCGTCTGAATCACCGGCACCTTGAGCTGCACGGGCTTCACGGCGGGGGCCCTGGTCGCTTCGGCCACAACGGCGGTCCGAATCGCGTCGGTGCCGGCGGCGCTGGCGGCATCGCCCTTTTTGCCCATCAGCACATCGGCCGCGGGGACGGCCAGAACCACGATCAAACCTGCCCAGGCGAGGCCACCGGTGAGTTTGGAATTGAGCTTCATGCCACTGCCTTTGCCGCTACGAAGTGCGAACCTGCCCCTCTCCCGTTCGGCGCGGAATAGGGACGACCAAGGTGGCCATAATATGAATGACCCCTTACGCCGGATACTGAACGCCAGATGAACTGAACCTGAACCGTGCCGTTCAGTCCGGCCGGACCCCAAGCAGGCGCGCCAGCGCCAGGATCAGGTTCGACCGGTTGAGCGTGTAGAAGTGGAACTCCGTAACGCCGGCATCGACCAGTTCCAAGACCTGCTCAGCGGCTACCGCCGATGCAACCAGCGCATGGGTCTCCGGGTCGTCGTCGAGCCCCTCGAACCGCTCGCGCAGCCAATGCGGGATGGACGCACCGCATTTTCCGGCGAAACCGCTGATCTGCTTGAACGAATGGATCGGCTGGATGCCCGGCACGATCGGCGCGGTGATGCCGGCGGCGCGGGCGCGATCGACGAAGCGGAAATAATCGTCGTTCTCGAAGAACATTTGCGTGATCGCCCGGTTCGCACCGGCGTCGAGCTTGCGCTTGAGGTTATCGATGTCGGACTGCCAGTCCGGCGACTGCGGATGCTTTTCGGGGTAGGCGGCGACGGAGATGTCGAAATCGCCGAGCTTGCGGATGCCGGCGACCAGTTCGGCGGCGGAGCGGTAGCCCTCGGGATGCGGCACGAAAGGCTGGCCGACGCCTTCCGGCGGATCACCGCGCAGCGCCACGATGCGATTGACACCCGCCGCCTTGTAGCCCTCGACCACCGCATCCACTTCGGCGCGCGAAGCGCCGACGCAGGTGAGATGCGCCGCGCCGTCGACGCCGCTTTCGGCAGTGATGCGCGACACCATGCGCAGCGTGCGCTCGCGCGTCGAGCCGCCCGCGCCATAGGTCACCGAGACGAAGCGCGGCTGCAGCGGGGCGAGCTTTTCGATCGACTCCCAGAATCGCATTTCCATCGCATCGGTTTTCGGCGGGAAGAACTCGAACGACATCTGGAACGGCGGCCGCTCGGTCTTGCTCGTCCGGCTGAGGCGGGGATCATGCGCAGTCATCTTGAGGCTCCGGTCGTGTCGCACACGAGCCGCCAGAGGCAGACAGTCAGCCCCTCGGGGCTCGCGGGCGGAAAGGTCTTGAGGTCGGCGACGGTGAGGCCTGCGGCCCCCGCCCAGCCCGCCATCTGCTGCTCGGACAGGCCGAGCCGGCGATGGGCATGGTGGGTGCGCAGGAATTCGAGTTCATGCGGCGCGAAATCGACAATCAGCATCTCGCCGCCCGGCTTCAGCGCGCGCCGCGCCTCGGCCAGCATGCGGCCCGGATCGTCGAAATAGTGCAGCACCTGGTGGATGACGATGATGTCGGCCTCACCGGCATTGGCGTCGAGATCGGCGATATCGCCGAGCCGTATCTGCGCGTGTGCGATCGACGCGCCGGCCAGATTGGCGCGGGCGACCGCGATCATCTCGCGGCTGGTGTCGATGCCGATGCCGCGCCGGTAGTGATCCTTCAGCAGTTCGAGCATGCGGGCGGTGCCGGTGCCGAGGTCGATCAGCAGGTCGACCACCCTGCCCTGCATGCTCTCGAGGATCGCCGCTTCCACCGCCTCTTCGGGCACGTGCAGCGAGCGCAGCATGTCCCAGCTGTCGGCAACCTTGGCGAAATAGGCATCGGCCTGCGCCTGCTGGGCGGCGCGCACCGCTTCGAGCCGCGTCCGGTCGCGCACCCGGTCCGGATCGTCGGGCCGCAGCCGGCGGATCAGCCAGCGCGCCAGATCGCCGCCCGCCCCATTCTGCGCCAGGCCATAGTAGGCCCAGGCGCCTTCGGCGTTACGGGTCACGAGGCCGGCGTCGGCGAGGAGCTTCAGGTGCCGCGAGACACGCGGCTGGCTCTGGCCGAGGATTTCGGTAAGATCCTTGACCGAATGTTCGCCGTCGTTGAGCAGCGACAGGAGGCGCAGCCGCGTGCCTTCGCCCGCCGCGCGCAACACGCTCACCAATGTTCCGGAATCAGCCACCCGGCCCACCGCTCCAAGGGATATAAAGATATCTTTATATCTCGTGAGGCGCCGGGTCCAGCGCAAGTTTGCGGGCTCGCGGGTTATTCCGCCCCGGCGCTCCCGGTGATGCTGCGGATGTAGTCGGAAACCGATCCATCCCAGCCGCAGGTCTCGCAGCGCCCATTGGCCATGCGGTGCTCACAGGCCGGATAGCCGTAGAGGTGATGCGCGCATTCCGCGCACAGCGCTTCCATGCGCGACGTCCCGGCAATAAAGGCGCTGCCGCATTCGTCACAGGTGGGAACAGGATCGGTTGACATGGCCGGCATGGGGGCCACGCTGCGCGGTGCCTGTCAATCGGCGGGCCGGGACCGCTTAAGCCGGCTCGACCGCCGCGGCGCGACGGCGCGCGAAGGAATCCGCCGTAAAGATCATCAGCGACACCCAGATCAGCCCGAAGCTGACCAGCCCCACGGGGCCAAGGTGCTCGCCGAACACGGTGATGGCCATGACGAACTGGATGGAGGGCGAGATGTATTGCAGCATGCCGACCGTGGTCATGCGGATGCGCTGCACCGAGAAGGCAAACAGCAGAAGCGTCAGCGTGGTCCCTGCCCCGGTGAGCATAAGGAGACCAAGCGTCGCCGGATCGGCATGCGGCCCGATCCCGCCGTCGCGGGCGAAGGTGTAGACGAGATAGGCAGCAGCTACCGGCGCCATGAACGCCGTTTCGATGAACAGGCCGGTCACCGAGGTGACCTTCGCCGTCTTGCGGAAGTAGGCGTAGGCGGCAAAGGTCAGCGCCAGCCCGAGTGCGATCACCGGGATGGTCCCGAGCGCCACCGCCTGGATGAGTATGGCGATGGTGGCCAGCGCGATCGATGCAACCTGCCAGCGGTTCTGCCGCTCGCCGAAAAACACGACGCCGATGGCGACGTTCATCAGGGGATTGATGAAATAGCCGAACGAGGCTTCGAGCGCCTTATGGTTCTCGATGGCGTAGACGAAGATCAGCCAGTTGCAGCCGAGCAGCAGCGAGGAGATCAGCATCGAGCGCAGCGTCGCCGGATCGGCAAGCGCGGTGCGGACTTCCGCCAGCCGGCCGATGGCGACGATGATCACGCTGACCAGAACCAGCGACCACAGCGAGCGGTTGGCGACAATGGTCGGCGACGGCACCCCGTCGAGCACCTTGAACAGGAGCGGCAGGACGCCCCAGGTCGCGTAGCAGAAAATGCCGGCAACGAGCCCGGCCTGCGCGGTCTTGATATCGTCCTGCGATGTGGTGGAAACTGACGCCACGCGTCCTCCCCGGCCGACTACCCCGGCCGTCGATGGCGGCCTTCTAACAGCAGCATCAGCCGCCGGCCAATCAGTCTTTGTGATCCGGCCGCATCACTTTGCTGATAGCGCCGGTCAACCGTTCGGCCGCAGCTACGTTGTTTCAGTGCCCAAGACGAAATCCCACGAATGGAGAGGTGCCATGAAACCGACCGTCACCTGGGTTCTTCTCGCCGATGGCGCGCAGGCCAAGGTTTTCTCCCACTCGGGTCCCGGAACGGGGTTAACGCCGGTCCCGGACCTGCTGTTCGAGGAAGAGCCGCTGAAGGCGCACGAGCTCGGCACGGATCGTCCGGGACGTTCGTTCTCGTCAGTCGGACATGGCCGAAGCGCCATCGAACCGTCGAGCGATCCTGTGGCGCTGCGCGAGGCCAGCTTTGTCAGGAACGTTGCCGAGCAGCTCGACCGGAAATTTCAGGAAAGCGCCTTCAGCCGCCTGATCATCGTGGCGGCGCCGTCGGCGCTCGGCACCCTGCGTGGGGCGCTGACCGATGGCGTGCGCGCCGCGGTGGTGGCCGAACAGGCCAAGAACCTCACCAACCTGCCGACCGCGCAGCTCGAACGCCACTTCGACGACCTGCTGACAATGTAGACGGCTAGCGCTGGCGGGCCTGTTTGACGCAGGGCGCGAGGCCCTTGCGCGGCTTGGCGCCGGGCTTCAGCGTCAGGCCGAAACACGCGGCGTCGTCGGCCTCGAAGACGATCACGGAATCGCGGCCCGCTGCTTCCTGCAGCGCCATCATGGTCAGCGCCGATACGCCCGACGCCTCGGCCTGCGCCGAGATGACGGCGTTGCACTCCGACGCCGCCCGACCGTTGCGATTGTCGTAGCAGGAATGGATGGCGAGCAGACCGCCCTTCTCAACCGTGCGGTACTTGCCGGCAACGAACAGCACGCTGGCGCAGGCCGAGGCGCAGACGGTGTCCTTGCGCACGATGGTCGAGACGCCAACCTCCTGCATCACCTCCGCCATCGCCAGCGCATCGTAGACGAGGCCACCTTTGCTTTCGAGGTAGAGCTGCTTCATCCCGTGCCGGTCCCGATCGGCCTTCTCCAGCGCCCGCGCGAGGCGCTTGGCGTCACCGCGCGCGATGTCGCCCTTGGCGACGACGACGTGATAGCCCCTGGAGGTGGTGGCGACGGTGAAGGTCATGGCGAAGGCCGGCGCGGCGAGCAGCGCCAATGCCAATGCGACGCCCAAGACGTGAATCAGCCGCTCCATCGACGCCTCCCCCAAACCAGTTCGGCCGAGAGTGGCGCCTGATCCGGGGTCAACGTCAATAGGCTGACGCCCCCGTGAGGCCATCTGCCACCGCCTGCGGGCGGCTTCTAGCGCCAGCCGAGGGCGGGAGCGACGTGGGTGAGGATCGCCTCGATGATGTGGGCATTGTAGGCGACGCCCAACTGGTTGGGCACGGTCAGCAGCAGGGTGTCCGCTTCGGCAATGGCCGTATCCTCGCGCAACTGCTCGATGAGCCGGTCCGGCTCGTCGGCATAGGTGCGGCCGAAGACGGCGCGCTTTTCGGGCTCGATATAGCCGAAGTGATCTTCGTTGGCGCCGTTGCCGAAATAGGCGCGGTCCTGGTCGTTCACCAGCGCGAAGATGGAGCGGCTGACCGAGACGCGCGGCGTCCGCTCGTGACCCTCTGCCGCCCAGGCTGCCTTGTAGGCCCGGATCTGTTCGGCCTGCTGCACGTGGAAGGGCTTTCCCGATTCATCGAAGACGAGTGTCGAGCTTTGCAGGTTCATGCCCTGCCGGGCGGCCCACTCGGCTGTCGGGGTGGTCGCGGCGCCCCACCAGATGCGCTCGCGCAGGCCCGGCGCATGCGGCTCGAGCCGCAGCAGCCCCGGCGGGTTGGGGAACATCGGCCGCGGATTGGGCTCGGCAAAGCCGGCACCGTTGAGCAGATCGAGGAACACTTCCGCATGGCCGCGCGCCATGTCGGCATCGGTCTGCCCCTCGGCCGGGACGTAACCAAAATACTTGTAGCCGTCGATCACCTGCTCGGGCGAGCCGCGCGAAATGCCGAGCTGCAGGCGGCCGCCCGCGATGAGGTCGGCCGCCCCTGCATCTTCCGCCATGTAGAGCGGGTTCTCGTAGCGCATGTCGATGACGGCGGTGCCGATTTCGATGCGGCTGGTGCGCGCCCCGACGGCCGCCAGCAGCGGGAACGGCGAGCCGAGCTGGCGGGCAAAGTGATGGACGCGAAAATACGCGCCATCGGCCCCGGCCTCCTCGGCTGCGACCGCCAGATCGATCGATTGCAGCAGCGCATCGGAGGCCGAGCGCGTGCCGGAATGCGGCGAGGGATTCCAGTGGCCGAAGGACAGAAAACCGATCTTCTTCATGGCAATACCTGCTGATACGTATCGCCCGCTTATAGGCGGCTGCCCGCCGCGAGGCTAGCGAACCCGGCCCCGAACGGCGTTGGCGCGTCCCGTCGGCACCACCTCCCCGCCGCCGGGTTGCTCCGAGAGTGAAGCGCGCACCCGCTCCCTGACGTCGGCGACGACGCTGGCGGGCGCCTTTGCCAGCCCCGCGGCGATGGGCGGCGCGGTGATGGCGGCCTGCCAGTACTGCTCGAAATTGGCGAAGGTGCGCGCGACGGAAATCTCGCGCACCTCGATGGCCTCAAGTCCCGCATCGGTCCAGAGGCGCCGGAGGGCATCCTTCGAGACAGCCTCCGGGGGCTGCGGAGTATCGGCGGGCGGGAAGCCGGCCGCTTTCATCGCGGCATTGAGCGCGGCGTAGGGGAAACCGCCTTCGGGGATGTTCCAGACATAGCTCACGACGTGGCCGCCACGCTTCGTGACACGCGCCATTTCTGCCACGCCCTTCGCGGCATCGGGCATGAAGTGAATGACCAGCGCCGAGGCGGCGATATCGACCGCCCCGTCGTCAAGCGGCAGCGCCATCGCATCGCCCTGTTCGAACTGCGCCACGCCGCCGAGCGGGAGGGTTCTGGCATAGGTGATCTGCTGCTCGGACGGATCGATGCCGATGATCGAGCGGGGCGCGCAGCGCTTCGCCACGAGTTGGGTGAAGGCCCCGCCCCCGCAGCCGACATCGATCCAGTCGAGACCGGTCGGGGGCGCGAGCCAATCGAGGAAAACCTCCCCGACGCTGCGGCTCCACACACCCATCATGGTGTCGTAGCTGGCACCATCGGCAAAGCGGATCTCAGGCACGATCTCCTCCTTCAATGGGAGGGCCGTCTACTTCGCCTCCAGCACGGCGCGGCATTGCTTTGGCATGTCGGCCAACGTCATCGGCGGCGCAGGCGGACCCGGGTTGGGGTTCGGCTTGTACGGTTCGTCGGTAAACCAGTAGTCTAGTTCTTCGCCGCAACCGTCGCCGGGCGGGATCGCGGCCTGATCAGAGCAATATTGCGCCCCGGCGGGGCAACTGAGACGGACATGGAAATGGTCGGCATGGCCGTACCAGGGACGGATCTTGTTCAGAAAACTCCGGTCCCGCCAGTTGACCGCACAGAGCGCCTTCTTGATGCCCGGCGCAACAAAAATCCGAGCGACCCCGGGAAGCGTCGCGGCGCGATAGACCAGCATGCGCTCGGCCTCGCCAAACAGTTTTGGATCGACATTGCGCGTGCCCTTCTTCAGCACGGTAATGGCGGAAAGGGTCTCGCGCTCGTCGGCGCTGAGCGTGTGGCCGGGCACCGGCTGGTACCACAGGTCGACATCGAGGCCGGACTGGTGCGAGGCATGGCCGCTCTTCATCGGCCCACCACGCGCCTGCCCCATGTCCCCGACGAGCAGCCCGGGCCAGCCGTCGGCAGCTGCGGACTGCGCCAGTGCGCCAATGTACTGCACCAGCTCGGGCGAACCCCAGCGCCGGTCGCGCGACAGCCGCATCGCCTGCCAGCCCGGACCATCGGTCGCGAGCTGCGTGGCACCGGCGATGCAACCCTTCGAATAGCCGCCGACCGGGATAGAAGGCCCTGCCGTGGGGTGATCGACCGCCCCAAACAGGTCGCGCGCCGCCTGCTGGGCGAAAACCGGCGATGCGAACGCCAGCGCAGCGAGCAGGACAAAGAGGCGCAACGGCATGGGCGATCCCTCGCGAAGGTGACTCAGTGCAGCCAGCATAAACGAGCCCTGGCTGAAGCGAACCTGAACAGGCGGCCGCTCCTCTAGCTGTGATCGGGTGAGAGGAACGCGCCAATTGCGGCGACGTTTTGAGCAGGCGGCAAGCCCAGGAGGTTCACATGCCCAACAAGGAAGACATTCTCAAGCTCGAACACGAGTTCTGGAAGACCATGGCCGCTGGCGACCACGCCAGATCGGCAAAGCTGCTGGCCCCGAAGTCCACAATGCTGAGCCCGATGGGCTTTCACAGCTTCTCGCCCCAGCAGTACACCGAGATGAGCAAATCCATGCCCATGACCTATGTGGACTGGTCGATGAGCGATGAGGAAGTCGTCTTCACGACGCCCGACACGGCAGTCTGCAACTATCACGTCAAGCAGACGACCAAGGGCAAGGACGGCAAGCTCGAAAAGAGCGAAACCACGGACACCTCGGTCTGGGCCAAGGATGGCAAGGACTGGAAGTGCATCTACCACTCCGAGACGCCCGCCGCTCACGCCCAGCGAATGCCGATGTAGGCAGCTCCGGCCGGCGCCTTCGGGCACCGGCCGCCGCCCAAGGGTGGAATATGCTGGACATCATCGCCAGCACCCTGTCGATTCTGAGGCCTTCCGTTCGACCAGTTGCATACCGGCGAAGAGGAGCCTCACATGACCCAGTATCTGGTTGCCATCCACCATCCCGATGACTTCGAGCCCGCGTCCGAGAGTGCGGAAACAGCGCGTGATATCGATGCGCTCAACGACGAGATGAACGCCAACGGCGTCGTGGTCTTCGTCGGCGGACTCGGCCGCGTGAAGGCGGCGAAATCGATCCGGCGCGAGGCGAACGGCAAGCTGCTCGTCACCGATGGCCCTTACCTCGGCACCAAGGAGCATATCGGCGGCTTCTGGGTGCTGAATGCGGCCAGCATGGACGAGGCGCTCGAATGGGGCCGCAAGGCCGCCATCGCCTGCCGCACGCCGGTCGAGGTGCGGGCGTTCGGCTAGGCGCGGGCGCGCGATTTCAGCCAGCGATCGAATGCCACGGCGACGATCAGGATCAGGCCGATGACGATCGACTGCGTGTAGGACGACACGTTGTTGAACTGCAGCCCGTTCTGCAGCACGCCGATGAGCGCGGCCCCGACCACCGTGCCGCCGACGCCGCCGATGCCGCCGAACAGCGACGTGCCGCCGATCACCACGGCCGAGATGACCGTCAGCTCATAGCCCATGCCCGCCACCGCCTCGGCTGAGTTGAGGCGGGCGGAGAGGACGAAGGCCGCGAGCCCGCAGAAAAAGCCGACGATGACATAGACCGAAATCAGCACGCGGTTGACGCGCAGGCCCGAAAGCCGCGCGGCCTCCGCGTTGCCGCCCACCGCGTAGACGGCACGGCCATAGCGCGTGTAGCGCAGGACGATATGGCAGATGATCGCTGCGAGCGCGAAGATGATCACCGGCACCGGCACCGGGCCGACGAGCCCGTTTCCGAACCAGCGAAAATCGGGGCCAAAGCCGGAGATCGGCCCGCCGTTCGACAGCGTCAGCGTGATGCCGCGGAAGATGGTGAGGCCGCCCAGTGTCACGACGAAGGGCGGCACCTTCAGCCGGGTGATGGCGAGGCCCTGCACCGCGCCCGCGGCCGAACCAACGGCCAGCGCCGCGAGCAGCGCCGCAAACCAGCCGAACCCCTGCCCCGATTCCGCCGACAGCGACATGGTGTTGGCGGTGCCACCCTTGGCGACGATGGCCGCGACCATGCCGCACAGCGCCACCAGCGAGCCGACGCTGAGATCGATGCCGGCGGTGAGGATGACGAAGGTCATGCCCAGCGCGATCAGCCCGGTGATCGAGATCTGGCGCATGATGTTGAAGACGTTGATCGGGTCAATGAAGCTGGGCTTGAGCGCGGTGAATACCGCGATGAGCACGACCAGAAACAGCAGTGGCCCGAACTGCTTCAAGATGCGGAAGATGTTGGGTCCGGCTTTGGCGGCTTCGGGCTGGGTTGGGGTTTGGGTGGTCATTTGGTCATCCCCTCCGCCGTTGGGGGCGTGGTCGTGGTGGCCGGGGCGGTTGCGTGGGCCGTGGCCGGGCCTCGCGCGCTCGCGCGCACGCGAGGGGACGTTTCCGTAGCTGGATAC
>DAORUH010000073.1:0-15006 GCA_035433065.1 Devosia sp. | reverse complement strand
GTCTTGCGGCCCACGGGGTGCGGCTCGCCGCAGCTGGGTCAGTGAGAGTGACTGCCATACGGCGCAGCACATGGGGAACTGTGCGATTGTTTGACGTGATACGATTGGGCTTTGCGACGCTGGCCTCGGCCAAGGTCGAGGAGCAAGCCGCCTACTACACCGGCGTCCTCGGTCTCAAGCTCGTGGCGGCCGATCCGGCCCTTACGGTGTTTGCCAACCAGGCCGGCCAGCACGTTGTTGTGCTCGAGCGCGGCGACGCCGCCGGGATACGCGGTCTTGCCTTCGAAATCGCCCCGGACAGCGACCTCGGTGCCCTCGCGGTTCAGCTGCGCGCCAGCGGTGTGTCCTGCGACATTCAAAGCGATCCGGTTGCCGGTGTCGCGACGTGCCTCGCCGTTGCGGACCCGGATGGAACCCTGATCCAGCTGGTCCCGAAGTTCGATAGCTTCGATGTGGGCCCGCTGACACGCGGCATCGCGCCGGCAAAGCTCGGGCATGTCGCGCGCTTCACCTCGCAGCTGCGCGCCCAGCTTGCCTTCTACAAGGATGTGCTGGGCTTCCGCATCTCGGACTGGCGGGCCGATGAGTCAGCCTACTTCATGCGCTGCGGCCCCGACCACCACACCGTCAACTTCTTCGCCGCCCCATCCTCGAAGCTGCATCACATCGCATTCGAGCTCAGGGATTGGTCGGAGATCGGCCGCGCCTGCAACATTCTGGCAGAGAACCGGCTGCGGCTCGACTGGGGGCCGTCGCGCCACGTCATCGGGCACAATATTGCCTGCTACCACAGCACCTCGGAAGGGGTTCGCATCGAGCTCTATACCGAGATGGACCAGATGACGAACGAACGGCTCGGCTACTTCGATCCGCGTCCCTGGCACGAGGATCGGCCGCAGTTTCCCAGAGGCTGGGGACCTGAATTCGGAAAAAGCGCGTGGGGACCATGATGGCCACGCGATCGCCCTGCGCGCCTGTCGCGCAGTAACCTGAAAAACTGGAGGAGATCGGTCACGTGCTGGCGGAACTATCCATTATTGCCGTACGCGGAATTGGCATCGGAGCCGTCTACGCGATCATCGCGATGAGCTTCAACGTTGTGTTCAGCTCAAGCGGAATTCTCAACTTTGCCCAGGGGACGATGTTCATCCTGGGTGGCTTCGCGGGCTATATGGTGATCGGTGAGTCCGTCGCCAGCTGGCCGCTGTGGCTCGCCGCGCTCCTCCTCGCCACGGTCATCGTGGCGGTGGTCGTGACGGTACAGGGCGCGCTGACGCTGATGCCGCTCAAGGACTCGGTCGAACAGCACTCGTGGCTGATCTCGACCATGGCGGTGTCCGTTATTCTCACGGCGACGCTGATGCTGGTCCAGGGGCCGTACAGCTGGACCGTGCAGAGCCCGATCCCAAGCTTCACGATCTTCGGCATGCGTACGCCCGCGCCCTACGCGCTGGCCGTCGTCGCCATGTTCTTCTGGTACTTCGTGCTGCGCTGGTTCCTCAACAAGACGCTGACCGGCCTCGCCATCAGCGCCATTTCGCAGGACATGGACGCGGCGCGCGCCGCGGGCCTCCGGGTGCGCCGCCTGCAGCTTCTGGCCTTCACCATCAGCGGCGTCATCGTCGGCTCGGCCGGCTTCATCGTTGCGCCGGTCGTGACGCTCTCGGCGGATGCCGGCATGCGCTACGTCCTCCACGGCTTTATCGCCGCGGTGGTGGGTGGCATCGGCAGCAACGGCGGCGCCGTGCTTGGCGGCATCCTGCTTGGCCTGCTGTCGATGTTCGTTACCTTCCAGCTGGGTGGCGCCTATCAGGACATCCTGTCGCTCGTCCTGCTCGTCGCTGTCCTGATGATCCGGCCTGAAGGCATCTTCGGACGCAGCTCGGCGAGGCGCGTGTAGCCATGAACAAGTCGGGGACTTCTATCGTGTCAGATACGACTGCGGATGCAGTGGCGCTGGCCACCGGGCCGGTGGCCGGCCCGCGGCTGAACTCGGACCTGGTTCAGCTGGTCATCGCGATCACGCTGGTGATCATTTTTGGGCTCGTGCCGAACTTTGTCGGCAATCCCTACTGGACCCAGACGCTGCAGATCCTGATCCTCTATGCGAGCGTGTCAGTGCTGCAGAACGTGCTCCTCGTCGACGCCGGACAGGCGTCGTTCGGGCAGGGGGCGATCTTCGGACTCGGGGCCTATGCTGCGGCCATGGCCTTCGGGCTGTACCAGATGCCGTGGATCTTCGCGGTCGGCATGGGCTTGGTGGGGGCGCTGATCGGCGGCATCATCTTTGCGCTGCCGGCGCTTCGGGTGCAGAACTTCCACCTGGGCTTCGTGACGCTGAGCGCCGCGATCGTCTTTCCGCAGGTTGTCGTCATCCTCAATGACTGGACGAACGGCATCAACGGCATCATCGTTTCGGTGCCGCAGCTGACCAATGCCGGTCTGTTCGGCGCCTCCTACCTGTCGATCGTCATCACCTGCTTCGGCATCGCGGTCCTGTGTTTCCACTACGCCTTGCGCAGAACGCGGTTCGGTCGCCGGATGCGCGTCGCTGCCGCGAGCCCCGAGGCCGCGATGGCGCTGGGCATCAGCCCGGGCGTCATGCGCTCGGTCGCGTTTATCGTGACGGCCATCGGTATCGGCTTTGCCGGCGTCATGTATCTGCCGATCGTGGGCTTTGTGACCCCGTCCGCGTTCAGCCTCGATCTGTCGATGCTCTTCTTCTTCGCCATCGTGGTGGGCGGACGCGGCCAGATCCTCGGGCCAATACTCGGCATCATCATTCTCTACTTCCTGCCCAACGTTGTCTTCGCGCAGTTCCTCGACTACCGGCTCCTCGCCTACGGCGCGGTGACACTGGCGGTGGTGCTGCTGTTCCCGGACGGCATTGTCGGCTCGTTCGAAAAGTGGCGGATCAAGCGCCGGCACGCCACGCCCGATGGGGGTTTGCGGCTCGACCGCATGATCGCCGACGACCTGGTTCCCGCTGCCGTTGGCAAGCCGGTGACGCAGGCGGGTGATGTCGTAGTCAAGGTCCGCGGCGGGTCCAAGACCTTCGGCAGCGTCGTTGCCCTCGATGGCGTGGATCTCGACATTCGTCGTGGCGAAATCCACGGCCTCATCGGCGCGAACGGTTCGGGCAAGACCAGCCTGCTGAACGTCCTCTCCGGTTTCAGCCGGCTGAGCGGCGGCACAGTGTCGATCAAGGACGCAGAGATCACGCGGCTGTCGGCCAGCCAGATTGCGCGGCTGGGCATTGGCCGGACCTTCCAGACGCCGCGGGTGTTTTCGTTCTTTTCCATCTGGGACAATCTGCGCGTCGGTCTCGACGCCAATCCGAACGTCGATGCCCAGCTGAAGAAAAGGGCCGGCGCCCTGAAGGGCCGGCTCGACACGCAGAGCGCGGAATGGCTGCCGCACGGCCAGCGGCGTCTCGTCGAAGTCATGCGCGTCGTGCTGCAGAATGCCGACGTGCTGCTGCTGGACGAACCGGCGGCGGGTCTGTCTCCCGAAGAGCGCGTCAGGTTTTCGGAACTGCTGAAATATCTGCGCGATACACTGGGCACGACCATCATCCTCGTTGAGCACGACCTTGACCTGGTGCTCGGCATTGCCGACCGGATCACCGTGCTCGATACGGGGCGGGTAGTCGCGACCGGAGCGCCCGCCGAGATCGCCTCGAACCCGGCGGCCAAACATATGTTCGTGAAGGCTCGAAATGCTTAGCATCAACAATCTTGTTTCCGGCTACGGCACCGTCCCAGTCCTTCACGGCATCAGCTTTGACGTCGCGCCCGGCGAGGTGCTGCTGATCGGCGGCGAGAACGGCGCGGGAAAATCAACCCTGCTGCGCACGGTCGGAGGCTTCATCTCAGCCGACAGCGGGAGCGTCTCGGTCGCCGGCCGGGAGGTGACGAAAACGTCGCCGGAGGACCGCGTGAAGGCCGGGCTGCGGCTGGTGCTGGACGGCCACCGGATCTTCCCGGAGATGAGCGTCTTCGACAACCTCCGACTGGGGGCTAGCAAGGCGCTGGGCAAGGACGGGTTCGAGCAAGCGGTGCAGGACATCTTCGCCGTCTTCCCGATCCTCGATGAGAAGCGCCGGAACTATGGCCGCGACCTGAGCGGCGGCCAGCAGCAGATGCTGGCGCTGGGTCAGGCGTTCGTGGCGCAGCCGAAGGTGCTGCTCTGCGACGAGCCATCGCTGGGTCTGGCGCAGGCCTTGCTGCCGAGCATCCTGCAGTTCCTCAGGAAGTGGGCGAACAGCGGCACGGCGGTGGTGATCGTCGAGCAGCATCTCGACATCGCCCGCGAGTTCGCGGATCGCATGCTCATCATGGAGCGGGGGCAGATGCTGCCCGAGTCTGCATAGGACTAAACCGCAGAGGCGAGCCTTGCGGTTCGCCTCACGCTCTCGCGTCAGAAGGGCTTCTGCGCGCCACCCAGCCGCTCGGTGATCTCCCGGGCGGCGGCCAGCAGGGCTGTGCTCCATTCGGCGATCTTGGGCTCGATGCTCTCGCTCATGCCGGACATGGCGATCGATGCCCTGACCTCGCCGTCGCTGAACCGGATGGGTGCCGCGACGCCGGAGACGCCCAGCCGCAGTTCCTGGTGGTTGATGGCAAATCCGGCCGCGCGGGTGCGCTCGATATCGGCGCGCAGCGACGGTTCGTCGGCAAGCGTATGCGGCGTCAGTGGCGTGATGGCTTTCGCGATCTCGGCAATGAACGCGTCGGACTGGTAGGCGAGGATCGCTTTGCCCGAGGCACCCGCGTAGAGCGGCAGCGCGGCGCCGACGGTGGGCGGGGCGCGATAGGGGTGTTCCACCTCGACCTTGTCGAAGATGACGGCCTCGTGCCCGATCAGCAGCGCGACATAGACGGTGTTGCCGCTCGCCGCCGATACCGACTTCATCACCGGACGGGCAATCTCGGCCAGCGTCCGGCGGCCGACGGTCTGCGAGCCGATGTACCAGAATTTGGCCGACAGCGCGTAGCGGCCGGTGTCTTTCTCCTGGCTGACGTAACCCTCATCCTTGAGCGTCTTGAGCAGCCGATAGATCGTCGCCTTGTCGAGGGCGAGCGTATTGCCGAGATCGGTGATGCGCTCACCGTTCTCGCTCTTGGCGAGCAGTTCGACGAGGGACAGGGCCTTCTTCAGTACTTTGACCAAGATCATGCCCCAGGGGTTAGAAGGTTTCGCGGCGTGTCGATCAGTATGCTCGAAAGATGTTCTTCCGATACCCCGAGGCTGCGGAGGTAGGGAAACACGTATGTCAGCACCCGAAGTGTCCGGGCTGCAATCTTTGATGGATCGGTCTGTGGCTTGTTCGGATAGGGCGCGCCCCGGACGCACATAACATTGTCGGTCGCGATTACCAAGCGGCGGCGAGCGCCGCTTTTGAACAGCGATCCGAGGGCCTCAAGGCGCTGTTCGTCCCGAGGCCAGCGGCCGCCTTCGTAGCCGAACTGGTCGAAGCCGACGAACGATCCAGCCCCCACGATGTCGGCATGATAGCCGGGTTCTGTGCTGCCGCAGGAATGGCCGATGATGATGCGATCGGCCGGTACGCCGTGGCTGGTCAGGAGGGCCTGCTGCTCGCGCCCGAGCACCCCGCATTCGGTGTGCGTGGTAATCGGCACGCCGGTCTCGATGGCGGCACGGGCCGCGGCCTCGAACACCAGCCGTTCGTATGGCGTGATCCTGTCGAAGCCGGTGGCGACCTTGATGACACCGGCGCGGATGCCGGTGGCGCCGACGCCCTCGGTGATCTCGTTGATGAGCAGCTCCGCGAGGTAGGGCACAAGCTGGCGCGGGTCTTCGAGCTTGGCCATCTTGGAGCGCCAGTAGGCCGACCCGCCCGCCACATCGTTGAACAGCCCGGTCGCGCAGACGATGTTGAGGCCGGAGCGCGCCGAGACTTCGGCCATCAGCTCAACGTCGCGTCCGATATCGTTGGCGCATGGGTCGAGGATGGTGCGGATGCCGTTTGCCACGAGTTCGCCGGCGACGGAGACGCAGCGCTCGATGATGGCCGAGCGCTGCGTTGAGCGAAATCCGTCAGTCTCCCATCCGGGCAAGCCGATCGACAGGTGCTCGTGCAGCAGCGTCACGCCGAGATCCTGTGGTTGGACGCTGCCCGTTACGGTGTTGATCGTTGTCATGGATGTCGACCTCGTGTTCCCCGCGCCGGGGCGGGCGTCAGTTCATCGCCCGCCGGTGGGGCAGGGCTGCCCGCTATTGCGCCGTGAAACCGCCATCGATCGGCAGGGCGACGCCGTGGATATTGGAGGCGGCATCCGAGCACAGGAACAGCACGACCTCGGCGACTTCATCGGGGGTCCCGAGGCGGCCCGTCGCGGGATAGTTGGCCTGCAGCCGCTTCTGCCATTCCGCCGGCTCGAACGAGTTGATGAACTTGTCCAACAGGGGCGTGGCGATGGCGCCCGGGCAGACGGCGTTGACGCGGATGTTCTGCTGTCCGTACTCGATGGCCGCCGTCTTGGTCAGGCCGACAACGCCATGCTTCGACGCAGCGTAGGGGCCGACATAGCGCTGCGACACCAGTCCCATGTTGGAGGCGACATTGACGATACTGCCGCCGCCGATGGCGAGCATCGCGGGGATGGCATACTTGATGCCGAGCCAGGTGCCCTTGAGGTTGACGCGCATCACCCGGTCGAAGGCCTCTTCATCGAGGTCGACCAGCATGGTCTTCTGCGGGCCGTTGATGCCGGCGCTGTTGAACAGGGCATCGAGCCGTCCGAACGAGGCAATCGCGGTATCGACCGCGCCGGCGACGTCGCGCGCCACGCCCACGTCGCACGCGACGGCCGTCGCCGTGCCGCCGAGCGCGGCAATGGCATCTGCCGTCGCGGTCGCGCCATCGATATCGAGATCGGCGGCCACGACGCGGGCGCCTTCTCTGGCGAAGGCCAGCGCCGTTGCCTTGCCGATGCCCGACCCCGCTCCGGTCACTATCGCAACTTTGCTGCTGAAACGTTCGGTCATGGGGTAGCCTTGATCATCAATGTTGGGGGTGCGCCGTGTCTGGCGCCCAGGTTGGAATTCGGCCCAGTTTCCCTCGCGACCGAGCACCTGTCATGTTTCAATATAAGAAATCTCGTTGATCTTTGCAAAAAAGCTTCTTGAAGACGCCTGTTCGAACGGGTACGGTCGGGCCAAATTTAGTGTGTGCTTTCAACGTGTGACTGAATGGGCCGGGGTTCGGAGATTGAGTGCGACGTGCTTGTCGCCGGGGCCGGCGCGGGCGGCTTGACCGCGGCGGTGCTGGCGCGTGCGGCAGGGCTGTCGGTGATCGTGGCGGAGAAGACGCCACACATCGGCGGTACGGCGGCGCGGTCCGGCGGGGTGATCTGGGTGCCGGGCAGCCCGGTTGCGGCGCGTGGCGGCGTTGCCGATCCGGCGGGCGACGCGAAGACCTACCTCAAAGACCTGATGGGCCCTCGCTTCGACGAGGCTCTTGTCTCGGCCTTCCTAGCCAACGGGCCGAAGATGGTCGCGGCGCTCGAAGCGATCGGCGCGGTCGAACTGGTGAATCCATCGCAGCCGGACTACCGCCTTGCGGTGCCGGGCGCGTCGAGTTCGGGCGGACGCTCGCTCGCGAGCGTTCCGATGGACGGAAAGATGCTCGGCGACCAGCTCGGCCTGCTGCGCCGGCCGCTGCCGCAGATGACGCTGTTCGGCGGCATGATGCTGGGCGGAGTGGACCTGCAACATTTCCTCAAGATGACGCGGAGCTTTACCTCTGCCTCCTATGTGGCGAAGCTCATCCTCCGTTACGGCTTCGATATGGTGTTCCGCGGTCGCAGCACGCGGCTCACCGGCGGCAACGCGCTTGTCGGGCGACTCATGAAGGTGGCGCGCGATAGCGGCGTGTCGTTCCGGCTGTCGTCTCCCATCGAGGCGCTGCTGGTCGAGGGCGGCCGCGTGGCTGGCGTTCTCGTCCGGCATGAAGGCGTCGCGACCACGATCCGGGCGCGGCGTGGCGTCATCCTCGCGACGGGCGGCGTGCCTGCCGAACAGGAACTGGTGCGCCGCAGCGTTCGGCGAGGACCGGATGGAGTCACGCTGTCGCTGATGCTTGAGACCAATGCCGGTGACGGCGTGGGTCTCGCCGTTGCCCATGGTGCAACGGCCTGCCGTGAGGTGAGCAATCCGGCGGTCTATACGCCCGTGTCTCTCGTGCCGCAGAAGGGCGGGGTGGTCGTCACGCCGCACTTCGTGGAGCGCACGAAGCCCGGCTTCATTGCCGTCAACCAGGCCGGCCGGCGCTTCGTCAACGAAGCAAACTCGTATGTGGAATTCGGCGAGGCGATGATCGAGCGCGCGATGCGCGACGGGCAGCCGATTGCCTATCTGATCTGCGATCACACGGCGTTGAGGCGATACGGTATGGGGCCGGTTCGCCCTGCTCCAATGCCGTTCTGGCGCGGCATGTGGCGCGACTACCTGATTTCAGCGCCGACCATTCCCGCGCTGGCAAGGCTGCTGGGCATCGATGCCGCCGCGCTGCTGAACACCGTGGGCCGGGTGAACGAAGATGCGAAGGGTGGCAGGGACACCGAGTTCGGCAAGGGCGAGAACGCGCTCAACCGCTTCCTCGGCGACCGCGGCTGCACGAACCCGAACTTTGGTCCGATCGCCGACGGTCCCTTCTACGCCGTTCGCCTGCACCTTGGCGACTACGGCACGATGATGGGCGTCAACACGGACGCTGCAGCGCGCGTGCTCGATGCGCAGGGCGAGCCGATCATCGGCCTCTACGCGGCAGGCAGTGATATGGCGCACGCATTCCGCGGCGCCTATCCGGGCGGTGGCACCGGGCTCGGCCCGGCAATGACCTTCGGCTACGTCGCCGCTCAGCACATCCTGAGCGGGGCGAGCGCAACAAGTCGCGTCGATTGATCGCGCAGGGGAATCGTATGACCAACAATGTGCTCTTCGTGCTGACCGCGCCGTTTGACGGGCAGGATCAGGACTATAACGCGTGGTACACCGACAAGCACCTCGGGGACGTGGTCGTCATCCCAGGTGTCGAGTCGGCCCAGCGCTTCACCCCGACGTCGAGTGCGGCCGAGCCGAGGTATCTCGCGCTCTACAATATTTCGGATCCGCTGCTGGCGCTTGCCGGCCTGCGCGAGCGCTCCGGCACGGAACGCATGCCGATGACGCCGGCGCTCGATACGTCGAAGACGCAGACGATGATGCTGACCGAAATCGGCAGCGGCGCAGCGGCGAGCGCGGCGGACCTGCCGCTTGAAGCTGGCGACCTCGTCGCCTTCGCGTGGGACCGTCAGGCGTCCGCTGGTGGCCGCTATCGGGTCTTCGTGCCGAACGAAGCGCAGCTTCGGCCGTCGGTGATGCCGTCGCGGGTTTTGGTTGTCAGTGGCATCGAGGGCGGTGCGCCGGCAACCGGCGGGGCAAAGTTCATTTCCTACAGCGCCATCACCGGGCAGGTTCCCAAGCCCGCAGCCGTCTGAACGCGGCAACAGCACGTCATCGCGGCACGCAGGCTTCGCCTCGTGCCGCGAGCCATCAAATCAGGACCAGAGCAGTGATCAGTTTGCCGAACAGAGGCGGGCTCGGCCCCCTCGCGCAGATCGGGTTCGTCGTACGCGACATCGATGCCGCGATGGAAGAATGGATGCGGGTCGCCGACATCCGTTCGTTCCTGTGTTTCGATCAGGTCGTCAATCCGAACACCGTGCACCGCGGCCAGCGGACCAATGTCGATATCAGCATCGCCATTGGCTATGCGAGCGATGACCTCGAAATCGAGATCATCAGCCAGCGCAACGATGGCCCCTCGCCCTACAGTGAGTTCATCGGTTCGGGGCGCGAGGGCCTGCAGCACCTTGCGTACCTTGTCGATGACTGCCCGCCCGCGTGGCAGAAGCTCGAAGAGCAGGGTCTTGAGCGCGTGTATTCCGTCATCCCGGAGAATGACGGATTTCCGATCACCTATTTCGACGGGCCGAACGGCTTCGGCGCCATGGTCGAAATCGTGCCAGGATCATTCCGGCCGATGCGCGAGGCGCGCCGGAAGTTCCTCAACGCCGAAACCACCGCGCCCGGCGTGCACCGGTTCGCGACGATGGGTGCATTCTACAAGCAGGTCGGTCTGATCTGAACCTCGCCAGCGCTGGGTCACGGCCCAGCGCTGCTGCACTGCGCCGTTCTCCCCGGCGCAAATCCGGCCGCGCGGCGACGCCAGCTGATCGGCGTATGCTCCGCCTCGCGCGGCCAAAATCCTTCACAAACGCCCTGCCGACCAGCCGAGAGGCAGGAAAACGGCTTGACACATCAATGCCATCCAATACATTTTCTCACTAAGCAACATCATTTTACAATGAGAAATACGGAGACGGCGGCCCATGTTGGAAGTGACTGCGAGCGAAGGGCAGGCCTTCAGAAGCATCTGGTCGTCGTTGCGGGGCGTGGCGTTCGAGCAGCGCTGGATCGACGCCGGTGGTGTGCGCACACGCGTTCTGCACGCCGGTGAGGCGGGGAAGCCCGTGCTGGTGATGCTGCACGGCACCGCCAGCCAGGCCGAGACGTTCTGCAACAATCTCGGGCCGCATGCCGAGCACTTCGACTGCTATGCCATCGACATGCTGGGCACCGGCTATACCGACAAGCCCGATCGTCCCTATGAGATCGGCGACTATGTCGAGCACCTCGTGGCGTTCCTCGATGCCATCGGCGCGCAGAAGGCGTCCATTCTCGGCGTGTCGCTCGGCGCCTGGGTGGCGGCGCGTTTCGCCATCGACTACCCAGAGCGCACCGACAAGATCACCCTCGTCGCTCCCGCCGGGCACAATGTCGATGAAGTCCGCATGGCGCGGATCAAAGCCTCCCGCCAGGCCGCCGCGGCGAGCCCGACCTGGGACTCGGTGAAGAATGTGCTTGAACGGCTGGTCTACGACCGGTCGTCGCTCTTTGATGACATCATCGCCTCGCGGCTCGCCTTCTACCGGCTCCCCGAGATGCAGAAGGCCATGCAGAACATTCTGGTGCTGCAGGAGCCCGACGTGCGCGCCAAGAACGTCATCCCCCTCGACAGGTGGGCGGAAATCTCGGCGCCGGCGCTTGTCATCGGCGGCAACAACGACAATGAGGCCGACTACAAGGACGCGAAGGCGGTCGCGGACCTGATCCCGGGGAGCCGGCTTGAGGTGATCGACAAGGTTGGGCACTGGGGGCATTTCGAGGTGCCCGAGCTGTTCAATCCGATGAACGTCAGCTTCCTCCGGGGCACCGGCGAGCCCTCCCGTCAGCGCTGAGCGGAGACTTTCGAATTGACCAAGAACGCACCGGCCGCGCACCGCACCCCGGTCCTCATCGTCGGCAGCGGCCCCGTCGGGCTGGGGCTTGCCGCCGATCTCGGATGGCGGGGCGTTCCCTGCATCATCATTGAGCAGAACGGTCCGTGGACCCGATCGCCGCGGCTGATGCAGATCGGCGTCCGGACGATGGAGATCGCGCGGCGCTTCGGCATCGTCGATCGCATCAAGAACTGGGGGTTCCCCGGCGACTATCCGCTCGACAACGTCTTTCTCACGACGCTTGCAGGTCACGAAATCTCGCGGGCCAAGATGTTCACCATGGACACGGTCGAGCCGAGCGCGGTCAGCCCGGAGCATCAGGGGCATTGTCCGCAGACGTGGTTCGATCCGATCTGGCAGGATTTTGCGCTGTCCTTCGCGACCACGAAGCTGCTGCATCGCCACCGGCTTGAGAGTTTTGTGCAGGACGACGGAGGGGTCTCGGCCCGCGTCAGGAATCTTGAGACCGGGGAGGAGGTCGTTTTCGAGGCGGACTATCTCGTCGGCTGCGATGGCGTGGACAGCGGCGTCCGGGAAGCTCTTGGCATCCAGATGCGCGGGCAGGCCTTAATAGATCAGTCGGCCAGTATCGAGTTCCGCTCCACCGAGTTTCTCTCCGTTCACGACAAGGGGCCCGCGGGCCGCTACATTTTCCTGAAGCCGGATGGGGTCTGGGCGACCTGCATGGCGGTCGATGGGCGCGAACTTTGGCGCGTGCTCCTGTATGGGGTAACCGACGCGTCGAGTGTCGATCCTGCCGCGGTGGTCCGCGAGTTCACCGGGCGCGACTTTGCCTTCACCATCGAGGCCTGCAAGCCGTGGACGCGGCGCTCGATCACGGCCGACCGGTATCAGGATGACCGCGTGTTCATCGCCGGCGATGCCTGCCACGCTCATCCGCCGAATGGCGGACTGGGCATGAATACCGGCATGCAGGATGCGATGGATCTCGGTTGGAAGCTGGCGGCCGTGCTCAAGGGCTGGGCCGCGCCGGCGCTGCTCGACAGCTACGACATCGAGCGGCGGCCCTGCGGTCATCGCACGGTCGAGGAAGCGACGCGGCAGTTTCATCGCCTGGTCGAGGAAACGCGCTGCCCGCATATCGATGAGGAGGGGCCGCTCGGCGATGCAGCACGCGCCGGCCTGCGTGCCGCGCTTGCCCCAAAGTACGATGGCGTGAAGGGCTGGAACCGGCTCGGCATCCACCTCGGCTACATGTACGATCCGTCGCCGATCGTCGTCAGCGACGGAACGCCGACGCCCGTGGACGACAAGTTCGACTACGTGCAGACCAGTCGCCCCGGCTCGCGCGCGCCGCACGCTTGGTTGTCTGATGGCCGCTCGACGCTCGATCTGTTCGGACGCAACTTTGCGCTGCTGTGCTTTGGTGGCTCTGCGGCCGATGTGGCACCGCTGGTCGATGCCGCGGGCGTGCGCGGCATGCCGCTCGATGTGCATGAGATCGCCGACCAGTCCGTGGCCCAGGTCTATGAGCGCCGCATGGTGCTGGTGCGGCCGGACGGCCATGTCGCGTGGCGCGGCGATGCCATCCCCACGGAGGTCGCCGGACCCATCCTTGACCGGGTGACGGGCGTGGGCCCGCGTTCCGCGGCCCGCACCCGCATTGTGGGCGTCGGCGTCGGCGCCGGGCATGCGGCCCCATGATCGAATGCGTGCTTGAGGCGGGGGCCGCGCTGGGCGAGTCCCCCGTTTGGGACGAGCAGGGCGGCCATCTCTACTGGGTCGATTGCCTCGCTCCCGCGATCCACCGGTTCGATCCGGCGACGGGCGAGGACACATCGTGGCCGACCCACGGTCCAGTCGGCTCGATCGGCCTGCGAGAAGGGGGCGGCCTTGTGGCCGCGCTGAAATCGGGCTTCGCCATCTACGATGTGGGCGCGATCACGCCGTGCCGCATCATCGACATTGCCGGTGAGCCCGAGGGCAACCGGCTCAACGACGGACGCGTCGATCCCGCGGGCCGATTCTGGGCGGGGAGCATGACCGGCCCCGGCCGGCAGCCGGTGGGCGCGCTGTTTTGCCTCGACGGCGACATGAACGTGAGCCGCAGGGCCGAGGGCATGGTGCTGTCCAACACGCTGTGCTGGAGCCCCGACGGCCGGACCATGTATCACGGCGACAGCTTTGCACGGGTCGTCTGGGCGTGGGAGTATGATGCAGCGAGGGGCGCCATCGCCAACCGGCGGGTGTTTGCCGAGGGCGACGCGCTGGCCGGCATCCCCGATGGCGCCGTTGTCGATGCGGAAGGCTGCCTCTGGATCGCCCATTTCTCGGGCTGGACCGTTGCGCGATACGCGCCAACCGGCGAGCTGCTGCGCTCCATCCGCCTTCCGGTGCAGAACCCGACGTGTCCGGCCTTCGGCGGGCCGGATCTCAGCACGCTCTATGTCACGTCTGCTTCCATCGGCCTCACGCCCGAGCAGCGCGCCGAACAGCCTCTCGCAGGTAGCCTCTTTGCGCTCGATGTCGGCGTCGCCGGTCTGCCGGGACACCGGTTTTCGGGCAAGTAGTCTCGGACGGGCGGCGAGCACGCCTCGCCGCCCGTCTGCAGCGGTTAGTGGCGGCCTTCGACCGGGCCTGTGGCGGCGAGGTTCATCAGCTTTTCGCCGGCGAGGAAGCGGCGCAGATTTTCGGTGAGGATCTCTTCGAGCAGCGGCTGGGTGAGGTTGCCGCGGCCGGCGACGTGCGGGGTGATCTCGACGTTGGGGAGCTGCCAGAGCTTGTGCCCGGCCGGGAGCGGTTCGACAGCGGTGACGTCGAGGCCGGCGCCGCCGAGGTGCCCGCTCTCGAGCAGTTCGATCATGGCCTCCTCATCGATCAGGCTGCCGCGGCCGATGTTGACGATCAGCGCACCCTTGGGCAGCGCGGCCAGCCGCCTGCGGTTCAGCAGGCCGGTGGTTTCGGGGGCCTGCGGCAGGCAGGCGATGACGATATCGGCGCTCGGCATGGCGCTGTCGAGATTGGCGAGAAGGCAGTGCGCGACGTTGGCCGGCAGATCGATCTTTGAGCGCGTCGCGATGGTCACCCTGGCGTCGAAACCGAGCAGGCGGTTCATCACCGCGGCACCAATCGGGCCATAGCCGAGCACGAGGCAACGGGCGCGCCCGAGCGAACGCTGTGGCGGCAGGCTTGCCCACTCCATCCAGTGGGTCTTTACCGCTTCGTCGCGAAACGTGTTGAGCTGGCGGAGCAGCGACAGCGTCAGCGCCAGCGCGTGGTCGGCGCAGGCCGGCGCGTGCGCGCCCGAGCCGCTGGTGAGTGCAACACCCGCCGGCAGGCCCACGTCGAGATGGTGGTCGACGCCGGAGGAAAGCGCCTGCATCCAGCGCAGCTTCGGCGCCTTTTCCTTCAGGTGGCCAATGACAGTGCTGTCATAGTCGGTCGCGCCGATGGTGAGGCCGTCGATCCTGTGCAGATCCGGGATGAGGTCCTCGAAGCGTTCGCTCACGATGGCGTCGGGCGCCAATTTCGCGACGACGCGCCGGATCATGTTCGCAGTATCGCCGCGCGCCACAAAAGCGACAGTCATGTATTCTCTCCCGATGACGGATTGCCGCCGTTCGATGCCGCGCCTGAGAGGCCCCACGCGCTCCCAGCCTTGCCGATCGTGCTCAGGGAACCACGGCCGCGCGGGACT
>DAORUH010000072.1:0-15092 GCA_035433065.1 Devosia sp. | reverse complement strand
GAGAAGGTGGAGCCGGAGCGCCGTGTAGGACGAGACATTCTGAGGACCATGCGAGACACCCGTGTGTGGCAGTCGGGTGCGCGAAAACCTCAGGGAGGCTAAGGGGTTAGCAAAATCAACGCTACGGCTGGTGCCGTGGTGCCCTGGAGAGGACTCGAACCTCCACGTCGTTAAACACACGGACCTGAACCGTGCGCGTCTACCAATTCCGCCACCAGGGCAATCCGATGGGCGCCGTTCACCTAGTGGATGGGGGTGATCCTGTCAATCGCGGTTCGGTGGTTGTTGTGCGGACCACTCGACATGTCGCGGGCCGAGGCGCTAGAAGCGGGCGGATTTGTTGGGAGCCCGCCGCCAGATGGACAATGCAAATACGCTCGTGACCGTTTTCGGAGGCTCCGGTTTCGTCGGCACGCAGCTGGTGCAGGTTCTGGCGAAAAAGGGGTTCCGCATCCGCGTTGCGGTGCGGCGGCCGGACCTTGCAGGCCATGTGCGCATGCTCGGCAGCGTCGGGCAGGTCACCCCGATCCAGGCCAATGTGCGCAATGCCGATTCGGTGGTCCGCGCCGTGGCAGGCGCCAATGTGGTGGTGAACCTTGTCGGCATCGGGTTCGAACGCGGGCCCAACCGGTTCCGCGCCGTCCATGTGATGGGCGCGAAGAACGTCGCCGAGGCGGCGAAGGCGGCGGGTGTCGAAAAGCTGGTGCACCTGTCGGCGCTGGGCGCCGATACCGAGAGCCCGAGCGCGTATCTGCGCACCAAGGCGCTGGGCGAAGAGGCGGTTGCGGCAGCCTATCCGGATGCGCAGATCGTGCGCGCGCAGATGATTTTCGGACAGGACGACACGTTCTTCAACAAGCTCGGCACGATGGCGAGGTTCTTCCCCATCCTGCCGGTGGTGGGCGCGAAATCGCGGTTCCAGCCGGTCTATGTGGGCGATGTGGCCGATGCGATCGGGGCGCTGATCGGCGGGGCGGGCAAGCCGGGCAAAGTTTATGAACTCGGCGGGCCGGAAGTGCGGACCGTCAGGGAACTGTATGAGCGCGTGCTGCGCGATGCCAACCGACGCAACCCGCTGGTGCCGGTTCCCACCGGTGTCGCCAAGCTGCTGGCGGTGCCGTTCTCGATCCTGTGGTTCGATCCGCTGGTGACCGGCGACCAGGTCGAGATGCTGGGCGCCGACGGCGTGGTTTCCGATGCCGCGATCAAGGAAAAGCGCACGCTTTCCGGCCTCGGTGTCGAGCCGACGGCGATGGGCGCGGTGCTGCCCGCCTACCTCTGGCGCTTCCGCCGCAACGGCCAGTTCGACCGCCAGCCGGCTTGATCCGGCTCACCGCGCTGAGCCAGACCCCGCTGGGTCGGTCACTTGAACAGCAGCACGCCCCACAGGCCGATGGCGCCGACGAAGATGCGCCAGTAGGCGAACACCGCAAAGCCGTGCTTCGACACATAGTCGAGCAGGTGCCGCACGACGAAGAACGCCGTCACCAGCGCCGCGGCAAAGCCCACCGCGACGGCGATGCCGAGTTCCGAGGTGATGAGCTCGCGATTCTTGATGAGATCGTAGCCAAAGGCGCCGGCCATGATCGGCATGGCGATGAAGAAGGTGAATTCGGCGGCGCTGCGCTTGTCGGTGCCGAGCAGGAGCGAACCGACGATGGTGGCGCCCGAGCGGGACACGCCGGGGACCAGCGCCAGCATCTGGAACAGCCCGATATAGAGGCACAGCAGCGGCGGATACTCGTAGATGTCGGTGTATTTTGGCGTGAGCTTCAACTGATCGACATAGAGCAGCACGATGCCGCCCAGGATCAGCATGACGCAGATGACGATCGGCGATTCGTAGATCACGTTCTTGATGAAATCGTGCAGCAGCACGCCGGCCAGCGCTGCCGGCAGCGAGGCGAGCACGACGCCGCCGATGAAGCGCAGCGCGCCGGGTTTTCGCGCGATGGCGTCACGGGCGAGCTGCACCAGGCGGTGGAAGTAAACGGCGACAATTGCGAGGATGGCGCCGAGCTGGATCAGCACCTCGAAGGTGCGGCCCGGGCTGTTGAAACCGAGGAAATGTCCGAGCAGCAGCAGGTGGCCGGTTGAAGAGACTGGAAGGAATTCAGTAAGCCCTTCGACAATCCCAAGGATCAGTGGCACAAAAAGACCTTGATCGCCGTTCATCTGATCTCCTATCCATCGCCGGGAACCTTCCGGCTCGGGCGGGCCGCTTCTAGCCCGATTTGCATGGAAGCGCCAAGGATCGAAAGGGCACGATGCCAAGGCTTCTGCAACACCGTCTCGACCCGCAATCGCGGCTTGTCAGGCTCATGTGCGCTGAATATGGCGTGCCGCTGGAGCTTGAAGAGGGCAAGCCCTGGCTGCGCGAGCCGGCCTATCTCGAGCTCGATCCATCGGCCCGCGGGCCCATCCTCATCAACGATGCCGATCCGCCGGTGGTGGGCATTCTCGCCATCATTCACGCCATCGAGGAACGCTGGTCGCCGAGCGCGGTGGCGGGCCTGTTCCCGGCCCATGCCAACGAGCGTGCCGAGATGTGGCGGCTGCTCGACTGGGTGCTGATCAAGCTCAACGATGAAGTGACGCGCTACGTGTTCGAGGAAAAGGTGGTCAAGCGCGACCGCCGCGGCGCGACGCCCGAGCCGGGCGTGCTGCGGGTCGCCAAGGCCAACCTCACCGAGCACCTCTTGTACTTCAACTGGCTGTTCGCCACCCGCCACTGGCTGGCGGGGGACGTGATGACGCTGGCCGATTTCGCGCTCGCGGCGCACCTGTCGACGCTCGACTATACCGGCGATGTCGCCTGGGACGCCTCGCTCGAAACCCGCCAGTGGTACGCCCGCATCAAATCCCGCCCGGCCTTCCGGAGCCTCTTGAGCGACCGCATCGCGGGATTGCCGGCCGCGTCGGGGTATGCGGACCTGGATTTCTAGCGATGCCGGCCGGCCGCCGGCCGCTCCCATCCTCCGGTGTGTCATCCCCGCGCAAGCGGGGACGCAGTGATGCTGCCGTGGGTTCCCGCTTGCGCGAGAATGAAACCGGGGGCGGGGTTGGCGCTGTTGTTGAGGAACTGCGCTCCCGCGCCAAAGCGCTTGGGTTCGAGGCCTTCGGCATAACGCGCGCCGATGCGCGGCCGGATCTCGGCGAAAAGCTCGATGCTGCGCTGCGTGCCGGCTGGCAGGATGGGATGGAGTGGATGGGCGAGACGGCGGACCGCCGGGCTGCGCCGAACGTGCTCTGGGCCGAGGCGAAGTCCATCGTCATGCTGGGGGTGAACTACGGGCCCGACAGCGACCCGATGGCGACACTCGGTGAGCGCAGCAACGGCACCATTTCGGTCTATGCGCGCAATCGCGACTATCACGACATCATCAAGGGTCGGCTGAAAGAACTTGCAGGGCTGCTGTCGCGCCGCACGGGCGCGGCGGTGAAGGTGTTTGTCGATACCGCGCCGGTGATGGAAAAGCCGCTGGCGGAAGCGGCGGGGCTCGGCTGGCAGGGCAAGCACACGGTGCTGGTGTCGCGCGGCTTCGGCTCGTGGCTGTTCCTCGGCGCGATCTTCACCGATGCCGAACTGCCGGCGGACGAGGCGCATGAGGAAAGCTGCGGCAGCTGCCGCAAGTGCCTCGATGTGTGCCCGACCAACGCCTTTCCCGCGCCGTTCCAGCTCGATGCGCGGCGCTGCCTCAGCTATCTCAACATCGAGCACAAGGGGCCGATCCCGCTCGAGTTCCGGGTGCCGATGGGCAACCGCATCTATGGCTGCGACGACTGCCTCGCGGTGTGCCCGTGGAACAAGTTCGCCTCGGTTTCGCACGAGGCAAAACTGCGCGCCCGCGACGAGCTGCGCGCCCCGGCGCTGGCCGATCTCGTGGCGCTCGACGATGCCGGGTTTCGCGCGCTGTTCGCGGGCTCGCCGATCAAGCGCATCGGGTACGCGCGGTTTTTGCGCAATGTGCTGATCGCGGTGGGCAACAGCGGCGATGCTTCGCTGCTGGCCGGGGCCGAGGCGCGTCTTGCCGATGCCGATCCGCTGATCCGCGGCGCGGCGGTGTGGGCGGTGCGGCGGCTGGCCGGTGCGGACGCTGCGGAGCGTCTGAGGCTTGCGTTTTTGCCCGGCGAGGCCGACATCAATGTGCGACAGGAATGGAGCGCTCAGGTGGTTGCATGAGGTCCTCCGCGATTTCCCGGTAGCTGCGTGGTGAGCCTGTCGAACCACGAGGCGTGGCAGGCACAATGAACGTCTTTTTCTTCGGCATGGGATATTCCTCGCTCGCTACGGCGCGCGCCATTCATTCCAGCATCGACACCGATATTCCGATCGCCGGCACGCGGCGCAATCTCGACAACGCCGAGGCGTTCGCCGATGCCGCTTACCGGCTGCACATCTTCGACGGCCAGTCTCCGGGCAGGACACTGGACGAGGATTTGAAACGCGCCTCGCACGTCATCCTGTCGATCCCGCCCGATGAGCGGGGCGACCCGGCGCTCGACTTTCATCGCGAAACGCTCGATGCGGCCAAAGACCTTGAGTGGCTCGGCTATTTTTCGACCGTCGGCGTTTATGGCGATTTCGGCGGCGCATGGGTCGATGAGAGCGCACCGACGCGCCCGCTCAATGCACGCTCGCAGGTGCGCGTCGAGGTCGAGCAGCAGTGGCGCGATTATGCCGCAAAGCGCGGCGTGCCGCTGCTCGTGCTGCGTCTTGCCGGCATCTACGGGCCGGGCCGGTCGGCCTTCGACCGGCTGCGCGATGGCACGGCGCGGCGCATCATCAAGCCGAACCAGGTGTTCAACCGCATCCACGTCGAGGATATCGGCCGGATGACCCAGCTTGCCGCCGAACAGCGGCTCGACGGCACGTTCAACCTCGGCGACGACGAGCCTGCGCCGCCGCAGGATCTCGTCACCTACGCGGCCGAACTCATGGGCGTTCCCGCGCCGCCGGACACGCCGTTTGCGACCGCGCAGATGACGGAAATGGCGCGCTCCTTCTACAGCGACAACAAGCGCGTCTCGAACAAGGCCATCAAGGCGGCGCTCGGGACCGAGCTGCTCTATCCGACCTATCGCGAGGGTCTCGACGCCATTTTCCGGCAGCGCGCATGAACACCCCGCGCCCGGCAATAGCCCCCGGCCGGGTGACGCTCACCGGCGCCTATGCGCAGCTTGAGCCGCTCTCGCCCGCGCATGCGGCGGACCTGTTCGCCGCGACCAGCGTGCCCGATGCCGAGGAACGCTTTGCCTACCTGCCGGTCGATCCGCCCGCCTCGGTCGAGGCGGTAGGAACATGGATCGAGGGACAGCAGGGGCTGGCCGACCCGATCGTCTTCGCGTTGGTGGACCGGGCGACGGGCCGCGCCGGGGGCTGGCAGCAGCTGATGCGCATCGTGCCCGAGCACGGGGTCATCGAGATCGGCTATGTCTACTGGGGGCCGGACGTGGCGAGGACGCGCCTTGCGACCGAGGCGCTCTATCTCTTGGCGCGCCATGTTTTTGAAGACCTCGGCTATCGGCGCTTCGAGTGGAAATGCAACGCGCTGAACGAGCCCTCGCGCCGGGCCGCCCGGCGTTTCGGCTTTGCCTATGAGGGCACGTTCCACCAGCACATGATCGTCAAGGGCAAGAGCCGCGACACGGCGTGGTTCGCCATGCTGGACTGCGACTGGCCGCGGATCAAAGTCGAGTATGAGCGGTGGCTGGAGCCGGGGAATTTTGATGAGGCCGGGGTGCAGCTGACGAAGCTGGTTGTGGGGTGAGGACGGGCTTGGGGTGCCCTGCCGAAGGCGTGCCACTGAACCCGCCTCAAATCCCCAGCGTCAGTTGCGGCGGCACGGCTTCATCGACCGCGCGGTCGAGAGTCTTTTCGAGCAATAGCAAATCCTGCTCGCGGCTGAGGCGGTGGTCGCCGTCGGGGACGAGGGTGAAGGTCACGGGGTCGGTGAGGATGTGCTGGACCAGTTTCAGCGCATGTTCCTTGGGCACGTCCCGGTCGGCCGCGCCCTGGAGGATGTTGATCGGGCAGCCGGTGGTGATGCCGCGGCCGAACAGCAGGTGGTTGGCGCCGTCCTCGATGAGGCCGCGGGTGAGCGGGTACGGGTCGCCATATTCGGATGGCTCCATCACCACGCCAAAATCGGCGAGGTCCTTCTTCTGCTTTCTGGTGAAGGTCTTCAGCATCAGGTCCTCGGTCATGTCGACCGCGGGGGCGATGAGGATCAGCGAACCGACGCGGTCGTCGCCCATGGCGCGCAGTGCGCGCACCAACAGCAGCGCCATCCAGCCGCCCATCGAGGAGCCGACCACGACCTGCTTTCCGGTGGTCGTCGCGAACACGGCCAGCGCGTCTTCCAGCCAGCGGCTGATCGTGCCGTCGTAGAAGTCGCCGCCCGACTGGCCGTGGCCGGAATAGTCGAAGCGGGTCACGGCAAAGCCGCGCCGCGCGCCATAGGCATCGAGTGTCATTGCCTTGTTGCCGGTCATTTCGGAGCGAAAACCGCCCAGCCAGAACAGGCCGGGCTCGCCGCCGGGCCGCCGCAACACGGCGATCTCACGGCGCGCCGCACCCTCGCCAACTGCAATTGTTTCGCTCATTGCGCCTCCATGCCCTGGCAGCCAATTTCGCGCAACCGGGCAACACCACGGCAGTTCCATGCATTTGGGCGGTTTTGCACCCTGTTTGGCTGTTGACTTATCGGGCCTGAGTCACGATTTTCAGGCGCGGCGCAATGCCGCCCCACCAACAACTGAAGGATTGCCAGCCATTCGTCGTCCCATGAGACCTGTCGCGCCCCAGAAGGATGGGCCGCAGTCCAACGAAGACATCACGTCTCCCGAAGTCCAGCTGATTGACACCGAAGGCGTCAACAAGGGCGCGATGAAGACTCGCGATGCGCTCGCCTTGGCGCAGGAGCAGGGTCTGGATCTCGTCATCATCGCCGGAAACTCGGTACCGCCCGTCGCCAAGATCCTCGATCTGGGCCGCTTCAAGTTTGCGGCGCAGAAGAAGGCTGCCGAGGCGCGCAAGCGCCAGAAGGTCATCGAGGTCAAGGAAATCCAGCTGCGTCCGAATATCGACACGCACGATTACGAGACCAAGATGAAGGCGGTGAACCGGTTCCTCGACGAGGGCGACCGGGTCAAGGTGACGATGCGCTTCCGCGGCCGCGAAATGGCGCACCAGGACATCGGCATGGAACTGCTGGTCAAGGTGCAGGCCGAACTCGAAGCCAAGGCGAAGGTCGAATCCTCGCCGCGCTCCGAAGGCCGCCAGATGGTCATGGTGCTGGCGCCGAAGTAACGGCCGCCGCCATCGCCGCAACGAACGAAGGGCGCCCGCGGGCGCCCTTTTATTTGTTGCGATCTGAAAGTCTCAGGCGGCGAGGTTCAGCCACGCCGGGGCGATCGAGGTGCCCTTGCCGAGGCCATAGCCGAAGCGGATGTCCAGCATGCCGATCGGAGCGCATGGCGGCGCTCGCCGGGGCGGGGGTCGCCTATCTGCCGCTCGACCTCGTCGGGCCGGATCTCGCCGCCGGACGCCTCGTCGCCATCCTCACCTCGTGGCCGACGCTGACGCTGCCCATCCACCTGGTCCACCCGTCACGCCGCTTCGTCCCCTGCCGCCTGACCGTGCTGATCGATGCGATCGCCGAAACGATGCGGGCATGATCCGACCCTATGCATTCATACCATCCCCGAATTTCGGCGTTCATAAATGCACCGGTGAACCGGATGCAGGATGCAATGCCGCGGGGAGTTGGCTAGAAGGCTGGCAGGATCGGCTGGTTGGGGCCTCCCGTGACTGCAGATGAATACCTTACTTTCGTGCTCGCCCGCGAAGCGGTCGGCAATGGACCACTGTCGCCGCTGCGTGGTCTCGCAGAGGACATGGCGGGCTATGGCAGGCGGCTTGCCGGGGAGGGGCTGCTCGGCGTCCATCCGGTCGGAGGGTCGGAGCACGGCACCGCCAACCTCACCGGGCGGCCGATCGGGTTTCTCTTTTCGTTCTCCCCGCACCTCCCCGCTTCGGTGGACCGGCTCTACGAGGGCCTCTTCGCGCTGCTGGACCGGCTCGGCTACGAGCCGCAGCGGCGCGATGCGGGGATCGTACTGCTCTATAGGAATGTGCTCATCGACATCGTACCCGCCAAGCGCGAGGCGATGGCGGGCGACGTGCACGAGCTTTGGAACGCCCGTGCGAAGCGCGCGGTGAAGACGTGTCCCACCGCCCACGCCCGGCTGATCCGCGAATCGGGCCGCATCGCTGAAATTCGCTGCCTGAAACTCTGGCGCGACCAGATCGGGCTCGATTTTCCGACCTTCTATCTTGAACTGAGCGTGCTGGCGGCGCTGCGCAAGCGGCCGCCCGGCAGTCTCTCCGACAATGTCTGGGCAGTGTTCGGCTATCTCGAGACCCTGTTCGTCGCCCGCAGCGTGCTTGACCCGTTCAATGCCAACAACATCGTCTCGGACAGCCTGAGCGCCGCGGGCCGGGATGCGGTGCGCAAGGCGGCGCGCCTTGCCCGCAGCGGCCGCCCGTGGAGCCAGATCATCACCTGAAGCCGCTTGGCGGCGCCGCATAGCATGCTATGATTGCATAGCGTTGAGGGGCGGCGGCATGTTCGACCACAAGGAAACCATTGGCTACCAGAGCGCGCAGCTGGCGCGGCGGATCGCCAATCGGCTGCGCGAGGCGTTGATTCCGCTGGGGCTTTTGCCCGCGCAATACACCGCGCTGGCCGAAATCGCCCGCAGCGAGGGGATGACGCAGAAGGACCTGGTGCTGCGGCTCGATCTCGAACAGCCGGGCGTCGCCCGTACACTGGCCGGGCTTGAGGCGATGGGCTGGATCGAGCGGCGGGCGATGAAGGGCCGCGCCCAGGGGCTCTATCTCACCGAGCGCTCCCGCGCCGCGCTGCCGCGCGCCAACGAGGTGGCGGCGGGGATCGATCGCGAGGCGCTGTCGGCGCTGAGCCGCACGGAGCGCTCGCACTTCCTCGACCAGATCCTCGACGTCGCCGAAAACGTCCGCGGCGGCTGAGCTTTTTGGTCGCGGCGCGGGGCCAGAGGATTGCCCAGACTGGCCCTTGCGCTCTGCGGCCCGTCCCCCTATAACCGCGCCTTCTCGACGGGTCGCCCGGCCGAAAGGCATGCCGTGGCGATCCCGAATGCGCGACCTTCGGGCCGTACCTTACACAAGGAAGCAAAATGCCAAAGATGAAGACCAAGTCGGGCGCTAAGAAGCGCTTCAAGATGACGGCCACCGGCCGCGTCAAGGCCGGCGTTGCCGGCAAGCGTCACCGGCTCTCCAGCCACGATGCAGACTACATTCGCTCGCACCGCGGCACCAAGGTGCTCAAGAAGGGCGATGAAGGTCTGGTCAAGTGGTACATGCCGTATAATCGCTAAGGAGAGCTGACAGATGTCACGAGTTAAACGCGGCGTAACAAATCACGCTCGCCACAAGAAGGTCCTGAAGGCCGCATCCGGCTTTTACGGACGTCGCAAGAATACCATCCGCGCTGCCAAGGCAGCCGTGGACAAGGCCGGCCAGTACGCATACCGCGACCGCCGCAACAACAAGCGCAACTTCCGCGCCCTGTGGATCCAGCGTATCAACGCTGCCGTCCGCGATCACGGTCTGACCTACGGTCGATTTATCGACGGCCTCAGCAAGGCTGAGATCGCGGTCGACCGCAAGGTTCTGTCCGATCTCGCGATCACCGAGCCCGCAGCTTTCGCCGTGCTGGTTGCACAGGCCAAGGCCGCTCTCGGTTACCTCGGCGAAATCGAGACGACGACCCACCAGCGCGTTACCGCCTGATTTGCCGCTGGCCTGAAAAGGCCAGCCGCGAACGGCGACCGCCTAGCCTTTTCTGAGGCCTCACGCTAAGCCTTGCGCCGCCCGATACCGGGATGGCGCGGGGCTTTTTCGTTTGTGCCACCCAACGGAACTTCGCACCATGCCGCTCGACACCGATATCGCCACGCTCCGCTCCGGCCTTGTCGCCGAAATCGACGCTGCCGCCGATGAAGCCGCCATCGAAGCCGTGCGCGTCGCGGCGCTGGGCAAGAAAGGCTCGGTCTCGGCCCTGCTGGCGACACTCGGCGCCATGCCGGCCGAAGAGCGCAAGTCCGCCGGCGCGCTGATCAATGCGTTAAAGACCGAGATCGCCGAGCGCATCGAGACCCGCGCGACCACGCTGAAGCGCGCCGCGCTCGATGCCCGCCTCGCCTCCGAGCGTGTGGACGTCACGCTGCCCGTCGCCGAAGCGCCGACCGCCGCCGGCCGCATCCATCCGGTGAGCCAGGTGATCGACGAGATCACCGCGATTTTCTCCGATATGGGTTTTTCCATCGCCGAAGGGCCCGATATCGAGACCGACTGGTTCAACTTCACCGCGCTCAATTTCCCCGAGGGGCACCCGGCGCGCGAAATGCACGACACATTCTTCATGGCGCCGTCGCCCGATGGGGTGAAGCGGGTGCTGCGCACGCACACCTCGCCGGTGCAGATCCGCGTGATGAAGCAGACCAACGAGAAGCCGGCCGCGCCGTACCTGACGCCCGCGATGGAGCCGCCGATCCGCATGGTCATGCCCGGCCGCACCTACCGGCACGATTCCGACCAGACGCACACCCCGATGTTCCATCAGGTCGAGGGGCTAGTGATCGACAAGTCGAGCCACATCGGCCAGCTGCGCTGGGTGCTCGAAGAATTCCTCAAGGCGTTCTTCGAGGTCCCCAACGTGACGCTGCGCTTCCGCCCCAGCTTCTTCCCCTTCACCGAGCCGTCGATGGAAGTCGACGTGCAGTGCGACCGCTCGGGCGCCGAGGTGAAGATCGGTGAGGGCAGCGACTGGCTCGAAATTCTCGGCTGCGGCATGGTGCATCCGAACGTGCTGCGCAATTGCGGGCTCGATCCCGACGTCTACCAGGGCTTTGCCTGGGGCATGGGCATCGACCGGCTCGCCATGCTGAAATACGGCATGAACGACCTGCGCGCCTTCTTCGACGGCGACAAGCGCTGGCTCGATCACTACGGCTTCAAGGCCTGGGACGTCCCGACGTTGTTCGGCGGGTTGTCGAGCTGATGCGCGCAGCGGCCACCAGCACTGGCGGCTCGATCCCCACCTTCCCCCTTGCGGGGAGGGTAGCGCCGCTCGCGCCGAAGGCGCGCAGCAGAGCTAGGGTGGGGGTGGGTTCTGGGCGCCGGAGCGCCGCCCCATGAGCACTCCCTACGCCAACGCCGTAACCTTTTCGTTCGGCGACAGCCCGGCCATGGCCGATGAGCTGCTGGCGCTGGTGATCGCCGGCACGAAGACCGCGACCTGCGGCGCGCTGCGCGATTTCGGTCCGGGAAAGGAGCAGCCGCCGGTCGTCGGCCGCCGCGATGTCGTGCTCGACGGGCAGGGGCGCCCCGCGGCGCTCATCGAGACGCTCGAAGTCACCATCCGGCGCTTCAACGAAATGGACGAGCAGTTCGCTTATGACGAGGGCGAGGGCTTTCGCACGCTCGCCGATTGGCGCGAGGGGCACCGCGCGTATTTCGAGCGCCACGGCGGTTGGTCCGAGGACATGGAACTGATCTGCGAACGCTTCCGGTTGGTCGAGGTGCTGCCGAAATGAGCGCCATGCCGCCGCCGACCGACCACACCCAGCCGACGACCTTCGTTGTCACCGACATCGAGGCCGATGGGCCGAACCCGCTCGAAAGCTCGATGCTGAGCTTTGCCTCCGTCGCCTGCGACGTCACCGGCAAGGTCATCGATGAATTCCAGGCTGTGCTGACGCCGCGCCCCGACCGCGCCCCGAGCCCCGACACCATGGCCTGGTGGCAGACGCAGCCGGAGGCCTGGGCGCATGCCACCGAAGGCGCCGAGCCGCCCGAAGTGGTGATGCCGCGCTATGCCGATTGGGTCGAAACCCTCCCCGGCTATCGCGTCTTCGCCGCCGCGCCGATCATCTTCGACGGACTGTGGATGGATCACTACCTCTCCACCTTCGCCGGCACGCGCGTGCTCGGCGGCCCGTTCAAGACGCGGCAGATTTTCCGCGGCGGCGGCGTCTGCCTCTATACGATGGCGGGCACGCTGCGCGGCGCCGAGTATCTCAAGTGGGGTATGCAGCGCGTGCCGCCCGAGTGGTACGGCCATATCGAGCACACCCACCGCGCCATCGACGATGCGCGCGGCTTCGCCAACGTCCTCGCAAAACTCTTCGAAATCTCCGGCGGCCTGCCCAAGGTCGAAGCGACCGAAAGTATCTACAGATGAAGTTCACCCTCGACTGGCTCAAGGATCACCTCGAGACCACCGCTGACGCGCAAGAGATCGCCACGGCGCTGACCACCATCGGCCTCGAAGTCGAAAGCGTGGAGGAGGTTGGCGCGCGGCTGAAGGCCTTCGTGGTGGCCCACGTCGTCTCTGCCGAGCCGCATCCAAACTCGGACCATCTCAACGTCTGCAAGGTCGATGCCGGCACCGGCACGCTGATCGACGTCGTGTGCGGCGCGCCGAACGCGAAGACCGGCATGAAATCGGTCTTCGCCTTCCCCGGCACCTACATTCCCGGCAAGGATTTTATGCTCAAGGAAGGCGTGGTGATCCGCGGGCAGGTGTCGAACGGCATGCTGTGCTCGGCCGCCGAGCTGGAGCTGAGCAACGACCACGACGGCATCATCAAGCTGCCGGACGATGCGCCCATCGGCATGAGCTATGTCGACTACGCAAAACTCGGCGGCGCGGTGATCGATATCTCGATCACGCCCAACCGTGGCGATGCGACGGGCGTCTATGGCGTGGCGCGCGATCTCGCCGCCTTCGGCGTCGGCACGCTGAAGCCGACCGACATGAGCCCGGTGTCGAGCAAGGGCCCGAGCCCCATCGCACCGCTGCCGCACAACTTCGCGCCTGGCGAGCCAAAAGCCATCCGCAAGTTCGCCGGCCGGCTGATCCGCAATGTCGAGAACGGCCCCTCGCCCGAGTGGCTGCAGAAGCGCCTGCGCGACGTGGGTCTGCGGCCCATCAACAAGCTGGCCGACATCACCAACCTCGTGTCGCTCGGCTGGGGCCGTCCGCTCCATGCTTACGACGCCGACACCTTCGTCGGCGCGCCGCAGTTGCGCAATGCGAAAGCCGGCGAGAAGCTCGATGGCCTCGATGGCCGCGAGCACACGCTGAGCGAAACCATGTGCGTGATCGCCGACGATGCGGGCCCGGCCTGCCTCGGCGGCATCCTCGGCGGCGTGCGCACTTCGTGCACCGACGGCACCACCAGCATCTTCATGGAATGCGCCAGCTGGGATCCCGAGCTGATCGCCCGCACCGGCCGCGACACCGGCATCGTCTCCGATGCCCGCTACCGGCTTGAGCGCTCGGTCGATCCGGCGCTGACCGAGCCCGGCCTCGAACTCGCCACCCGACTCGTCCTCGATCTGTGCGGCGGCGAGCCGATGGAGCCTGTGATTTCGGGCGAGGACGTGTTCCCTAACACCGTGATCGACTTCCCGCTGAGCGAAGTGAAGCGCCTCACCGGCCTTGATGCGTCGGCGGAGGAAATCGTAGGCGCGCTGACCCGCCTCGGCTTCGCCGTTGAAGGCACCGGCGAGCGCCGGCAGGTGAAGGTCCCGTCCTGGCGCCCCGACGTGACGCAGAAGGCCGATCTTGCCGAAGAGGCCATGCGCATGATTGGCGTCGATAACGTGCCGGTCGATCCGCTGCCGCGGCTCGCCCACGTCGCGCCGCGCATGCTCACCACCATCCAGAACCGCCGTCGCCTCGCGCGACGCGTGCTGGCCTCGCGCGGCATCGATGAGGCGATCAACTGGAGCTTTATTCCGGCGGCAGATGCCGAACGCTTCGGCGGCGGCAAGCCCGAGCTGAAGCTCGCCAACCCGATCGCGGCCGAACTCACCGACATGCGGCCCTCGCTGCTGCCGGGCCTGCTCGCCGCCACCGCGCGCAACGAGAATCGCGGCGCGGGCGACCTGTCGCTGTTCGAAGTGGGGCAGGTGTTCCTGTCGGTCACGCCCGATGGCCAGCACACCTATGCGACGGCCGTGCGCAGCGGCGGCAATGGCCGCAACTGGCGCGGCGGCAATCGCGCGCTCGATGTGTTCGACGCCAAGGCCGATCTCGCGGCCCTGCTCGATGCCATGGGCCATGACATCGACAAGCTGCAGGTCGTCGCCGAGCCGCCCGCGTGGAGTCATCCGGGCCGCGGCGGCGCCATCAAGCTCGGCCCGAAGCTCACCATCGCGACGTTCGGCGAAGTGCATCCCGACGTGCTCGCCGCGTACGATCTCACCGGCCCGGTCGTCGCCTTCGAGGCCGACCTCGACGCCATCCCCGAGCCGCGCCGGAAGCCGACGCGCAGCAAGCCGGCGATCAAGCTCTCCGGGCTGATGCCGGTGAGCCGCGACTTCGCCTTCCTCGTCAGCCGCGAGACCACTGCGGCGGCCATCCTCAAGGCGGCGCGCGGGGCCGACAAGGCGCTCATCGCCGATGCCTCGATCTTCGACGTGTTCGAGGGCAAGGGCATTGCCGAAGGCAAGAAATCGGTCGGTGTCGAAATCGTGCTGCAGCCGCAGGACAGGACGCTGACCGACGAGGATATCGAGAAGGTGTCCGACGCCGTCGTCACCGCCATCGTCAAGGCGACGGGCGGGGTGTTGCGCACGTGACCGAGGGGAGGGTGAGCCCGCCCCCCTCGGCCGTCTATCTCCCCGACGGCGTGCCGCACCGCCGGCCCCGCTTCTCGCTGCGCCGCCGTCCGCAGGCGTTCCACGACGCCTTCGACGCGCGCGCCCTGTTCTACGATTGCTTCCGCCACCATGACGGGCGGCGTGTGCTGCTGGTCGGCCCGCCGCCGGTGAATCTCGACTACGGCGCCATCGGGTTTGCTGCGGGCGCCACAAAGCTCGCGGCGCGGTTTCACAGCTCGCTGTCGGTGACGGTCACCGAACTGCTCGAAGTGCCGGAGAATGCATCGGAGATCGCCGTCTCGTTTGGGGACGCGCGTTTCACCGTGCCCGTCCGGTCGAACCGGTGTGCCGATTTCGCTGGCACGCGAACCATCTT
>DAORUH010000071.1:0-15169 GCA_035433065.1 Devosia sp. | reverse complement strand
GGTGATCAGCACAGCAATGGCGAGCGAAGTCTGGCTCGCCCAGGCCGCGCCGCGGCAGGGCGAGGCCGATCTGACTGATCGGATCGGGCGGCGTTATGAATGCAGCAAACACCAGAATGCCGACGATCGCGTAGCGCCGGCCCTTCTTCAGCATGTCCGACGTAATCAGCTCGATCTTCGCAAGCAGCGTCAGCACGACCGGCAGCTGGAAGCAGATGCCGAACGCGAGGATCAGCGTCATGGCCAGCCCAAGGTACTCGGACACCTTGACCAGCATGCTGATCTCGGAGGTCTCCATCGCGTGGAAGAAGCGCATGGCCAGCGGCAGTACCGCGAAATAGACCATCGACGCGCCGAGCACGAAGAACACCGGCGTCGCGATGAGATAGGGGATGAAGGCGCGCCGCTCCTTCTTGTAGAGGCCGGGCGCCACGAACTGGTAGACCTCGACCGCGAGGTACGGGAACCCCAGGAACAGCGCGCCGAAGAAGGCGAGGCTGAGCTGGGTGAAGAAGAATTCCTGCGGCGCTGTGTAGATCAGCTCCACCTTCTGCGGATAGACCGCGGCGCGATACGGCTCGACCAGCACGTCGAAGATCCAGCCCGCAAAGAAGAAGCAGCCGATCAGCAGGATGAAGATCACGATGATCGAGCGGATGAGGCGCTTGCGCAGTTCGATCAGGTGATCAAGCAGCGGCGCCTCGCTCCCGGCGAGTTCGTCTTTTTCGTCTTCCGGCTTCGGAATGGCTTTTGCGGTGTCGGCCATGGTCACTCAGCCTTGGCCGCGGGCTTTTTCCGCACGCGTTTGGGTTTCGGAGCTACCTCACCATCGGCGGGCGCAATCGCCTCGACCGGAGCGGGGCTCTCCACCGCCTTCTTGGCGGGGGCCAGAACGGCCGGAGAAGCGAGTTCAGCCGTGACGATCGGCGCACTCGGCGCGGCCTCGGCCTTGAGCACCGGGGCTGACACCGGATTGGCGACAAGCGTCGCCGGGCCGGCCGCAATCGGCGGGGCCGAAACGGCAGTGGTGCTGGCTGCCTTCACCGGCGCGCCCTTGATCGGCTCCATTGCCACTGGGGCGGGAAGCGCATTCGCGCCCTCGGCCAAAGCCGTGCCTGCCTCGGCCGGAGGCGTCATGCCCGCCATCTTGTGAATTTCGCTGACCACGCTCTCGACCTTAGGGTCGGCGGGCTTCAGCACGCCCGAGGGCTGTACGGTCCCGCTGGCGGTCGTCGTGTTGAATTCCTTGCGGATGGCGTCAGTTGTCGCCTTCAGCGGCTCGGTGATGGCGCTGCGGAGGTTCCGCACCTCATCAAGGCCGGTGGTCTTGTTCAGCTCGCGCTGAAAATCCTGGCCCATGCGCCGGATCTGTCCGGTGAACTGGCCGAGCTTCTTCATCAGCCCGGGCAATTCCTTCGGCCCGATGACGACAAGCGCCACGATGCCGATGACGAGCATCTCCGTCCAACCGACACCGAGCATGGCCGAGTTCCTTTCGCCTCAGGGAATGCGGCCGGGACGGCCGCAGCCCAATCAGGCGTCCTTCTTCTCGGTCTCGCGGGTCTCGACCGGGGCAGCAGCGGTGTCGAGCGGCTTCGGCTCGTCCTTCATGCCCTTCTGGAAGGCTTTGATACCCGAGGCGACTTCACCCATCATGCCAGAAATCTTGCCGCGGCCGAACAACAGCACGACCACGATGGCGACGATGATGATGCCCCAAATTCCTGGCGCGTGCATGCGAGCTCCTCCAACGACGAACGCTTATACTAACTCGGACAAATAGGTCGATTGCCGGGCAAACACAAGAACGTGTTGGCGATTGTCATGCGCTCACGCCGATGCACATCGCCGCAGCCCCGATCACGGGCCGGTTACTGCTGCTCGTCCGCCTCGGCGGCGTCGGCATCATGGGCCTCGTCGGCCACGGTTTCGGGGTGCGCGAGGTCTTCCGGATCGAGCGGATCCTCGTCGTCCCGCAGCGGCCCGTCGAACGGCAGCGGCACCTGCATGGAGGACGGAATGCGGCTCGACAGCAGCCCTGCCCCCTTGAGCTCCTCCAGCCCCGGCAGGTCCGCCAGCGACTCAAGGCTGAAATGGTCGAGAAAATCCTCGGTCGTGCCGTAGGTGACCGGGCGTCCCGGGGTGCGGCGGCGGCCGCGCATGCGCACCCACCCCGCTTCCATCAGCAGGTCCAGCGTGCCCTTGCCGGTCGCGACACCGCGAACCTCTTCGACTTCAGCGCGGGTAGCCGGCTGGTGGTAGGCGATGATGGCCAGCGTCTCGAGCGCCGCCCGCGAAAGATTGCGGCTTTCCGTTTCATCGCGCCGCAGCAGGAAGCCGAGGTCCCCCGCCGTGCGGAAGGCCCACTTGTCGGCGCGCTTGACGAGGTTCACGCCGCGATTGGCGTAGTGCGCCATCAGCATGGCCAGCAGGCCCTCGACGTCGGTCCCTTCATCGAGGTTCATCGCCAGTTCCTTGATCCCGAGCGGTTCGTTCGAGGCGAACAGCAGCGCTTCGAGGATGCGCAGCGGCCGGTCGGCGAGTTCCGGATGCACGCTCGGCGCGGCCTCGGTCTCTTCGACCTGCGCCTCGTCGGTTTCCACCTGATTGTCTTCGGTCATCAATCGTCGTCCCCGGTGCCGTCGTCGCCGGTGTCAATGGGAGCGCCCCCCTGGCGGCGGCGCATGAAGAGCGGGCCGAAGGTGACCGTCTGGCGAAGCTCTACATGGCCCTGCCGGACCAGTTCAAGGCTCGATGCGAAGGTCGAGGCGCGGGCGGTGCGCAACTCCGGCGTATCGCCCAGATACTGCCTCAGGTAGACGTCCATCGGCACCCAGTCCATGCTTTCGCCGATCAGCCTCTGCAGAATATCTCGCGCCTCCTGCAGCGACCACACGGTGCGTTCCCTCGGGATATATTCGACCGGAATCGTGCGCTCGCGCTGGATTGCATAAGCCTTCAGCAGATCGAAGAGGCTCGCTTCCCACAGCGTCCGCCGGTTGACGATTGTCGGCTCCGGCAAGCCACGGGCGTAGACGCCGACACCCAGCCGCGGCCGGTTCATCAGGTTGCTCGCCGCCGTGCGCATTGCTTCGAGCCGCTTCAGCCGGAACTGCAACAGCGCCGCCATCATCTCGCCCGACGGTTCGTCGTCCGTCTCGGCGCTCGGCACCATCAGCCGGCTCTTGAGATACGCCAGCCACGCCGCCATCACGAGGTAGTCAGCGGCGATCTCGATCCGCTTCTCGCGGATCGTCTCGATGAAGCTGAGGTATTGTTCGGCCAGCGCCAGAACGGAAATCCGCGCCAGATCGACCTTTTGCCGCCGCGCCAGGTCGAGCAGCAGGTCGAGCGGACCTTCATAGCCGGCGACGTCGACGTACAGGACTTCGTCGTCGGGTGCCGGTTTCGGCTCCTCGAACCAGTCGGAAGCTGTCTCGTTCATCGGCGATTTTCCGTAGGTGTCGAGGGACATTGGTCCCTCGACCGGAGCGCGTCAAGCACGCGGTCTAGCCATTGATGGCGACGCAATCCACGCCATTGTTCTTGATCGACGCGCAGGTCTGCTTGGCGTCGTTGAACGAGTTCACCGGCAGGACGACCCGATACTTGACACCCTTGGCGCCAAGGTCGACGCGCCGGATTTCGAGCTGCGCCCCGTTGAGCATATTGCTCATGCGCTGCTGCGTGCTGCGCAGCTGCCGCTCGGCATCGCCCTGCGAAGGCGAAGACGACAGCTGGACATACGGTCCGCTGCCCGAGCTAGTGGCCGGTGCGGCCGCGGCGGGCCGCTCCTGCTGCACAGCGACGAGCGGCGTGGAAGCCGGCGCATTCGCCGAGGCAGTCGCCGTCTGCTGGCTGCCGCCGCCGAACCCACTGCCCCGGCTGACCGGACGCGGCATCGGAATGGGCGCCGCAATGCTGGCATCGAACGTCGGCGCCGCTGTCCCGGCAGGCGCCGGTACGGGAGCGGTGGTCGCTGCACCAACTGGCTCGACGAGCGCGGCAACGGCATCGACCTGGTTGGCCGCGGCCTCGCCTGCTCCAGTAACCGCCGTCAGCAGTTCCGATGGCGCCAGTTCGCTGCCCGCGATGACCGGCACGTTCGGCCGCTCGACCGGCAGTTCCTCGGCTCCTGCGACACCTTCGTCACCCGATACGATCGTCCCATCCGGGCGGACGGTGACGGTGCGGACCTTGCGGTTCGCGAGACCCGATTCGCTCGTGTCGGCCGGCTCACCCACCGCGACGCGTGCGACATCCGCCGCGCTCGTGCCGGCGGTCTGATCGCGCGAAACCAGCGTCTCGCCGTTGCCCGCTTGGGTATTGCCGTTGATCTCGTTGAACACCACCGAGCCGGACTGTTCGGCCGGAGCGGCGGGAGCTGGCTGCACCTTCACCGCGCCCGCATCGGCGGTAAGAACCGGAGCGGTAGCAGGGTCTTCACGGCCCATGTTAATGACCCAGAAGAGCCCGAGCCCGGCTGCCAGCAGCAGCGTGCCCGCAACCGCGATGCCCACGTACTGGCGCACGCCCGACGGCATAAAGCCGGTCTTGGGGGCGCGGACCCGCATCCGCGCGAACGGACGTTCCTCCTCGTCGGCCTCATCGAGGCGATCGACATCGCCACCTGATGCAGCGGCCGCGGCAAGGATCGCCGCTTCGGCGGAATCAACCTGCGGTTCCCGGTCGCGCATATTGGCGCGGCGCGGCGCGAAGCCCGAGCCAAGCGGCGGCACAGCGGGTGCCGGCTGGCCGGAAAAATTGACTGAAGGGGCGGCCGGCCTGTCGGAGCCCGACAGTTCGACGCGAACCGCTTCGCCGATGAGATCTTCGATCTCGTCCATCGGATCGAGATCGGCGCCACGGACGCGCGGCGGCGCGGACGCCGGCGAAAGCTGCGGCGCGGGCCGCGGCATGCCGGCGGCAGGCGTAGCGCCAAACCGTTCGCCGCCCTGCGGGGACCGCGGCGGCATCGTCACGGGCCTCACCTGCATCGAACCGGCTGCCGGTCGCACGTCTGCCTGTCCGGCAGTGCGCGCCCCGAGCGGGTTCGGCAGTACGGCGTGTGACGCCGGGGCATCGCTCTCATGCGACACTGGGCTCTGCGTCGGCCTGCCCGTAACCGAAGCATGTGCCTGACCCGGCATTGCGGACGGCGCGCGGGCCGGCGGAGCCGCCTCGAACTCGTCATCCTCCGGCAGGTCAAAGCCAGCCGCGATCAGATCGGCGATCGGATCATCGCCTGATGCCGGGGCATCGGGCGCCGGCCGGGAACTACCACCAAGATCGGAAAGATCGAAGTTGAAGTCGTCATCTGAAACCGGCGTCGGCGCCGAAGCGGATGCCGCAGGCGCGACAACCGGCAGCGGAGCAATGCGCGGTTCGGCGCGCGGCGGCACCGGCTGGCTCGGGGCCGTAGCTTTCTGCGGGTCAGAAGCAACCGGCTTGGGATCAAATTTCATCGCCGCCAACTGGGTCACGGCCGTCGGACGCGGCGGCAGCGCCGGCGGCAACCTCGACGGCCCGGACGACTGCCAGTTGGAAATCGGTTCGGGCGTGGGCACGGCGGGCGGCGCGGGCGGCTTGCCAAAGTCGATCGGCGTGGTCGGCCGCGGCTGCGGAGCCGGCGGCCTGCCCAAATCGAACTGCGTGGTTGGCCGCGGCTGCGGGGCGGAAATGGCATCGACGCCAGCCGGCTTTTCCATGCCGGGAATGCGAACTGTCGGCGCCGCTCCCATCGTGGCTGGGGCGGGCCTCGGCGAGTCGACTGGCGGCCTTGGCGCTTCCATGCCCGGGATGCGAACCGGACCGGCCTTGACCGTGGCCTCTCCCAACGGCGGAAGCTTGATGACACTGGGCTTTGGCCCAGGCTCGGCGCCTCCGGCATTGGTCGCCATGAGCTTTGCCAGCTCGGCGATCAGGTCGTCGGATTTTTCCTGGCTATCAGACATGTGCTGCGGTTCCACCGCCACCAAATGGCGTGCCCCTAAATATGCTTATCCCGGACCCCGAAGCCCCCGAGAACGGCCGACCAGTCATCACGTCAATGCGCCCGAATTATGAAAGCTCGGTCGGTGCAGACACCCCCAAGATTCTGAGGCCATTGACCAAAACCTGTCTGACGCCGTCGACAAGGGCGAGTCTTGCTAGGGTCATCTTTGGGTCGTCTGCCTTAACAAAGCGTAAGCTGACGTCTTCTTTGCCCTTCGCCCAGAACCCGTGAAAAGCCCCCGCCAGTTCATAGAGATAGAACGCGATGCGGTGCGGCTCATGCGAAACAGCCGCTCCCGCGACGATGCGCGGCCACTGCGCCAGCGCCCGGATCAGCTCAAGATCAGCCGGCGCCGTCAGCCGCTCGACCTCTGCCCCGTCCAGAGCAGCGGCCGAAATATCGAGGCCGGGCACGTCACGCTCAGCGACACGGAAGACGGAGCTCGCCCGGGCATGTGCATATTGCACATAGAACACTGGATTGTCGCGGCTCTGCTCCTTCACCAGCGCAAAGTCGAAATCCATCGCCGCGTCGTTGCGCCGGTAGAGCAGCATGAAACGCGTCGCGTCCGGACCCACCTCATCCACCACGTCGGAGAGCAGGACCAGATCGCCCGAGCGCTTGCTCATCTTGAACGGCTCGCCGTTCCGCATGAGCCGGACGAGTTGCATGATCTTGACGTCGATTTCGGCTTCGCCGCCCGAAACAGCCTTCACCGCCGCCTGCAAGCGCTTCACGTAGCCCGAATGATCTGCTCCAAGAACATTCACCATGTGATTGAAGTCACGCAGATATTTGTTCCGGTGGTAGGCGATGTCGGCCGCGAAATAGGTATAGCTGCCATCGGACTTCACCAGCGCCCGGTCGGTGTCGTCGCCATAGTCGGTGGCCCGGAACAGCGTCTGCTCGCGGTCTTCCCAGTCGTCCGGCGTCTTGCCCTTGGGGGGCTCCAGCCGGCCCTCGTAGACCATCCCCTTTTCGCGCAGCCAGGCGAGCGTCTTGGCGATATCACCATCCGGGCCGTGCAGCGTCCGCTCGGAGAAGAACACGTCGTGCTTGACCCCGAGCTTGCCGAGGTCAGTCTTGATGAGTTCCAGCATGGCCGCCAGCACGCGGTCCTTGACGATTGGCAGCCACTCAGCTTCCGGCTTGGCCAGCAGCGTGTTGCCAAATTCGGCCGCGAGCCCCGTTCCGGCCGGAACGAGGTAGTCGCCGGGATAAAATCCGCTTGGGATTTCAATCGTTTCGCCAAGGGCTTCACGGTAACGCAGGAAGGCGGACCGAGCGAGGACATCAACCTGCCCACCGGCATCGTTGATGTAGTACTCGCGGGTCACGTCATAGCCGGAGTAGTCCATCAGCGCCGCCAGCGCGTCACCAAAGACCGCGCCGCGCGTGTGGCCCACATGCATCGGCCCGGTCGGGTTGGCCGAGACAAACTCGACATTCACCCGCTCGCCCTGGCCAAGGTCCGACCTTCCGAAGTCTTTGCCCTGCTTCCGCGCCGAGCGCAGCACGTCGAACCACAGCCCATCGGCGATCCGGAAATTGAGGAAGCCCGGCCCGGCCGGCTCGACCGACACGACATCGGGATCGGCCGCAAAATGGGCTGCGAGCGCCATCGCGACCTCGCGCGGGTTCTTGCCCAGCGGCTTGGCCACCACCATCGCGGCATTGGTCGACAGATCGCCATGCGCAGGATCGCGCGGCGGCTCCACCACGACGCGCGCAACCAGTTCGTCGGTCACCTCAGGATAGAGGGACTTGAGCGCCGCGGCGACCCGCGTGGCGAAGATGGCGAAAACGTCCATGATGATCCTCAGGAACCGCGCGGGTTCGGGGGCGGAATGTGCGGTGGGCCTAGCCCAACTCAGGCACAGCGTCAAACCGGGAGACGGGCATGCTTCTCCATCGCATAGGGGTCGGTCATCCCGGCGATGAAGTCGGCAACCACCCGGGCGCGGGCCGCATCATTGCCGGCCGCCCGCATCCGGTCCTCCCACCGGCCGGGCAACGCCGCGCCGGTCATGTAGCCATCGAAAAGCTCGCCAACCACCGCTTCGCTCCGCCGCACCGGCCCCATAACCGCCTCGCTGCGATAGACATTGCGAAACAAGAACTGCTTAAGTCCTTGTTCTGATTGATTAATTTCCTGCGAAAAGCGCACCAAAACTATCCCCGCCCTCCGCACATCGTCGGCGCTCGTCACCCCCGCAGCCCCGATCACGGCGGTACTGGTCGCGATCACATCCTCGACCGAGCGCGTGATCAGACGCCGCTGCACCTCATGCGCCTGCCGGTTCGGCTCGATGTCCGGCCACCGCTCGAGCACCTCCCGCACGATCGGCCCGGCAAACGGCACTTCCAGCAGATCGGGCAGTCGGATCAGCCCGGCGCGCAGTGCATCGTCGATATCGTGCGCGTTGTAGGCGATGTCGTCGGCAATCGCCGCCGCCTGCGCCTCAAGGCTCGCATAGGAATCCACCCGCAGGCCGGCGGCGGCCGGAATCTCGGCCAACCCGAACGGCAACCCCTCATGACGATACCGCCCCACCGGCGCGCCATCGGCCCCGACCAGCGGTCCATTGTGCTTGAGGATACCCTCCAGCGATTCCCACGTCAGGTTCAGCCCGTCATGCTCAGCGTAGCGGTTTTCCAACCGCGTCACGACGCGGATCGCCTGCATATTGTGGTCGAACCCGCCCCACGGCTTCATCCGCTCATGCAGCACGCGCTCCCCTGCATGCCCGAACGGCGTATGGCCAAGGTCGTGCGCCAGCGCCACCGCCTCCGCCAGGTCCTCATCCAGCCGCAGCGCCCGCGCGATCGAACGCGCCATCTGGCTGACCTCCAGCGTATGCGTCAGCCGCGTCCGGAAATGCTGCCCCTCATGGTGCAGGAACACCTGCGTCTTGTGCTGCAACCGCCGGAATGCCGTTGAATGGATGATCCGGTCCCGGTCGCGCTGGTATTCCGAGCGCGTCGGGCTGTCCGACGCGCCGAACAGCCGGCCGCGGGTCTTTGCAGGATCGGAGGCGTAGGGCGCGCGCTCGCTCATGGTTGATACCGACACCCTTTTCAATTACGCCGCAGGTTCTTAGATTACGGGCACAGAGCCACGCCGCCTTGAACGGCGCAGGATCGGAACCATCAAATGAACGCTCTAGCACCGAACCCCGTCGTCCTGACAGACCGCGCCGCAAAGCGCATTGGCAGGATTCTCAGCAAACAGGCTCCCGGGACCGTCCTGCGCATCGTCGTTGCAGGCGGCGGCTGCTCCGGGTTCCAGTACGAGTACAACCTCGTCCAGGACACGGCCACCGACGACGACCTCGTGCTCGCCAAGGAAGGCGCCACGGTGCTGATCGATTCCCTCAGCCGCGAGTTCATGGGCGGCGCCGAGATCGACTACGTCGACGACCTGATCGGCCAGTCGTTCCAGATCAAGAACCCCAACGCCGTCGCCGCCTGCGGCTGCGGCACGAGCTTCGCGGTCGCCTGATCTCATGGACGAGGCCATCCGCAACCGCGGAACCCCGAGCCTCAAGCACGAGACCCCGGCACTGGCCTTGCAGAACCAGATCGGTGACCTGCATCGCGAGGTCGCGGGCCAGCGCTTCGGCTTCCTTGGCGGCATCTGGGAAAACCCGGCCGCATCGAGCGCCCGTTCAGCAAGGGCACCCTGGCCTGGGGCGGCCTTTATGGACACACCTGGTTCATCGATTTCGCCCGCGGCCTCACGGTCGTCGCGCTGACCAACACCGCGCTTGAAGGCTGCCTCGGCGCCTACCCCGGCGCGATAGCGCGGGCCGTCTACGACGTCTGACAGCAGTAGATAGCCCGCCCCACGCGGTTGCGATCGGCCGGGCAGCCAACTAGGTTGCGCGCATGCGGATAGTCACTTGGAATATCAACGGGGTGCGGGCGCGGCAGGGCGTCCTGCTGAACTGGCTCGAAAAGAACAGCCCCGACATCGTTGCCCTGCAGGAAATCAAGATCGTCGACGAGGAGTTCCCGCGGCTTGAGATCGAGGCGCTGGGCTACAACGTCGAGACGTTCGGGCAAAAGAGCTGGAACGGCGTCGCCCTGCTCTCCAAAAAACGCTTCGATGAGGTGCACCGTGGCCTGCCCGGTGACGACGCCGACGAGCAGTCGCGGCTGATCGAGGGCGTGTTCTCCACCGAAAGCGGCGTGGTGCGCGTCTGCTGCATCTACCTGCCCAACGGCAATCCTGTGAAGAGCGAGAAATTCCCCTACAAGCTCGGCTGGATGGACCGGCTGATCCCCTTCGTCGAGAGCCGGCTGGCGCTTGAGGAGCCGTTCATTCTCCTCGGCGATTTCAACATCATCCCGGCCAACGTAGACGCGACCTTCCCCGAAAAATGGGTCAACGACGCCCTCTTCCGCCCCGAAAGCCTGCAGCGCTTCCGCACGCTGGTAAATCTCGGCCTCACCGATGCCGTGCGCGCCGTAACCGCCGAACCCAGTCACACCTTCTGGGATTTCAAGACGTTCGGCTGGGAGCGCAAGGAAGGCATTCGCATCGACCACCTGCTGCTCTCACCGCAACTGGCCGACCGGCTCGAGGGCATCACCGTCCACGCCGAAGTCCGCGGAGGCGAACGCCCAAGCGATCACGTCCCCGTCGAAGGGCGCTTCGCCATCTAGCTGCTCGGAGATATTGGTGGGGTGCCTGCCCCACCGATGATCAGCGCCGGCGGGTCACAACCCGCCAAAGCGCGTTCCGAGGCTGTCGGCCATTTCAACCGCATGCGCCCGCTGATCGGCAGTCGCGATCGAGGCGCACTCGTTGAGCATGACCTGGATCCAGGCCTCATCGGGCGTATTGGCTGAGCGGCGGCTGGCGATTGTCAACCACATCAGGCCCTCAACCGGATTGGCCTCAATGCCATCGCCATCGAACAGGAGCTTGCCCAGGTGCGCCTGCGCGCCGGCATGCCCCTTGCGGGCGGCCAGCGAAAGCCAGCGCGCGCTCTGCAATGAATTGGCGCCGGTGTTCTGCGGACCGAGATAACGCATACCGACGCGATATTGCGCATCGGCATCGCCGAAATAGGATGCTGCGTGCAGGATGAGCCGGTTCGATTCCTGCTCGTCCTTGGCGATGCCGGCTTCGGGCAGGCCCTTCTCGTAGTACTCGCCCATCTTCAGGAACGACTGCGCCACGATGTCGGCCTCGACGCCCTTGGGCGCGGCATCGGCATGCTCGTCAGCGATCTGGCTGAAATAGCCGAACGCCTTGACCGGGTCCTTCGCAACGCCCTCGCCGCTCTCGTACATGAGACCGAGCTGGTAGAGCGCCATCGGCTGGCCGGCTTCCGCGGCGTCCTCAAGGGCGCCGATCAGTTCGTCGCTCGAAATGCCGCCACCGGCACCATCGAGCATATTGGCCATCGACAGGGCCGCGTCGACGGCGGTGCCCGCAGGCACCGCGCCGTTCGCCTGTGCAAAGGCCGGTGAAGCCAGAATCGCAAGAAGCAGCGACGCACCGGCCGTCACGGAGATCAGGGATGTTGCCCTAGATGTCCGCATAGCACTCCTTCTCACCATCGGCTCCCGGATTGGTCAGGGCGCCATAGCGGGCCGACCCTACCAACTGGGCATACTTCCAGATTGCGCCCGAACCATATTCGGTTTCGCGCGGTTTCCAGGCAGCTTTGCGCCGGGTGAACTCCTCGTCCGTCACATTTACCGAGATCTCCCCGGTCGTAGCGTCGAGGGTGATGATGTCGCCGTCCTGAATGTGGGCGATGGGACCGCCGATCGCGGCTTCAGGGCCGACATGGCCGATGCAGAATCCGCGGGTGGCGCCCGAGAAGCGGCCGTCGGTGATGAGCGCAACGGTGTCGCCCATGCCCTGGCCGTAGAGCGCCGCGGTGGTCGAGAGCATCTCGCGCATGCCCGGGCCGCCCTTGGGACCCTCGTAGCGGATGACGAGAACCTCGCCTTCCTTGTACTGGCGCTTCTCGACGCAAGCGAAGGCATCTTCCTCGCGATCGAACACACGAGCCGGCCCGACGAAGCGCAGGTTCTTGAGCCCGGCGATCTTTACGATCGCCCCATCGGGCGCGAGATTGCCGCGCAGCGAGACGACACCGCCGGTGGTCGAGATCGGGTTCGACGTGGGCCGGATAACGTCCTGCTGGTCGTTCCACTTCACCTTGGCGAGGTTCTCGGCAACGGTCTTGCCGGTGACGGTCATGCAATCGCCGTGCAGGAACCCGCCGTCGAGCAGCGCCTTCATCACCAGCGGGATGCCGCCAGCCTCGAACAGGTCTTTGGCGACATAGCGCCCACCGGGCTTCAGGTCGCCGATATACGGCGTGCGACGGAAGATTTCGCCGACGTCGAACAGGTCGAACTTGATGCCGACTTCATTCGCCATCGCCGGCAGGTGCAGCGCGGCATTGGTCGAACCACCCGTCGCGGCAACCGTCATCGCGGCGTTCTCAAACGCCTTGCGGGTGGCGATCTGGCGCGGACGGAGCTGCACCTTCAGCAGTTCCATCACCTGCTCGCCGGCCGCGGAGCAGAGTGCGTCGCGAATTTCGTACGGAGCCGGAGCACCACAGCTATAGGGCAGCGCAAGGCCGATCGCTTCGGCGACCATGGCCATCGTGTTGGCCGTGTACTGACCACCGCACGAACCGGCAGAAGGGCACGCGACGCGCTCGAGCTCGTCGAGCGTCTCGTCATCCATCTTGCCGACCGAATGCAGGCCGACGGCTTCGAACAGGTCCTGCACGACAACGTCGCGACCGCGGAAGCGGCCCGGCAGGATTGAGCCGCCATAGATGAAGATCGACGGCACGTTGAGGCGCAGCATCGCCATCATCATGCCCGGCAGCGACTTGTCGCAGCCGGCCATAGCAACGAGCGCGTCGTAGCTGTGGCCGCGCATGGTGAGTTCGACCGAGTCCGCGATGACGTCCCGGCTCGCCAGCGATGACTTCATGCCGGCATGGCCCATGGCGATGCCGTCGGTGACGGTGATGGTGGTGAATTCACGCGGCGTGCCATGGTTGGCGGCAACGCCCTTCTTCACGGCCTGCGCCTGACGGCCCAGCGAAATGTTGCAGGGCGCAGCCTCGTTCCAGGCCGTCGCGACACCAACCAGCGGCTGATGGATCTGCTTGTCCGTGAGACCCATGGCATAGAGGTAGGAGCGGTGCGGTGCGCGCTCGGGCCCCTCGGTCACATGGCGGCTCGGGAGCCGAGATTTGTCGACGTAGTTGCTATCCATGTTTCCGTTCCCCCTGCCTGGCTCGCTCGAGCCGGTCGAAAAATGGACCGACATATGTTCGCGTGCCAGACAAGGCACAAGGGCAAGCCCCGGCGTTTTCGTTCGGTGCCCGGAGACTCCGGTCCCGTTTCGCCCGCCCTCGCCTTCGTCAGTCGGCCCCGTTTAGGGAGACATTGTGGCGGCGTTCCTCGCCAAATGGTTGATCGGCCGAGGCATTGTCGGGATTCAAAATCGCTGTTGCAAAAACGTCACGAAGGCTTCTTCGGCTGTCCATCGAACGGCGGACGAAACGTCGCCGCGAGTCCGCTAGTCACCGCGCCGTGGCCGGGGGGAGTAAAGAGGATCTCGCGATGCCGCACGACCGTTCCCCGATGGCCCTGACGCCCGAACTCGTCGCGCTGGTGGAACGCATGGAACGCGATCCCGGCCCGCCCGCGGGTGAGCGCGAACAGACGCCCCGCGAGCTCGCCGCGATGGCCCGCGCTGTGCTTGCCGGAAAGGGCGACGGCCCGCTCTGGCTCTTTGCCTATGGCTCGCTGATCTGGAAGCCGGACTTCGTCCACGCGGCTGCGGTTCGCGCGACTGCGGCCGGCTGGCACCGCTCGTTCTGTCTGAGACTGACGCGCTGGCGCGGCACGCCTGAAGTCCCGGCTCTGATGATGGCGCTCGATCGCGGCGGATCATGCTCAGGCATCGCCTATCTCCTCCCCGACGAGGACCACCATGCCCAGGTCGTCCGCCTGCTGCTGCGCGAGACCGACGGCAACCCGCCCACCAACGTGGCACGTTGGGTCACCGTGCGCACGGCGGACGGGCCGCAGCAGGCGCTCGCGTTCACCGCCTCGCCGAAGGGCCGCGCCTACGCCGGCCGGCTGGCACACGCCGACATAGCCCGGACCCTGGCCGTCGCGGCAGGCCACTGGGGCTCGGCTGCTCAATATCTCTACAACACCGTTTCCAAGCTCGAGGAGAGCGGCATCCGCGACCGCAATCTATGGGCGCTGCAAGCGCTCGTCGCCGAGGAGATCCGCCGCAATCACCGGCTCACCCGTGCCGCCTAAAGCCACTTGCGCGAGCGGAACCACAGGAACTCCAAGACCCCGATCAGCGCAAGGACCAGGATGACCACGCCGAACGCCCACGGCTCGCGCGCAAACGGAATGCCATCGACATTCATGCCGATGATGCCGGTGATGAGGGTCAGCGGCATGAAGATCGTGGTAACGGCGGCAAGGATCAGCAGCGCCCGGTTCAACTGCTCGGCCCGCCGATCGGTGATCTGCTCGTGCACCAGCGCGGCGCGTTCCGAGAAACTTGCGACTTCAGCCGCAAGCCGATTCATCCAGCCCACCGCCTCACGCAGGCGCGAGCGGTCGCGCTGGGTGTACCAGGCAGCAGCCGAGGTCTCGAGCGTGGTCAGGGCATCTCGCTGCGGCAATACGGTGCGGCGGATGGTGATCGCGGCGCGCCGCACGATGTTCAGCCCCACCCGGGTCCGGTCGGTAGGCTGCCGCAGAACCTCTTCCTCGAGGTCGTCGGTCTTGTCGCTCAACCGGTCGAGGATCGGTTCGAGCCGGTCGGCCGCCCGCAACGCCACCCGGGTGATGAGATGGATGGGCGTCGTCGGCGCAGTTGTCGCCTGCTTGCCCGGCGTCGCACCGATCAGGTCCTCCACCGGCATATCCGTCACGGCCACGACGCGGGATCGCTCAACCCAGAAGGCGGCTTCACGCTGGTTCTTGAGGTCGTTCCGGTCGGCGACGGGCAAGGTGGTGAGAGCAATCAGCGCCCCCTCGTCATAGATCGTGCAATGCGGGCGCGGATCGGTCTCCAGCAGCGCCTCGGCGGTCACCTTGCCGAACTCGCTGACCAGCCAGTCGAGGCCGCCCGAAGGATCGGGCGGCAGGATG
>DAORUH010000070.1:0-15198 GCA_035433065.1 Devosia sp. | reverse complement strand
TCGAGCGCGCCGCGGAAGATGAAGGGGAAGCAGAGGACGTTGTTGACCTGGTTGGAATAGTCCGACCGTCCGGTGCAGACCATCGCGTCAGGTCGCAACTCCTTGGCCACCTCCGGCATGATTTCCGGCGTGGGATTGGCGAGCGCGAGGATGAGCGGGTTCTTCGCCATCTTCTTCAGCATCTCGGGCTTCAGCGCGCCGGCGGCCGAGAGTCCGAGGAACACGTCGGCGCCGTCGAACACCTCGGCCAGCGTCGTCGCTTCGCTGTCGTGACGGCAGAACACGCCGCGCCACTTGTCGTTGACGTCATTGCGCCGGTAGGTAAGCAGCCCGTCCTTGTCGGCCACCCAGATGTTCTCAAGTCTTGCGCCCAGCGCCACGAGGACATTGAGGCAGGCAATCGCCGCCGCCCCCGCTCCGGACGTGCAGATCTTCACGTCCTCGATCTTCTTGCCCGAAATTTCGAGCCCGTTCAGCACCGCCGCGCCGACGATGATCGCCGTACCGTGCTGGTCGTCGTGGAAGACCGGGATGCGCATGCGGGCGCGCAGTTCTTCCTCGATCTCAAAACACTCGGGGGCCTTGATGTCCTCAAGGTTGATGCCGCCGAACGTCGGCTCCAGTGGCCGCACCACCTCGATGAATTTCTTCGGGTCCGTCTCGTCGATCTCGATGTCAAAGACATCGATCCCGGCGAATTTCTTGAACAGGACCGCTTTGCCTTCCATCACCGGCTTGGACGCCAGCGCGCCGATATTGCCCAGCCCCAGCACCGCCGTGCCGTTGGAAATCACGGCAACGAGGTTGCCCCGCGAGGTGTACCGGGTGACGGTATCGGGGTCCGCAGCGATCTCTTCGCACGGGGCCGCGACACCGGGAGAATAGGCGAGCGCCAGGTCGCGCTGGTTGCCCAGTGGCTTGGTGGGCTGGATTTCCAGCTTCCCGGGCTTGGGGAACTCATGGAAATGCAGGGCCGCTTCGCGCAGGGCCTTCTTCTGCTCGCTCATGTCCGACATGCGGCTCCCCTCGATCAGTCTGGCACGTCACTGCCACCAAAACCGATCCAAGGAAAGAGCAGCCGGGACAATGTCCCGGCTGGCGGAAATCGGGCCCGCTCAGTCCGCCTTGACGTTCAGCCGGATGCCCAGTTCGCGCATCTGCTTGGCCGAGGCCGGGGACGGCGCGCCCATCAGCAGGTCTTCGGCCTGCTGGTTCATCGGGAACAGCGTGATTTCGCGCAGGTTCTGCACGCCGCACAGCAGCATCACGATGCGATCGACACCGGCCGCCATGCCGCCGTGGGGCGGTGCGCCGTACTGGAACGCCCGGTAGAGGCCGCCGAACTGCTCTTCGACATCGGCGCGGCTGAGGCCGGTCTTCTCGAAGGCGGCGACCATGGTCTCCGGCTCCTGGTTGCGGATCGAGCCCGAGGCCAGTTCATAGCCGTTGCAGACGCAGTCGTACTGGTATGCCTTGAGCGACAGCGGGTCCACGTCGCTGCGCAGCGCCTCGATGCCACCCTGCGGCATCGAGAACGGGTTGTGCGCGAAGTCGATCTTCTTCTCGTCCTCGTTGTACTCGTAGAACGGAAAATCGACGATCCAGCAGAACTCGAACTTATCCTTGTCGACAATGCCGAGGTCGTTGCCGACCTTGTTCCGGGCTTCACCGGCGAACTTGTACATTTTCTCAGGCCGGCCGAGGACGAAGAACACGGCATCGCCGTCGCCCAGCCCGAGCTGGTCGCGCAGCGCCGCGGTGCGCTCCTCGCCGATGTTCTTGGCCACCGGGCCCGAACCCGCGCCGTCCTTGAAGAAGATATAAGCCATGCCGGGCTGGCCTTCGCCCTGCGCCCAGCCGTTCATGCGGTCGCAGAAGGCGCGGCCGATCGGGTCCATGGTGCCCTGGCGCTTGGCCGGGACTGCCCAGACCTCGACCTTGTCGTCCGTCGCGATCTGGTTGGCGAAGACGCCGAAGCCCGAGCCACGGAAGTGGTCGGTGACGTTCTGCATGACGATCGGGTTGCGCAGGTCCGGCTTGTCCGAGCCATACTTGCGGATGGCCTCCTGGTACGGAATGCGCGGGAACTTCTGCGTCACCGGCTTGCCGTCACCGAACTTCTCGAAAATGCCGCGCAGCACCGGCTCCATCGTGTCCCAGATCTCTTCCTGGGTGACGAAGCTCATTTCGAGATCGAGCTGGTAGAACTCGCCCGGCAGGCGGTCGGCGCGCGGGTCTTCGTCTCGGAAGCACGGCGCGATCTGGAAGTAGCGGTCAAACCCCGCCACCATCAGCAACTGCTTGTACTGCTGCGGCGCCTGCGGCAGCGCGAAGAACTTGCCCTGATGAATGCGGCTCGGCACGAGGAAATCGCGCGCGCCTTCCGGCGACGAGGCCGTCAGGATCGGCGTCGAATATTCGGCAAAGCCGATATCCGTCATGCGGTGACGCATGTCGGCAATGATCTTGCTCCGCTTCACGAGGTTGGCGTGCAGCGTCTCGCGGCGCAGGTCGATGAAGCGGTAGCGCAGGCGAATGTCTTCCGGATAGTCCGGCTCGCCGAACACCGGCAGCGGCAGTTCCTTCGCCTCGCCGAGCACTTCGAGCTCGCGGATGAACACCTCCACCGCGCCGGTCGGCTGCTTGGTGTTGGTGGTCTCGGGCGTGCGGGCCTTCACCTCGCCATCGACGCGGATGACCCACTCGGCGCGCACCGTTTCGGCCAGCTTGAAGGCGGCGGAATCGGGGTCAACCACCAGCTGGGTGATACCGTAGTGATCGCGCAGGTCGATGAACAGCAACCCGCCGTGGTCGCGCACGCGGTGCACCCAGCCGGAAAGCCGCACATTGGTGCCCACGTCTCCCGTCGTGAGGGCGGCGCAGGTATGGGTGCGATAGGGGTGCATCTTTCGGACTCGGCTGGGATGGCTGGAAAACGGCGGAAAAGCGCATGTGACGGGCGGATTGTCAAGCAGACGGCCCCGGCTGCGTCCCCCAGCAAATCCTTGCTGGAGTGCAGTCCAAACCCCTGTTATGAGCATAACCCAGAGTACAAGAGAAAAAACGGATACATGGAGCTGATCACCTCCACCGCGGTGCTCGCGGAGTTTTGCGAGCGCGCTGCGAAGCACGATTTCGTCACCGTCGACACCGAGTTCCTGCGTGAGACGACGTATTGGCCGAAGCTCTGTCTGATACAGGCTGCGACCGCTGACGAGGCCGTGCTTGTCGACCCATTGGCGCCCGGGCTCGACCTTGCGCCATTCTTCAGGCTTCTCGCCGACGAGCGCGTGGTAAAGGTCTTCCACGCCGCCCGGCAGGATATCGAAATCTTTGTCAAACTGTCCGGGAACGTGCCGGTCAACATTTTTGACACGCAGGTCGCTGCGAGCGTCTGCGGCTTTGGCGACAGCGTCTCCTATGACAATCTCGTGCGCGCCATCACCAATGTCGAACTCGACAAGTCCTCGCGCTTTACCGACTGGTCGGCCCGCCCGCTCAGCGAGAAGCAGAAAACCTATGCGATCGCCGACGTCACCTATCTGCGCGATATTTACGCGGCGCTGATCAAGCAGGTCGACGAAACCAACCGCTGGGACTGGGTCGAAGACGAACTGGGGCTGCTGCGCGCCATCAGCACCTATGTCGTGCAACCCGACGAAGCGTGGGAGCGGCTGAAAACCAAGCTCAACCGCCCGCGCGATCTCGCGGCGCTCAAAGTGATCGCCGCCTGGCGCGAACGCCGCGCCCAGGACAGCGACCAGCCGCGCAGCCGCATCCTCAAGGATGACGCGGTGGTCGAACTCGCCATGCAGCGCCCAAGCTCGCCGGAGGCGTTCGACAAGCTGCGCGCCGTGCAGCGTGGTTTTGGCCGTAGCAGCGCGGCGGCAGAGCTTCTCGGCCTGATCAGGCAGGTCGAGGAGATGACGAAATCTGAACTGCCCCCGGCGGCGGAGCGTTATCGCGGTCCCTCGCCCAAGGGCGCGGTCGGCGATCTGATCCGCGTGCTGCTGAAGGCCGTCAGTGAGGAGCACGGCGTCGCCGCGCGCATCCTCGCCACCTCCGACGACATCGATGCTCTGGTGCTCGACGACGAGGCCGACGTCCCTGCCCTCAAGGGTTGGCGGCGTAAGCTGTTCGGCGAGAAGGCGCTTGCCATCAAGCACGGCAAGATCGGCCTCGCCGCCACCCGCAAGGGCGTCATCGAAATCGAACTGCCGAACAGCTAGACGCCGGACGGCCCGAAGCGCTCGATCGAGCGGCGAAAGAACGCCTCGGCGTCCTGCCGCGCTTCTGCCGTCGTCCGCACGAAGGCCGGATCGAGCCACGCATGGGCCAGCGCGAACTCGCGGTGCACGAAATCGGCCAGCCACGACGGGGGTGTCGCCGATCCCAATTCGCGCGTAACGGCCTTGCGCTCCAGCAGTTCGGCGACTGCATCGGCAACGGCGGGCGGCATGGCGCACGACCCGACAAGCGTCACGAAGTTCATCGGCGGAACGACCTGATCCGGGTGGTGCGCCATCCAGCGCAGCACCGCAGCCGGACGCAGCAGATAGAACGCCTTCTTGATCGGCACCTCGGTCTGCCCGTCGCCAAAATGCTTCCGCCATTGGCCCTCGCCGAGGTGCAGGTAGTGCAGCCCGAGCGCCTCGCGGCTGACATGCCGCCGCGCCAGCGCCAGGAATTCGTCGCGAAACCCGGCGTCGCCCCGGTAGACGATCGGCGACTGCAGCCATTCCAGGATGACGGCATTGCCCTTCAGCATCAGCTTGAGCGCCTTGCCGAGGTCCCAGCCGTTGACGTCGAACTCGCCCTCGAGTGGCAGCTCGATCACGTCGCGCGATGGCCAGGGAGAGAGATAGCGGTCACGGCTCCGGATGAACACGAAGCGACAGTCGTAGTCGCTGTCCGGGGACGGAAAGCCCCACGCGCGGCTGCCGCTCTCGATGGCGAGAGGCACGGCAACCGCCTGCTCGCGCACCAGCCGGTCGAGCCGCCTGTCGATCTCGCCGACGACCGCCATCGCCATGTCGGGCGACAGCGCGCGCAGCGGAGCGGCCTCTGGGGTGAGTTGGGTCGCCAAGCCTACCCCACCGAAATTCCGGTGGATTTGATGCCGACAACGCCCGCGAGCTGGTCGAGGCGGCCGGCGAGGTGTTCGCCGGACAGGAACGCGAGATCATCGGGAAGCCGGAGGATCAGGCGGCCCTTGACCATCTCGAACCCGGTGCGCGGCAATACCCCCGGCATCGCCGCCGACATTGGATAGGCCACGCGGAAGGCCGTGCCGATGATGCGCGCGCGATGCGTTTCGGCGGGGCTGGCGAGGCTGAGCAGCGCCGGACTGACGCTCTTGTGCTTGAGCCCGATGTAGCGGACCGCCAGCACCTCGGCGAGAAACGCCCTGCCCGGATGATCGACACCCGTCAGCGAGCCATAGGCGATGAGATCGACGCTCTGCTCGCCGCGATAGTCGGGATGCCCGCGCCAGCCGACGTCGGCAAGATAGCACGCGACCACCCGCAGCCGGCGTTCAGCCGGCGTCTCGGCGATACCAACCGCAGTCAGCAGTTCGGCGGTGAAGTTGATGAGGTCGTCGGCGTGGCGCGGCGAGCGCGAGCGCAGCACCGACATTTCCTCGGCCGCCTCCATGAGCGGATCGAGCTTCTGCTGTTCGGGATCGAGCAGGCCATAGAGGTAGCCTTCGCGGACACCGAGAGCCGAGAAGACCACCGAGTTGAACCGCCCTGCACGCAGCACTTCGGCGAGCACCGCCGCCCCGTATGGCACGAGATCACGGCGGCTGTTGCTGGCCGCTTCCGCCCCCGGCATGTTCTTGCCGGCCGAAACGGCCGTGACGATGTCCTCGCAGAAGGCGAGCATTTCCGCGGCGGGCACAGAATAGTGCTGCACCATGTGGAGCGGGTAGCTGCGCAGCACCTGATGAAGCTTGGCGAGCGCGCGCCAGGTGCCGCCGATGGCGCAGAATGCCCCACCCGCGGCACGGCGCGCCAGCAGCGAATCCTGCAGGCGCGAGCGCGCCAGGGTCCGGGCCTTGGCGACGGAATTCTTGCTGTCGTCCTGCAGTCTTATGACGCCCAGTTCGTGCGTTTCCTGCACGTCGGGGCGGCCCTGTTCGCCCGCCGACATTTCGAGGCTGCCGCCACCGAGGTCGCCGACCACGCCATCGAAATCGGGGATGCCGGCATGGGCGCCCATCGCGGCGTAGTACGCCTCTTCCTCTCCGCTCAGCACACGGACGGGCGTGCCCATGATCTCCTCGACGGCCGCAACGAAGCTCTCGCGGTTGCTGGCGTCGCGGACCGCCGACGTGGCGAGGATGTAGGTCGCGCCGACGCGCATGAGCCGGGTCACCAGCGCAAACCGCTTGATCGCCTTGAGCGCCCGCTGGACGTTTTCTTCCGCCAGCTTGCCGCTGCTCGCCACGCCGCGCCCAAGCGCGCAGGACGATTTTTCGTTGTAGAGCGGGGTCAGCGCCCGCGCCAACCGTTCATAGACGACGAGGCGAACCGAATTGGAGCCAATGTCGAGCACCGCGACCGGGAGGGCACCCTTGATGCGTCCCTGTGCAGTTGGATCGGCGTCAACGCCCCAGAATTCGTTCAATCATCGGTTCCGTCGGTTTCACGCGTTGTCGCACTGCCGCGTCCGGACAGGCTCGCGTGGGTCATGAAGTAGTTGTGCGCGTTGAAAGGCTCATCGCCCTCCTTGAGCCGCACCCTATGCGAAGATCCGTCCGGAAGCACCTCCCAGCTTTGCTGGTTGTCCCTGAGGTACGACACCATCATGCGATCCAGCGTCTGCTTGTGCACGGTCTTGTTGGTCAGTGGCACCATAACCTCGACGCGCCAGTCGAGGTTGCGCTGCATCAAGTCGGCCGATGACATAAAGACGCGGGCATGCCGCGACGGCATCGGGTGGCCATTGCCAAAGCAGTAGATACGGGAGTGTTCGAGGAAGCGCCCGACCACCGACTTCACCCGGATATTGTCCGAGAATCCGGGGATGCCCGGCCTCAGGCAACAGATGCCGCGGACGATCAGCTCGATCTTCACGCCCTCCTGGCTGGCGTCATAGAGCGCATCGATGACTTCCGGATCGACCAGCGCGTTCATCTTGAGCCAGATATTGGCCGGCTCGCCCCGCCGCGCGAATTCGATCTCGCGCGCGATGTGGGCAAGCAGCGTCGAGCGCAGGTTCACCGGCGAGGCAGCGATCGATTCGAGCTCGGTCGGCCGGGCATAGCCGGTGATGAAGTTGAACATCCGCGCCACGTCGCGCGTGATCGCCGGATCGATCGTGAAGAAGCTGAGGTCGGTGTAAATCTTGGCGGTGATCGGGTGATAGTTGCCGGTTCCGAGGTGGCAGTAGCTCACCAGCTTGCCGTTCTCACGCCGCACCACCTGGCTCATCTTGGCGTGCGTCTTCAGCTCGATGAAACCGAACACCACCTGCGCGCCGGCCCGCTCAAGATCGCGGGCCCAGCGGATATTGGCCTCTTCATCGAACCGGGCCTTGAGTTCCACCAGCGCCGTCACCGACTTGCCCGCCTCCGCGGCGAGGATCAGCGCCTTGACGATCGGGCTGTCGCGCGAGGTGCGATAGAGCGTCTGCTTGATCGCCACGACATCCGGGTCGCGCGCCGCCTGCATGAGGAACTGCGCGACAACGTCGAAGCTCTCGAACGGGTGATGGACGAGCAAATCCTTCTGCCGCACCGCCGCAAAGATATCGCCGCTGTAGTCCCGCACGCGCTCGGGGAAACGGGGAATATAGGAGGTAAACTTGAGGTCCGGCCGGTCGATGTCGCAGATCTTGCGCGCGTCGGCGAGCCCGAGGAACCCTTCAACCTCGAAGGTGTCGGCGGGAGTCGCGCCGAGCCGGTCGAGGATCTGCCGGCGCAGCGCGCGCGGCATCTTCTTCTCGACCTCGAGCCGGATCACCTGCCCGCGCCGGCGCTGCCGCAGCGCCGATTCGAACTCGACCACGAGATCGGCGGCTTCATCGTCGATTTCGATTTCGCTGTCGCGGATCACCCGGAAGGCGCCCGAACCGGCGACCTCGTAGCCGGGGAACATCTTGTGAAAGAACAGGTTGATGAGTGTATCGAGGGTGACGACCTCGACCCGCCCCGCCTCGCTCAGCTGGTTCGGCAGGGTGATGAACCGGTCGAGATTGGCCGGCACGCGAACCAGTGCAGTCAGCGTCTGCGTGGTCCCCGGACGAACCATTTCGAAGGCCAGCGACAGGCCAAGGTTCGGAATGAACGGAAACGGGTGCGCCGGATCGACCGCAATCGGCGTCAGCACCGGGAAAATTTCGTCGCGGAACTGCCGCTGCAGGAACTGCACCTGCTCGCCGGACAGGTCGTCGGCCTCGTGGATGACGACGCCGGCCTCGAACAGCTCTTCCCTGAGCGTCTGCCAGTGGTCCTGCTGGTCGAGCTGGAGGTGCTGGGCGAGCGTCGCGATCTCCTCAAGCTGCTCGGTCGGCGTCATGCCGTCGGCGCTCTGCTTGCTCATGCCGGCGCGCAGCTGCCCCTTGAGGCCGGCGACACGAACCATGAAGAATTCATCGAGATTGTTCGCGGAAATGGAAACGAAGCGCAGCCGCTCCAGCAGCGGATGGTTGCGGTTGCCCGCTTCCTCCAGCACCCGCATGTTGAATTGCAGCCAGCTCACCTCGCGGTTGACGAACCGCGCCGGGCTCTGGCGCAGCTCCGCTACGTCGGGTGTGCTTGCCCCGGCTTCTGTGATCTCGGTCATCTCATTCATCGGCACGGCCTTCCAGATCCAGCGCGAGCTGCCCGTCATCCTGCGCGGCGCCGCGCAGCGCCAGCACCTCGGCGGCGAGCGCCCGGGTAATCGCGGTGCCACGGGCGAGCGCCATTTCGTCCAGCAGCCCTGCGAGGATAACCGCTTCCTCGGGCGAGCGCTCCATGCGTGCGACAAGATAGGCGACGATCCTCGGCTCGACCGCCACCTGCCTGTCGCCGAACAGTTTTACGAACATTTGCGACAATTCGATATCGTCGCTCACCGACATGGCGAAATGCGCCGCCAGCCGCGCGCGCGACTTCAGATCATCGGTGCGAAACGGCCAGTTGGCCACCGGCTGCCGCGCCGTCATCAGCATCGGCCTCCGATCGCGCATCGACTGATTGAGCAGGTGAAACAGCGCGTCCTCGTCATAATCGGCGCGGTCGACATCCTCGACCAGCAGCGGCACCGTCCCGCCCGTCGCCGCGAGGGCCTCGAGGTGCTCGCTGTCCTCGGCGCGCTCAGCCCCCGCCCGAACGGCCCAGATACCGGCCAGGTGCGATTTTCCGGCCTTTGCCGGTCCCGTCACCAGCGTCAGCGGCCCCGGCCAGCCCGGATAGGCAAGCACATGGCCATAGGCGAGTTCGTTTCCCTCGCCCACGATGAAGTCGGCTTCGGCGTGCGACGGCGTATGGCCGAGTTCCAGGGCCAACTGGCCCCGCCCCCCACCGGGCTGGATGCGGCTCATTGGTCGGCCTTCGGCTTCCGGCTCGGAGTCCTCGGTGCCGTTACTGGCTTTGTGGGCGGCAATACCAGATGCGGAGCCCCTTCGGGCGTCGTGCCCAGATAGAGCCAGCTCTCCTGGTATTTCTTCAGCAGATAGCGCACCAGCACGCCCGAGATCGCCGCCAGCGGCACCGCGAGCAGCAGCCCTACGAAGCCGAACAGCAAGGTGAAGGCCAGCAGCGCGAACATCAGCCAGACCGGGTTGATGTTGATGCTCTGCCCCACGAGCTTGGGATAGAGGATGTTCCCCTCGAGGAACTGTCCCACGAGGTAGATGCCGAGCACGATCGCGACAAACACCCAGCGGTCCGGCCAGAACTGCACCACCGCGACGGCCATCGACAGCACGAACCCGGTGATGAAGCCCACATAGGGCACGAAGCTCAGCAGCCCGCCGATGACGCCGATGGCCAGCCCGAAATTGAGCCCGACGAGCGACAGCGAGGTCGCATAATAGATCATCAGCACGAGGATGACCGAACCCTGCCCGCGGATGACGCCCGCCATCGAGCGGTCGATCTCGTGCAATACACCCTGAATCTCGACTCGGTACTGGCGCGGCAGCAGTTCGTCGACGCGCTTCACCATGCCTTCCCAGTCGAGCAGCAGGTAGAAAGCGACGACCGGGGCGATGAACAGCACCGTGATCGTGTTGATGACGTTCCAGCCGCTGGCCGCCACGGTGGCCGTGACCGCGCCGGCGAGTTCCATTCCCTTGCCGACAAGGTCGGTCATGCTGGCCTCAAGCTGCGCGGCGCGTTCAGCGCCCAACCAGGCCGTGAGTTGCGGCGCCAGTTCCTGAATCAGCTGGCGCAGGTCGCTGATATAGCCCGGGAGCCGCCCAACCAGCCCGAACACCTGCTCGGCAACGACCGGCACCAACATCACGAAGAAGCCGACGATGATCGCGAGCACGAACAGCAGCACGATCGCCGTCGCCCAGGGCCGCCCGATTCTCAATCGCGTCAGCCAGGTGACGACCGGGTTGAACAGATAGGCGAGCGCAATGCCGATGACGAACGGCAGAAGGATCGTGCGGAAGACATAGAGCAGCACAATGGTCGCGAGCGCGAGTCCCGCCCAAACCAGCAGCTGCATTCTCAGTGACATCGACGGGGCGACCCTTGCGTGATGGAGGTGGAGCGGCTATCAGCGCGCGAAACGAAACTTGCCCCTTTCCCTCCGGCAGCAAGGCCCTGGTCCGACGCAATGTCCGACACGCGAAACGTGCCATCAAACGGGCTTTCATACAAGGAGGCGGGTGTCGACATCGATGCCGGCAACGCCTTGGTGGAAGCCATCAAACCGGCTGTCCGGGCAACCCGCAGGCCGGGCGCTGACGCCGAAATCGGCGGCTTCGGCGGCCTCTTCGATCTCAAGGCCGCAGGCTTTGTGGATCCGATCCTCGTTGCCGCCAATGACGGCGTCGGCACCAAGCTCAAGATCGCCATCGACACCGGCTCGCATTCGACCATCGGCATCGACCTCGTCGCAATGTGCGTGAACGACATCATCGTACAGGGCGCCGAGCCGCTGTTCTTCCTCGACTACTTCGCCACCGGTCGCCTCGAAGTCGAGACCGGACGGGCCATCGTCGAGGGAATCGCCAACGGCTGCCAGCAGGCCGGCTGCGCCCTGATCGGCGGGGAAACCGCCGAAATGCCGGGGATGTATCATGACAAGGACTATGACCTTGCCGGATTCGCGGTCGGTGCGGCCGAACGCGGCACCCTCCTGCCCCGCCCGGATATCGCGGCCGGCGACGCGCTCGTCGCCATCGCCTCCTCGGGCGTCCACTCCAACGGCTTCTCGCTGGTCCGCCGGATTGTCGAGCTGAGCGGCATCGACTGGTACCTTCCGGCCCCGTTCGCGCCCGGAAAATCGCTGAGCGAAGCCCTGCTCACGCCGACGCGCATCTATGTGAAGCCCCTGCTTTCGGCCCTGAGGGCCGGCATCGGCATCAAGGCGCTGGCGCACATCACCGGCGGCGGCTTCATCGACAATATCCCGCGCGTCCTGCCCGATGCCCTGGCGGCGCATGTCGACCTCGACGCCGTCACCGTGCCGCCGGTCTTTGCCTGGCTCGCCCGCATCGGCGGCATGGATGAGCGCGAAATGCTGCGCACCTTCAACTGCGGTGTCGGCATGCTCTGCGTCGTCCCGCAGGACGAAGCGGACGCCCTCATCGCTCACCTCACCGAGGCTGGCGAAACTGCGGCCCGCTGCGGCTACCTCACCGAGCGCACCGGCGAGCCGGTGACGTTCGAGGGCAAGCTGGCGCTGTGAGTGCCAGAAAGCGCGTCGCAATCCTGATCTCGGGCCGCGGCTCGAACATGTCCGCGCTCATCGAAGCCGCGAAGTCTTCCGGCTACCCAGCTGAGATCGTTGGCGTCTTCTCCAACAAGCCGGACGCTGCGGGCCTGCCGATCGCAGCCGCCGACGGCATCGCCACGGCTTCCCTGTCGCACCGCGACTACGCGAGCCGGGAGGCGTTCGACGCCGCGATGGAGGCGATTCTCCTCGGCTGGCAGCCTGACATCGTCTGCCTCGCGGGCTTCATGCGCATCCTCTCGGCAGGGTTCACCGAGCGCTGGGCCGGCCGCCTGATCAACATCCACCCCTCGCTGCTGCCGCTTCACCGGGGCCTTCACACCCACGCCCGCGCACTCGAAGCGGGCGATGCCGAGCATGGCTGCACGGTCCACTTCGTGACCCCGGGTCTCGATGAGGGCCCAACCATCGCGCAGGCGCGTATTCCGATCCTGCCCGGCGACACCCCCGACTCACTCAGCACCCGCCTCCTTGCCGAGGAGCACCGGCTCTATCCCCGCGCCCTCGCGATGGTGGCACGCGGTGAGGCGGTTTATGGGCAGTCTTAGCCCGGCCCGTATCGCCTCGGGTCTGCGCCGCCGTCTCCTGCGCTGGACCGGCATCGAACCCCATCGCATCGATCGCCGTCGCTTCGTTGCCGAGGCAGCGCCCATGCAGTTGCCGCGATCATCGCCGTTGAAGCGGACGCCGCCACGGGCCCCGGAGCATCGCCAGCCCGGCTATACGGACGCCTACGACGACCATTCTTTGTTCTACGATGTGTTCTGGCGCGACGGCGAACTCGTCTTCGTCGGACCGCCGCTCGCCAATCTTGCCGCCGAAACACTCGGAGCACTGCGTTTCGACGGGCAGCCTACCGGTCGGCTGGCGCGGCGCCTGCAATTCAACCGGGTCGACATTACCACCTTCGATTGTCCGCACCGCCCCCGCCGCGTCGACCTCGACATCGGCGGCTCCCGGTTGGCGGCGCACGTCTCGGAGGATGAATCGGCCGTCTTTGCCGGCACGAAGGCGCTCATCACGCTCTCAAGGAACAACGATCTCCGGTGGATCGAGGACTGGGTCGATTTCTACGTCCGCGCCCACGGGGTCGATGCGGTTCTCCTCTACGACAACGGTTCGACCGCCTATTCGCCGCGCGACCTGCTGCGGCGCATTGCGGCCGTGCCGGGAATCCGGGCGGCCGTCGTCGTCGCCTGGCCCTTCGCTTTCGGCCCGGGCGAAGACCCAACCGGCACGATGTGGGATAGCGACTACTGCCAGTATGCCATGCTGGAGCACGCACGCCGGCGCTTCGTCCGCGACGCCGCTGCGATTTTCCAGGTCGACATCGACGAACTCATCGTGACGCCCGGCGGAGGTTCCGTCGCTGACCTGCTCGGGCAATCGCCGGCTGGCGCGCTGCATTTTCCGGGCCGGTGGATGCGCTATGTCGATGTCACCGGCACGCCGGCGCCGCGCCTCCACCGCTCGCACCGCCACTTCGTGGACGACGGCAACGCCGCGGCCCCCAAGTGGATCGCAATTCCCTCCCGCGTCCCCGATGACGTGCAGATGGGCATACACGATTTCCTCGGCGGCGATTTTGCGCCTACACGGATCGACCACCCGATGCTCCGCCATTTCCGCGCCATCAGCACGAACTGGAAATATGACAGGTCGCGGCCCGAGCCGTTCGACCCGGACCGGCATCTGCCCGATGCGGAATGGATCGCCGAAATGCGCCGCATCGGGTGGACCGCGTGACGCATCACGCCGATTGATCGCGCCCATCGTCAAAATCGGTTCGACCCGTCCGGGCCGCCGCAATAGGTTGGCGGCAAGTCATACCATTTGCGCTATTGCCCTTCCGCGAGCGGGCGTTTGCCCGCGACCGCACCCCACGAGGTTGCCGCATGCCCCTGCGTTATTGGCTCCTGATCATCGCGCTTGGTGCGGTGTGGGGCAGTTCGTTCCTGTTCAATGCCGTGCTGATCCGCGAAATCAGCCCGCTCTGGGTGTCGGCCGGACGCGTCGCGATCGGCGCCGCGATCTGCTGGGTCTACTTCTTCGCGACGCACCGCAGGCTGCCGACCGACTGGCGGCTCTACCCGCAACTGCTGTTCCTCGGCATCATCAACTACGCCATCCCCTTCGCGCTGTTCCCCTTTGCCGAACAACACCTCGCAAGCGGCATTGTGGGGGTGATCAATGGCCTCACCCCGATGACCACGGTCATCGTCGCGCAGCTCTGGCCGGGCGGTGAGAAGGCGAGCTGGAACAAGGTCATCGGCGTGCTCATCGGCTTTGCGGGAGCGGCGATTCTCGCGTCCCCCTCCTTCGGCGCGGCCGAGCCGGGCCAGATCATCGCCATGCTGGCCGCCCTGCTCGCGACCGTGTGTTACGCGCTGACCCTCAACTACGCCCGCCGCTTCGCGCATATCGACTCGGCGACCATCGCCTCGACCTCGCTCACCGCGGCCGCGCTGGTCATGGTGCCGGCGGCGCTGATCTTTTCCGGCATTCCGGTCATCACCCGGCCGGAAACCTGGGGCTCGCTGCTCGGCATCAGCGTCCTGTCGACCAGTTTCAGCTTCCTGCTCGTCTACTGGCTGCTGCCGCGCGTCGGCCCGACGAACCTGTCGCTCAACACCTTCATCACGCCAATCTCGGCGATCCTGCTCGGCGTGCTGGTGCTGCATGAACGGCTGCTGCCCGTACACCTCCTCGGCATCGTCGTCGTCTTCCTCGGCCTCATCTTCATCGATGGCAGGCTGGTGAAGCGGTTCCTGCCGGCGCGGGCCGTCTAGCCCTGTTCAACCCGCGTTCATCTTCGCGGGCTCTACCCTGCCCGGGCCAATCGGCGGAGAGAGCCATGTATCTGGAGACCATTGGTGCCGAAGAGGCCACGGGCGAGGTCGCGGAGCTCTATCGCTCCAGCCTCGAAAACCGCGGCTTCGTCATGGATGCCGACGCGTGCTGGACGGCCGTGCCCGGCCTGTTCCCGCTGGTCGACCACATGCTCGTCACCGCCCGCAACAATTTTACGCTCGGCCGGCTCAACTGGCGGCTGATCACGCTGATCGCCGCCAAAGAGGTGCCGTCGAGCTACTGTTCGCACGTGTATGCCAGCCTGCTCGTCGCCGACCTCGGCTCCAAAGAACAGGTGCTGGCCATCCAGCGCGATTTCCGCAACGCGGGCCTCAGCGCCAGGGATGTCGCCATGCTCGCCTACGCGGAACAGGTGGCCCGTGACGCGAGCAGGATCACCGAAGCCGACATCGACGCGCTGCGGGCCCACGGCTTCAACGATGTGGAA
>DAORUH010000069.1:0-15254 GCA_035433065.1 Devosia sp. | reverse complement strand
TGCTGGAGGTCTCCGGTGTCGCCGCCACCCCGGGCATCGACTTCGACCGCCGCAACGGCCACCGCTTCGTGCGCTTCTCCTACGCCGGCAACCACGCCACGATGACCGAAGCGCTGGAGCGCATGCGCGGGTTTCTCGCGCGCTAAGCGCCGCGGCAGCGCCGGCAAATGAAAAGGGCGGCCGTTGGGCCGCCCTTTTCATTTTCTGTGAGTGCTTCGGCCGTCAGCCAAAGAACCCGCGGTTCCACCAGCCCTTCTTCTTGGGCTGTTCGCCTTCGGGAGCGGCGGTCGAGGAGACCACGATCTCGTCGGCCGGCAGTTCCTTGCGGGCGCGGCGCGGCGCCTCTTCCGGAGCCGGGTCCTGCACCGCGGCTGGGGCCGAGGCAGCCTCGGCGACCGGGGCGGGCGCCGGATCGGCGGCTACCGGAGCAGCGGCTTCCTCAGCCACAGCGGCCTCGGCAGAAGCCGCCTTGGTGCGGCGGACGCGCTTCGGCTTGGCCGGCGCTTCCTCAGTCACTTCGGCCTCGACCGGTGCATCCTGCACGGCGGCGTCGGCATCCGGCGACTTGCGGGTGCGGCGGGCACGCTTCGGCTTGGCCGGCGCTTCCTCGGCAACCGGCTCAGCCGCGACGGGCTCGGTCACGGCGACGTCGGCTACGGCACCAACCACGGCATCGGCGGGAGCCGAGGCGGGCTCGGCCGCTGCGACGACCTCTTCCGGTGCATCTGCGGCGTCATCGCCACCCACGCCCGGTTCGGCGTCGGCATTGGAGGCCAGGTGCTCGCCGGTCTCGTCACCGCGACGGTTGCGGCGGCCACCACGGCGGCCACGGCGGCGGCGGCGGCGCGGCTCGCCGCTGTCGTCGAGATGCTCCTCGCCATTGGCCGGGCGGCCTTCACCTTCGGCATCGCCTTCACCGTCCGCATCCGCGGCGGCTTCAACGCCCTCGGGGGCTTCGGCGGCATCGGCCGGACGCTGCGGGGCGCGCTCATCGCGCTCGCCACGTTCTCCGCCGCGACCGCGACGGCGGCGGCGACGGCGGCCGTTGCGATCGCCTGCTTCATCGGTGGTGGCGGGACGCGCCTGGCGCTCGCCGCCCTCGGTGCTTTCCTCTTCCACGGCCTCTTCGGCCTCGTCCTCGACGAGATCGTCGGCGTCATCCATGGCCGCGGTATCGACGCGGACATGGGTGGTGGCCTGCTGGTCGCGGTATTCGGCAATCCGCTGCTCACCGCGCTCGATGGCGAAGTGGCTCGGCCCGACATGGTCGTCGGCGATGAGGTTGATCGAAAGGTTGTGCTTCTGCTCCAGCCCGCTCAGCGTCATGCGCTTGGAATTGAGGATGTATAGGGCGACGTCGGTCGGCACCTTGACGTTGATCGACATGCCCGGCTTGCGCAGAACATGTTCCTCGACATTGCGCATGACCATGAGCGCGAGGCTCTCGACCGAACGCACCAGCCCGGTGCCCTGGCAGGTCGGGCACTTGTGGGTCGAGCTTTCGACGACGCCGAAGCGGATACGCTGGCGGCTCATTTCCATCAGGCCGAAATGGCTGATCCGGCCGACCTGGATACGCGCCCGGTCGTTCTTCAGGCATTCCTTGAGCTTGCGCTCCACCGCCCGGTTGGAGCGGTTCTCCATCATGTCGATGAAGTCGATGACGATCAGGCCGGCGAGATCGCGCAACCGCAGCTGGCGCGAGATTTCCTCGGCCGCTTCGAGGTTGGTCTGGAGCGCCGTGTCCTCGATATTGTGCTCTTTGGTGGCACGCCCGGAGTTCACGTCGATCGAAACCAGCGCTTCGGTCGGGTTGATGACGATGTAGCCGCCGGAGGGCAGGGTGACCTGCGGCGAGAACATCGAGTCGAGCTGGCCCTCGATATTGTACTTCGAGAAGATCGGCTGATCTTCCTTGTAGGCCTGCACGTTCTTGGCGTGGCTCGGCATGATCATCCGCATGAAGTCCTTGGCTTCACGCAGGGCCTCATCGCCGGCAACGAACAGCTCGTCGATTTCCTTGGAATAGAGATCGCGGATGGTGCGCTTGATGAGCGAGCCTTCCTCATAGACGAGGCAGGGGGCCGTCGACTGCAGCGTCAGCGTGCGGACGTTCTCCCACAGGCGCTGCAGGTATTCGAAATCGCGCTTCACCTCGGCCTTGGTGCGGCTCGCGCCGGCGGTGCGCAGGATGATGCCCTGGCCCTGCGGCACTTCGAGGTCGCCCACGATGTCCTTGAGGCGCTTGCGGTCGGCAGCGTTGGTGATCTTGCGCGAAATGCCGCCGCCACGGGCGGTGTTCGGCATCAGCACGGAATAGCGGCCGGCGAGCGACAGATAGGTGGTCAGCGCCGCGCCCTTGTTGCCGCGCTCTTCCTTGACGACCTGCACCAGCATGACCTGCCGGCGCTTGATCACTTCCTGGATCTTGTAGTTGCGGCGCGAGGTGTGCGCGCGGCGGCGCTCCGGCATCTCTTCGAGGGCGTCGGCCCCGCTGCCGCCGACGGATTCGACCGGCCCGCTGTTCAGCGGCGCCTGCTCGACATTGGAGCCGTCCTCGTCATCGTGATGCTCGCCGTCGTCGGTGCTGACCGACTGCGGATCGGCTTCGGCGTCGGCCTCGCTCGGGGCGGCGCGCTCGCTGACATTTTCGGCGCCGGTGATATTGGCGGCCGCGGATTCAGTGGCGTGGTCGTCGTGGCCGTCGTCGTGATGATCGTCTTCCTCCTCCTCGCGGAGCAGGGCTTCACGGTCGGCGACCGGGATCTGGTAGTAATCGGGGTGGATTTCGCTGAACGCGAGGAACCCATGCCGGTTGCCGCCGTATTCGATGAACGCGGCCTGCAGCGAGGGTTCGACCCTCGTCACCTTGGCGAGATAGATATTGCCCCGCAGCTGCCGCCGGCTGGCGGACTCGAAATCGAATTCTTCGAGACGGTTGCCGTTAGTGACGACGATCCGGGTCTCTTCCGGGTGGATGGCATCCACCAGCATACGCTTTGTAGCCATAGATAAATACTCCACGCCGTCGCGCGCCCGCACGCCGGGCCCGGCGAACCGGGCTCCCGTGCTGGGCGCCATGCGCGGCGAATGGTTGGGTGAAAGGGGCGTCAGAGACGCCGACGAATTCAACGGCGCTGGCGCCGCTGGATGATGGGAAAGCCTGGACCCGAAGAAGGGGGACGACAAAAGCGCGACAAGAAATGCCCATCGCGTCAGGTTTTGTCAGCCCAGTGGTCATCAGACCTCTTCCTTTGAGGCAGGCGGGCATCTCACATGCGGGCCTGCCGTTCGGCCGTGGGGGACCGAAAACTTTGTTCAGAGGCGCCGGATGTGCCGCATCGCCGAAGCTCTCGGGGTGTCTAAACAACTGTCCCCGGGCCCGCTGCCGCCGGTCCTCGTTGATGTCGGCGCTGGGGGCGCCGGTTGCGAGGGACAGATGGCGGCAACCGCCTCTCAAATGGCTTTAGGGGTGTTGCCGCAAATTGGCAACAGGAAACTCAAAAATGCCGGTCTTTCAACGCTTTCGGGCTGGCGGCGCAGGGGGCGCATCTTGCAAATGCATGCCGCGGCCGTTAGCGCCGCAGAATCGCCCGATCGTTCGTGCGATGCTTGCTACGACTATATGGGGAGCGGCCCGGTCGTGTTCAATTCTACCCGCCTTGGCGGGCATTTTCTGCGAACTGTCATCATGGCAGTCGCCTGGAGTCTTGTGGTTTTCTGCGGCTTAGCCGCGGCTCAGGACGATCTCCTTCCCGAGGTGCTTGACGCGCGCGTCACCGCCACGGCGGAACGGGCGCGCCTGATCCTCGATCTGTCGGGCAGGACCGAGTTCGCCATCGCCACCCTCGACGGGCCGAACCGCATCGCGATCGACGTCCGGGCGGCGGACATCCGCTTTGCGGTACCGCCGGACGTCGCGGGCTCGGGTGTCGTCACCGGCTACAGCATCGAGATGGCTGAAGGCCGCCGCGCCCGTACCGTTCTGACCCTTGCCCAGCCTGCGCAGGTGCAGCAGGCCTATTTCCTCGACGCCGTGGCCGACCAGCCGGCGCGTCTCGTGGTCGACATCATCCTCGACACGCCCGAGGCGTTTGCCGCCCGCGCCGCCGCTGACCGGGCCGCCTCGCAGGCGCAGGGCCCGGTGCAGCCGCCGGCCACCGCCCCGGTCACGCCTCCGCCGCAGACCGCCGTCCCGAACGGCCAGGAGCCGCCCACAAAGCCCCTCGTCATCATCGATCCCGGCCACGGCGGCGTCGACAACGGGGCGTCCGCCGGCAATGGCGTGCATGAAAAGGACATCGTGCTCGGTTTCGCCCTCCACCTGCAGGAGGTGCTGGCCGCCACCGGCAGGTTCGACGTGGCGCTGACCCGGCAGGACGACACCTACCTCACGCTCAACGACCGCGTCGCCATCGCCCGCCAGAACAAGGCCGACCTGTTCATTTCGCTGCACGCCGACAGTTTTCAGGAAGCCGATATTCGCGGCGCGTCCATCTATACGCGCGACGAGCGCGCCACCGACATCCTCGACAAGGTGCTGGCGGACAGCGAGAACAAGACCGACATCGTGGCCGGGTTCGCGGTGCCCGAAATGCAGCCGGCGGTGGTCGATATTCTTGTCGACCTGATGCGCCGCCAGATGCGGCGGCAGTCCTTCATCGCGGCGCAGGCCATCGTCAAGGAGCTCCAGCCGCGGGTCGAACTGCGCCGGTTCCCGGTCCGGCAGGCCGATTTCTTCGTGCTGCAGGCGCCTGACGTGCCCTCGATCCTTGTCGAACTGGGCTTCCTGTCGAATGCCTCCGACATCGCCAACCTGCAGAAATCGGACTGGCGCAACCGCGTGGTCGATGCCCTGGCGCGCGGCATCGGCTCATATTTCGACGGGCTGCCCCAGCCCGACGTCGCCCAGCACTAGGCGAGGACCCCGGCCGGGTCCCCGCTGCTATTCCGCCGCCTGCCGCGCCGGCTTTTTCTTCGCGCCCTTGCCGGGCCGGCGCTCCATCACTTCCTTGAGGAAGCGCCCGGTATAGGACCGCGGATTGTCGATGATGTCCTCCGGCGTGCCGATGCCGACGATCTCGCCGCCGCCATCGCCGCCCTCCGGACCGAGGTCGATGATCCAGTCCGCGGTCTTGATGACTTCGAGATTGTGCTCGATCACCACCACCGTGTTGCCGCCGTCGACAAGTTCATGCAGCACTTCAAGAAGCTTCGCTATGTCGTGGAAATGCAACCCGGTTGTCGGCTCATCCAACATGTAGAGCGTGCGCCCTGTGGCGCGCTTTGACAGCTCCTTGGAGAGCTTCACCCGCTGTGCCTCGCCGCCCGACAGCGTCGTTGCCGGCTGGCCGACCTTGACGTAACCCAAGCCCACGCGTTGCAGCGTCGCGAACTTTTCGCGGATCGAGGGCACCGCCGCAAAGTACTCCACGGCCTCGTCGATGGTCATGTCGAGCACGTCGGCAATCGACTTGCCCTTGAACTGTACCTCGAGCGTCTCGCGGTTGTAGCGCTTGCCCTTGCACACTTCGCAGGTGACGTAGACGTCCGGCAAAAAGTGCATCTCGATCTTGATGACGCCGTCGCCCTCGCACTTCTCGCAGCGCCCGCCCTTCACGTTGAAAGAGAAGCGGCCCGGCCCATAGCCGCGGGCCTTGGCCTCGGGCAGGCCCGCGAACCACTCGCGCAGCGGCGTGAAGGCGCCGGTATAGGTCGCGGGGTTCGAGCGCGGCGTGCGCCCGATCGGCGACTGATCGATATCGATGACCTTGTCGAGGAATTCGAGCCCGGTGAGATGATTGTGCGGGGCAGGGTTCACCCGCGCCCCGTTCAGCCGCCGGGCAATCGCCTGGTACATGGTGTCGATCATCAGCGTCGACTTGCCGCCGCCCGACACACCCGTCACCGCCACGAACAGGCCGAGCGGTACGTCCACCGACACGTCCTTGAGATTGTTGCCGGTCGCGCCGTCGATATGGAGCTTTCGCGATTTCACCGGCTTGCGCCGTTCCTGCGGCATCGGAATCTGCATCCGGCCGCTCAGATACGCGCCGGTCAGGCTGTCCGGATGGTCCAGAATATCCTGCGGCGTGCCCTCGGCGATGATCCGGCCGCCATTGACGCCCGCGCCGGGGCCGATGTCGATCACGTGGTCGGCGGTGAGGATCGCGTCCTCGTCATGCTCGACGACGATCACCGTATTGCCGAGGTCGCGCAGCCGCCTCAGGGTTTCCAGCAGCCGCTCGTTGTCGCGCTGGTGGAGGCCGATGGACGGCTCGTCCAGCACATAGAGCACCCCCGTCAGCCCCGAGCCGATCTGGCTCGCGAGGCGAATGCGCTGGCTCTCGCCGCCCGACAGCGAGCCGGAATTGCGGGCCAGGGTCAGGTAATCGAGCCCCACGTCATTGAGGAAACCCAGCCGCTCGCGGATTTCCTTGAAGATGCGCTCGCCGATCTGGCGCTGCGTGTCGTTCAGCTTTGCCGGCAGTTCCTCGAACCAGGCCGCTGCGGCCCGGATCGATTTCGCGCTGACCTCGCCGATGTGGATGCCGTCGATCTTGACGGCCAGCGCTTCGGGCTTCAGCCGGAAGCCGTTGCAGGCGACGCACGGCGCCTGAGACATGTACTTCTCGATCTCCTCGCGCATGCCGGCGCTTTCGGTTTCCTTGTACCGGCGCTCCAGGTTGCCGATCACGCCCTCGAACGGCTTCTTGGTCTTGTAGGTGCGCAACCCATCGTCATAGACGAAGGTGATCTCGGTCTTGCCCGTGCCATACAGCACCGCGTCCTGCACCTCTTCGGACAGTTCCTCCCAGGCCGTGCCGGTCGAGGCGCCATAGTGCTTCACCACCGCCTGCAGGGTCTGCTGGTAGTAAGGCGCGCTGGTCTTCGACCACGGCACAATCGCCCCGTCGCGCAGCGACACGGTGACGTCGGAGACGATGAGGTTGGGGTCAATCTTCTGCTCGGTCCCCAGCCCATCGCAGACCGGGCAGGCGCCGAACGGGTTGTTGAACGAAAACAGCCGCGGCTCGATCTCGGCAATGGTGAAGCCGGACACCGGGCAGGCGAACTTTTCGGAGAACGTCAGCCGCCGGGGCGTCCCGTCCGGCCCCGCCTCATCGGCGAATTCGGCAAAGGCGATGCCGTCGGCCAGCTTCAGTGCGGTCTCGAAGCTTTCGGCCACGCGCGCCGCAATATCCGGGCCGACCACCAGCCGGTCCACCACCACCTCGACGTCGTGCTTCAGCTTCTTGTCGAGGGCAGGGGCATCCTCGATATCGTGGAACTCGCCATCCAGCTTCACGCGCTGGAAGCCTTTGCGCATCAGGTCGTTGAGCTCGCGCTTGTACTCGCCCTTGCGGCCGCGCGCGATGGGCGCCAGCAGGTACAGCCGCGTGCCCTCGGGCAGCGCCAGCACCTTGTCGACCATCTGGCTGACGGTCTGGCTCTCGATCGGCAGGCCCGTGGCGGGCGAATAGGGAATGCCGACGCGCGCAAACAGCAGGCGCAGGTAATCGTAGATTTCCGTGACCGTGCCGACCGTCGAGCGCGGGTTGCGCGAGGTGGTCTTCTGTTCGATCGAAATTGCGGGCGACAGCCCCTCGATGTGCTCGACATCGGGCTTTTGCATCATTTCGAGGAACTGGCGGGCATAGGCCGACAGCGACTCGACATAGCGCCGCTGGCCCTCGGCATAGATGGTGTCGAACGCGAGGGAGGATTTCCCCGACCCGGACAGCCCCGTCATCACCGTCAGGCTGTCGCGCGGCAGCCGGATGTCGATGTTCTTGAGGTTATGTTCCTTCGCGCCCCGAATGACGATGTCGCGGTTCATGCTCTGCTTGTTGGCCATAGGTGTTCCGTCGGCTGGCGGGCGCGGAACATAACGCCGCGATGTGCCAAAGCGTGTCAGGGTTTGTCAGAAATTGCGTTCGAGCCGTCGATATGGGGATCGCAACCCGCAACCGCAACTTAGCCGCTCCACGTCGCCGGTGTCACCAACCGGGCACGCAAAGCAACAGAACATTTGCAGAACACTCAGGATTCGGTCAAGCGGTTCCGTTCACATTTTGATCCGGCGCACGGGATGGGTCCGGCTCGAGACGACTCTTCATTTGATATTCTCTCAAAAGTAATTCTTCTCTCGGAAGGTCGGATTTGGACGCTCCTGTTTATTTAGTTGTTTCAAGTGAAAAACCACCTGCTATTCGGCAGTAGGACCGCACATACGGCGCTCTTGATCGGCGTTGCGGTGCTTGCCTTCTCCCTCCTCGGCATCGCCTCGCGACCCGTTGGCCTGCTGGCCTCCGTCTGGCCGGCCAATGCCGTGCTGCTCGGCATCATGGTGCGCCACGCCGAGTACCGCGGCCTGGCCCATTGGCTGGCGGCGACCGCCGGTTATCTCGGCGCTGACCTGCTCACCGGCACGAACTCGCGACCACGCTCTGGCTGACATCATCGAACATTGCCGGCGTCGCAGCTGGCCTCGCCGTATACTCGCGCCTGCCCGACCATCACCGCGAGTTGCGGGCGCCCACCTCGGCACTGGTCCTGATCTTTGCGGCGCTTGTGGCGAGCTTCGCCGCAGCGGTCATCGGCTGCTGGCTGGCGCCCGCGCTGCTCGGCCGGGATGTGCTGTTCGGCCTCATGTTCTGGATGGCCACCGAGGCGGCCAACTATCTGCTGGTGCTGCCGGCAGCGCTCGCGGCCCCTCGGGTCCGGGAAATACCGGCCCTTCTCGCCGGGATCTTCGCCCGCACGCGGCGGCAACTCGATGTCCTGCCGGTCATCGCCCTCGCGGTGTCGGTCGTGCTTGGCAATCTGGTCGGGGGGCCGGGGGCGCTCGCCATCCCGGTGCCGGCGCTACTCTGGTGTGCTCTGCACTACAGTCTGTTCTCTACGACGATCCTCAACATGATCGTGTGCGGCTGGCAGATGGTCATCACCGTCGAGGCGCTTCTTGCCTCGCACGATGATCCCCTGGCCGGCTCCATGTCGCTGCGGCTCGGCCTCGCCGTTCTCTCCGTATCCAGCATTACCGTGGCGATCGTGAACGCGGAGCGTTCTCGCCTCATCACCGCGCTGCGCGACGCCGTCGACCGCGATTTTCTCACCGGCGCTCTCAGCCGCTCGGCGTTCTTCGCAGTGCTTGAGGATTTCTTCAGGGCCGGGCGCACGGGGGCGCTGCTGATGGCCGATATCGATCACTTCAAGATCGTCAACGATACGCACGGACATGCCGGGGGTGACGAGGCCCTTGTGCGCTTTGTGGGCGCGGCGAGCCGCGAATTGCGCTCGGGCGACATCATCGCACGCCTGGGAGGCGAGGAGTTCGGCATCCTGCTGCCTGATGTCACGCCGTCCGAGGCGGAAGCCGTTGCCGAACGACTGCGCCGGGCAGTCTCCCACGCACAGGTTGGAGAGGCGACCCAGGGCCTCGGCATCACCGTAAGCCTCGGTATTTCGATGATCACCGGCCGGGAGGCTCTTGAGCAGGTGCTGAGCCAGGCGGACCAGGCGCTCTATGACGCCAAGTCTTCGGGCCGCAACGTGGTCCGCGTCTACGGCCCGGCATCGATCGGAAGCAGTGCGGCCCGGGCATAGCGGCCGCGGCGTGCTAAGCCCGGTCGCCCAGATAGATGCCGCGGCTCTTCAGCAGATCCACTTCGCCAGGGCTGGCGAGTTCTCGGTCCCAGCGGCCGAGGGATTTGTTGATGTACTTGAAGAACGGCGGCCCGAGGAAGGCGAACAGGATCATTGCCATGTAGCCGCGGGGCAGGGTGACCGCCTGCGCTTCGCTCGATTGCTCCAGCTCCCAGAACCGCCGCGTGGCGATGGCGTGGTGGTTGGAGTGCAGCATCAGGTTGTAGAACATGCCGGTCGAAACGCGCCGGTGGCTGTCCCACGAGTGTCGTGACTCGACCCGCGTACCGGGCAGCCGCACCAGCCCGTAGTGCTCGATATAGTTGACCACCTCGAGATAGATCTTCCCGATGAAGCCCGAATAGAGCGACAGCAGGATGCCGATGGGGCCGAGGAAGGCGACATAGAAGGCCACGATCACCAGCGTCATCAGTTGGCCGCGCCAGAAGCGGTTGTTGATGATGTTGTTGGCGATGCCCTTGCGCTTCAGCCGATCGGCCTCGAAGCGTTTCGCGGAAAACCACTGCTGGAAGGTCGAGCGGAAGACGAAGACCACGATATACTCACCGCGCCGCGCCGTCGCCGGATCCTGATCGGTGCCGACATTGCGGTGGTGGCCGTGCACATGCTCGATGGCAAAGCCGGTGTCCCAGGTAAAGGCCAGCAGCCAGCGGCCGATCACCCGGTCGAACGGCTTGTCGGTGCGGTGCACCAGTTCGTGGGCGACATTTACCCCGGCCGCGCCATAGTACATGCCGAGGCTGACCCACGCGCCGTGGCCGAGCAGGCCAAGGTTCAGCGTGTGGGTGGCATGCCGCGCCGCCACCGGATCGATCCCGAACAGCCGCGTCGCCGCGTCGATCCACTCGAAGCCGGTGTCCGACGTGATGTTGAACGCCACCAGCGTCGCGATGATCAGCAGCGGCAGCGTCAGGTACAGCATCAGCTGCATGTACCAGACCGGAGGCATCAGCTCCTTGGGGCCGGCGTCGCCGAACAGTTCGTCGACAAAACCGATGAGCACGAAGCTCAGCGCCATACCGGTCCACGTCCAGCCGCCGCCGAGCGCGATGGTGAAGATGCCGACGAGGATGAAGATGTTCATCATCGAGTAGCGCACGGTGTTGGCCGTCCGCGTCGCAAGGATCGACCCCAGCACGAGGCGGGGCGGACCAGCCGGGTTGTCGTCGACGTTGGCGCTCATTCGGATCCCGGAACGATATGGTCTTAAACTAGAACTTTTGAGTCAGGTTCTCAACGGACAACGCGAAGACTGTCTCCGGCACCTGATGGCCGCGCCAGCAGCGCCCGTTCGTGTACTAGCACCGAGGCGCGCGAAGCGAGGCGCACCGGTGCGTATCACGCTGTGCTCGGTCTCCGCCTCTTGTATTTTTGCCAATGTGAACATAGAGTGAACAACAAGATTGTGCGCATCCGCTGAATGTTCGCCCCCCAAGGGGCCGGGCGAACTAAGATGCGCGCTTCATGCCAACGACCCGCTCATTGGGCGGGATGATATCGACGGAAAGGGATCGACATGGCGGGCAGTGTGAACAAGGTCATTCTGGTGGGGAATCTGGGGGCGGACCCCGAAGTGCGCAACCTGCCGTCCGGCGGCAAGGTAGTGAACCTCTCCGTCGCGACCTCCGACAGCTGGCGCGACAAGAACACCGGCGAGCGCAAGGAAAAGACCGAGTGGCACCGCGTGGTGATCTTCTCGGAAGGTCTGGTGCGCGTTGCCGAACAGTACCTGCGCAAGGGCTCCAAGGTCTATCTTGAGGGCGCGCTGCAGACCCGCAAGTGGCAGGACCAGTCCGGGCAGGACAAGTACTCCACCGAGGTGGTGCTGCAGGGGTTCAACTCGAACCTGACGATGCTGGACGGCCGCGGCGAAGGCGAAGGGCAGGGGCAGGGTGGCCAGCAGGGCGGGTTCTCCGGCCCGGCCGAGCGCAGCAGCTTTGCCGGCAGCGGCGGTGGCGGCAGCCGCCGTCCGCAGGCCAGCGCCCCGGCCTTTGAGGGCGGTGTCGACGACGACATCCCGTTCTGAGTTGCAACCAGCAGCGGGCCGGAAACGAAACGGGCGGCCACTGGCCGCCCGAAATCTTTTCAGCGCTGAAGACCCGCCGACTACTTCTTGAACGGGATCGACGCCTTGATGGTGTCGCCAGTCTTGACGAACACCACGCCGAAATCGACGTCCATGCGCTCCGGAACGAGCGTGATCGCGGCGGAGACGCTGAGGTCGTTGCCGCCATCGTCCTTCGCCTTTTCCTTGAGATCGAAGACGATGCCCTTGCCGCTCTTCTTACCGATGGCGAGGCCGCTGAAGCCGGCGTTGGTGGTCATCGCCGCCTCGAAGCGCTTCTTGCCGTCGATATAGGCCAGCGTGCCGTTCACCGCGACGGTGGTGCCCGCCATGGCGCAGCGGCCGGAATAGTTCACCTTGCCGGCATTGCCCTTGCTCACAGTCATGCGGCAGACCACGGTTTCCTTTTCGGCGCCGGTCAGGACGCCGCGGCCCTGCCAGGTTCCGACATAGGTTTCGAGGAGCGTTGCCTCTGCCGGGCCGGCGAGCGCCGGGGCCGACACCGCCAGAACGCCCGCAATGGCCAGACCGGCGACCGCGCTCATACGCGAAAAGGGGCCGAAACGCTTCATTTTCAAACTTCCTCCAAGTTCACAGCCAAGAATCGCCCCCCGGCGAAATCCTGTTGGATCGGGGCGAATTGATACGGGGTTCGCCATTCGGCGTCCAGCGCGCCACCGCCAGAATTTCCCGTAGTTCCGGGCTTTTCCGCGCAGTTCGTCTATTCCGGCCCATTCGGGCGGCAGACGCGCTACAGTAACGTCCAAGCTGCTAGCGACAACCCGCTGATTCGCTTGAATTTTGGGCGCGCGAATACCATATCCGGGTCGATGAGCTGCGGCAGGCCCGCGCCGCCGCGCAAAGACCCGAATTTGCGATTAGCAACCAAACGCCGGGGAAGCCTGGCTTGCCCGCCTCGCGCGCTCGCGCGGAATCGCCTAAACCGTCTCCTGATCAGGCTTAGCCCAAGAAACGACCGTGACCGACAAGAACGACACTCAGGCCGGTGCGCCGCCGCACTCCGACATCGCGCCCATCTCGATTTCCGACGAGATGCGCAAGTCCTATCTCGACTACGCCATGAGCGTGATCGTGTCGCGGGCGCTGCCGGACGTGCGCGACGGCCTGAAGCCCGTGCACCGGCGCATCCTGTTCTCGATGCACGATCAGGGGCACGTCTGGAACCGCGCCTATGTGAAGTCGGCGCGCGTTGTCGGCGACGTCATCGGTAAGTATCACCCGCACTCCAACGACGCGGTGTATCTCTCGCTCGTGCGCATGGCGCAGGAGTTCTCGCTGCGCGTGCCGCTGATCGATGGGCAGGGCAACTTCGGCTCGGTCGACGGCGATATGCCGGCCGCCATGCGCTACACCGAAGTGCGCATGGAGAAGGTCACGGGCTACATGCTCGAAGACCTCGACAAGAACACCGTCAACTTCCGCGACAACTATGACGGCTCCGAGAAAGAGCCGACGGTGCTGCCGGCGCGCTTCCCGAACCTGCTCGTCAACGGCGGCAGCGGCATCGCTGTGGGCATGGCGACCAACGTGCCGACCCACAACCTCGGCGAAGTCATCAACGCCACGCTGGCGTTCATGGACAACCCGGCGATCAGCACCGAAGACCTGATGCAGATCATGCCGGGCCCGGATTTTCCGACCGCCGGCATCATCCTTGGGCGTTCCGGCATCCGGCAGGCCTACGAAACGGGCAGGGGCTCTATCCTCGTCCGCGGCCGGGTCCATACCGAGGAAATGCGCAAGGAGCGCGAAGCGCTCGTCATCACCGAGATCCCGTATCAGGTGAACAAGCTCGCCATGATCGAGAAGATCGGCGAACTGGTGCGCGAGAAGCGCATCGAGGGCATTTCCGACGTCCGCGACGAATCCGATCGCGACGGCATGCGCGTCGTCATTGAGCTCAAGCGCGACGCGGTTGCCGACGTGGTGCTCAACCAACTCTACCGCTTCACCCCGCTGCAGTCGTCCTTCGGCTGCAACTTCGTGGCGCTGAACGGCGGCAAGCCGGAGCTGATGACGCTGCGCGCCATGCTCGAGGCCTTTGTCGAGTTCCGCGAGGAAGTCGTCACCCGGCGCTCGCGGTTCCTGCTCAACAAGGCCCGCGACCGTGCCCATGTGTTGGTCGGCCTTGCCGTGGCCGTCGCAAACATCGATGAAGTCATCGCGCTGATCCGCAGCGCCCCCGATGCCGCCTACGCGCGCGACAAGCTGATGGAGCGCGACTGGCCGGCCCGCGACGTCGCCCCGCTGATCGCCCTGATCGATGATCCGCGCCACACCATCAGCGAGGACGGCACGTTCCGCCTCTCCGAGGAGCAGGCCCGCGCCATTCTGGCGCTGACGCTGAGCCGCCTCACCGCGCTCGGCCGTAACGAAATCGGTGACGAGCTCAACGGGCTCGGCGCCGATATCGAGTTCCATCTGGGGATCCTCCGCTCGCGCGAAAAGGTGATGAACATCATCCGCGACGAGCTGCGCGAGATCGGCGATCAGTTCGCCACCCCGCGCATCACCTCGATCGACGAGGCCGCCGGCGATTTCGAGGACGAAGACCTCATCGCCCGCGAGGACATGGTCGTCACCGTCACCCATGGCGGCTACATCAAGCGCGTGCCGCTATCGATGTACCGCTCGCAGCGCCGCGGTGGCAAAGGCCGCTCGGGCATGGCGACGCGCGACGAGGATTTCGTCTCGCGCCTGTTCGTCGCCAACACCCACGTGCCGGTGCTTTTCTTCTCCTCGCTGGGGCAGGTCTACAAGCTCAAGGTCTGGCGCCTGCCGGTCGGCGAGCCGCAGGCCCGCGGCAAGGCGCTGATCAACATGCTGCCGCTCGATGACGGCGAGCGCATCACCTCGATCATGCCGCTTCCCGAGAACGAGGACGATTGGCAGACGCTCGACGTGATGTTCGCGACGACGCGCGGCACGGTGCGCCGCAACTCGCTGGCCGACTTTGTCGAGATCAACAAGAACGGCAAGATCGCCATGAAGCTCGAAGCGGGCGACGGCATCGTCGATGTCGCCACCTGTTCGGCGGCCGACGACGTCCTGCTCACCACCTCCGGCGGCCGCGCCATCCGCTTTGAAGTCACCGACGTGCGCGTCTTCAAGGGGCGCGACTCGACCGGTGTCCGGGGCATTACCCTGGGCGATGGCGAGCGCATCATCTCGATGTCGATCCTGCGCCACTTCGAGGCGACGCCGGCCGAGCGCAACACCTTCATCAAGCAGTACGGCGCCATCCGCCGCGCCCAGACGGGTGACGGTGCCGAGCCCGAGACGACGGTCGCTGGCGACGAGGACGAGGGCGGCGAAGTTGCCCTGTCGGTCGAGCGCTACGCCGAAATGGACGCCAACCAGCAGTTCGTGCTGACCGTCACCGAGTTCGGCTACGGCAAGATCTCGTCGTCCTACGACTTCCGCACCTCCAACCGCGGCGGCAAGGGCATTCAGGCAACCGATCTCGACAAGCTCGACGAAATCGGCCCGCTGATCGCCG
>DAORUH010000068.1:0-15441 GCA_035433065.1 Devosia sp. | reverse complement strand
TGTCGCCGCGGACCTTCAGGACATCATCGCATCGGGCAAGGTCCGTATCGGCGTGCCGGTCGACGTCGCCCCGTTCGGCTCGGTCGATGCCAGCAACCAGCCCATCGGCCTCGACGTCGATATGGCCAAGGCCATCGCCGAAGCGCTCGGCGTCGAACTCGAACTGCAGCAGATCACCGGCGCCAACCGCATTCCCTACCTCGCCACCGACCGCCTCGACATCGTCATCGCCGCGATGGGTGCGACGGCCGAACGCGCGCTGCAGATCAACTTCACCTCGCCCTACTCGGCGCTTTCAAGCGGCGTCTTCGGCCCGGACAGCATCGCCATCACCAGCGCTGCCGAAATCACCGACCAGGTGATCGCCGTGGCGCGTGGGACGACGCAGGACCTGCTGCTGACCGAACTGGCGCCCAACGCCAACATCCAGCGCTTCGATGACGACGCGACGGCCGCCGCGGCCTTCCTCTCGGGCCAAGCCCAGCTGCTCGCCACCGCCGACGTGGTGGCCAAGGACCTGATGGACAAGAACCCAGGCAAGGAACTGAAGCCCAAGTTCATCATGGCCTTCTCGCCGTGCTACATCGGCATCCAGCAGGGCAACCCGGACCTGCTCCGCTGGCTCGATACCTACATCCACATCAACCTGCGCAACGGCAAGCTCTCGGAGCTCTCGCAGAAGTGGATCGGCACGCCGCTGCCGACGCCGTTCCCCAATATCTGACCGCTGCATGCGGCGGGGTTTGCGCCCCGCCGCACTTTCCCACCCCAGATCCTGGCATCCCCCATGTCCACCGCACGTACGTCCATCGACTTCGACCGCAACGGCAAGCAGGTCGGCTTCGTCGACATCCCGCATTCGCCGCACGAGGACGCCTGGGGCGCCACCCGCATTCCCCTCGCCGTGATCAAGAACGGCGAAGGACCAACCGTCATCCTGCAGGCCGGAAACCACGGCGACGAGTACGAGGGTCCGATCACGCTCGGCGAGCTGATCCGCGAACTCGACCCGGCGCAGATTTCGGGCCGCATCATCTTCCTGCCGGCGCTGAACATTCACGCCGTGCTCGCCGGGCGGCGCACCTCGCCCGTCGACGGCCTCAATCTCAACCGCACCTTTCCGGGCAACCACGCTGGCACCATCACGCAGCAGATCTCGGCCTACGTCACTGACATCATCATGCCGATGGGCAACGCCTATGTGGACCTCCACTCGGGCGGTTCCTCGCTGAACATCCTGCCAAGCGCCATCATCGAGCCCGCCGCCGATCCGGTGCTGCGCAAGAAGAACATCGCCGCGGTGCTGGCCTTCGACGCGCCGCTGACGGTGGTCATCGACAACCTCGGCGAACCGCGCACGTCGACCGCGGCCTCCGTTCGCGCCGGCCTCGTCACCGTAGGCACCGAAATGGCCGGGGCCGGGACGGTCTCCATCGACGCGCTGGGCATCTGCCGCCGCGGCGTTCGCAATGTGCTGAGCCATTTCGGCGTCCTGCCGACAACCGGCAAGGCACCCACCGCGCGGCCCGAGAACATCCTCACGCTGCCGGGCCATGACGGCTACGTCTACGCGACCAGCAACGGCGTGTTCGAACCCTTCCATCCGCTCGGGGCCACCGTGCGGAAAGGCGAGGCGGCGGGCCGCATCCACAACCTCGGCGACCCGAGCCGCACGCCCGAGACGCTGTTTTACGCCGCCGACGGAATCGTCTATGGCCGCCGTCAGCCGGGCAAAGTGGTGGTCGGCAATTGCTGCGTCAATGTCGCCTGCCGCTACGAGGGAAATATCACATGATGATCGGTATCGAGGACGTCGAGGCTGCGGCCCGCCGCATCGCGGGCAATGTCCGCCGCACGCCGATGATCGCCGCGAGCAATCTCAAGACGCCGGTCACCGAAGGCGTCGAACTGATGCTGAAGCTCGAACTGCTGCAGGTCACCGGCTCGTTCAAGGCGCGCGGCGCCACCAATCGGCTTCTGTCGATGCAGCCCGCCGAACTGGCGCACGGCATCGTCACGGCATCGGGCGGCAACCACGGCATCGGTACGGCGCGGGCTGGCTTCATGGCCGGTGTACCCGCGATTATTTTCCTGCCGTCGAACGCCTCGCCCGCCAAGATTGAAAAGCTCAAGGCCTGGGGCGCCGAGACCCGCATCGTGGGCTCCGCCTGGCATGAATCGAACGTCGCCGCGCTCGCCTTCGCCAAGGAAACCGGCGCCGCCTACTTCCACCCCTTCGCCGATCCGGACGTGGTCGCCGGCCAGGGCACCGTCGCGCTCGAAATTCTGGAGCAGATGCCGGATGTCGACACCGTGCTGGTCGCGATGGGCGGCGGCGGCCTCATCAGCGGCGTTGCCACCGCGCTCCGAGCCCGTGCGCCAAAAGTGAAGGTCATCGGCATCGAGGCCGCCGGCGCGCCGGTGCTGCTGCGCGCCATCGAGGCCGGGGCCAACATCGCGCTCGACAAGGTGACGACTTCGGTCGCGACCATGTCCTGCGCCAAGACCGACGACCGCATCTTCGAGATCGTCCGCGACAAGGTGGATGAGATCGTCCTCGTCGATGATGACGAAATGCGCGCCGCCGCAAAGTGGCTGTGGTTCGAGATGGGCCTTGCCGCCGATCTCAGCGGTGCCGCCGCCATCGCCGCGCTGCGCGAGCGCCGCTATGTGCCACGGCCGGGCGAACGCATCTGCGCCATCGTCTGCGGCGCCGGGCCCGACGCCATCGTCAGCTAAGGCTACTCGGCCGCCAGTACCTGCTCGGGCGCATTCGGATCGCCCGGGCCGGTTTCCATGCCCAGATCGGGAAACGCCACGACGCGCTTGCCGCGCAGGTCGGTGCGCACGACGATCAGGTCGCGCTCCTCGAAATAGGTCAGCAGCCGCCGCGCGCGGCTGATCGAGTGGGTGCCATAGACCCGTGCCAGGGTTGCATCTGGCGGGCAGGCCTCGCTCGTGACCGCCGCCTTGGCAATGGTGAGGAATACGCTCTGCACATCGTCCGGCAGGCGTTCCGACAGGTCCAGCACCTGCCGCCACGCCTCGCCCGCCGCGACATCGGCGGCGACGTTGGCGCGGCCCACCGCGACGCGGCGGCGGAACGCGGCGAGCGACAGCGGCGCGCCGGGCACGCGCTGGATGCGGCAGCGTACGAGGAAGTCCTGATACAGCACCGCGATCTCGCGGAACCCGGCCTCCGGGTCGTCCAGCACGTCGCGCATCACCTTGTCGAGCAGTGCATCGCGCTCCGCTTCGTCAATCTCGACGGCCGGCTCCGCGGCGTCAGCCTCAGGCGGGCGGACGCGCGAAAGCTGCGCCAGAATATCGGCAGTCGGCGTCACCACCGGCGCCGCGGGCGGCCGCACGGGGCGCGGACGCTCTTCGGGCGCGGCGGAAAATATCAGCGTTTCAATGTTCTGAGGCGCGTCGGGCAGTGGCCTGAGCTTCGGATTGGCCGATTGCGCGCTGGTTTCGACACTGCCGACCACGATCGGCAGCGGCCGCCGCGACAACGCCGGCCCGAGCGCCACAAAGCTCCCCCGCGCCAGGTCGCGGAACATTTCCGCCTGCCGCCGGTCCATGCCGAGCAGGTCCGCGGCGCGCGCCATGTCGATATCGAGGAAAGTGCGGCCCATGAGGAAGTTCGAGGCTTCCGCCGCCACGTTCTTCGCAAGTTTCGCCAGCCGCTGCGTGGCAATGACGCCCGCCAGCCCGCGTTTCCTGCCCCGGCACATCAGGTTGGTCATCGCCCCGAGCGACAGCTTTCGCGCCTCGTCCGAGACCTCACCTGCGGCAGCAGGGGCGAACAATTGCGCCTCGTCCACCACGACCAGCACCGGATACCAGAAATCCCGCTCGGCCTCGAACAGCCCGCCGAGAAACGCCGCCGCCGAGCGCATCTGCTGCTCGATATCGAGGCCCTCGAGGTTCAGAACCACCGACACGCGATGCTGGCGCACGCGCCCGGCAATGCTGGTCAACTCCGCTTCCGTACGGGCCGCATCGACAACCAGATGCCCGTAACGTCCTGCCAGAGATACGAAATCCCCCTCAGGATCAACAATCACCTGCTGCACCACCCCCGCACTCTGTTCGAGCAGGCGTCGCAGCAGATGCGACTTTCCCGAGCCGGAATTGCCCTGCACCAGCAGGCGGGTGGCCAGCAATTCCTCGAGATCGAGCCCCGCCACGGCGCCGCCGGCGGCCGTTCCCATGTCAACGGCAGTATTCATTGACCCCAGCGAGTCGTGTGTCAGAAGAGGTGCCCTATACCACGTCCGCCGCGCAAACGCGCCGCCCTGCCCGCTTGCCCACAGTTTTGGCCGTTGACTTAGAGCCCAAGGGCCTTTGCGGTGTCGAGCAGGCTGACCGGGAGTTCGGAGGTGACTTCGAGGGCGCGGTCGTCGCGGGCGGCAATCCCCTGCGGCGGCTGGTGGGCGGCAATCGTCACATCGCGCTGGCGGATGAGGGTGGCAATCTCGTCGGCATATAGGCGCAGGATCGCCGTCAGCCAGCGGTTGGTGAGATAGGATGGCTTCGGCATCTGCATGTCGAAACGTTCAAGCAACGGGATGCTGGCCTCGGCATCAAGCCAGCTATCCCCCACCACCCACTGGTTCACGGTGAAAAGCCGCTGCAGGCGCCCATGCGCATCAACGCCAACGGCGACGAGGTGATGCACCGGGCCATCCTTGCCGTCAGGCCGCACGAAGCAGTGGAAGTGCCCGTGCTCGTTTTCGGCCGGTGGGACGTGGCAGTGATAGTACCACTGCCCGCCGGAAGCCGGATCGAACACATCGCCCGGCGGATAGTGCGTCCACGCCGCCGGCGGCGCGTCGGTGAGGGTGGCGCGCAACACGTTGTCGCCACCCTTCAGCAGGATCTGCTCGCAGAACAGCGCTTCCTGAGCCGCCTGCCGCCGATCCTCCTCCCCCGCCATCAGGGGGTCGCCGCCGCGCACGGGGCTGCGGCTGCGCACGGAGCGGCTGCGGCACAAGGCGCTGCGGCAGCACAGGGAGCAGCCGCTGCGCACGGGGCTGCGGCGGCACAGGGCGCTGCGGCGGCACAGGGAGCAGCGGCCGCACACGGCGACGACGCAGCACAGGGCGAGGCCGCTGTGCACGGCGAAGACGCAGCGCACGGTGAGGCGGCGGCGCAGGGGTTGGCCGCAGCATCGGCTGCCGCCGAAGCGGCCACCGGAGCCGCAGGACCGCGGCCACGAGCCACCTGATCCGCCGCTACCGCCGCCGTTGCCGCGAGCAGCGCCGCGCCGAAGAGGAGAGTGTTGCGCGTACCGCTCATTTCTTGAACCCATCCATGCCAAAGACCGGCCGCAAGGCGATGCCAGCAAAGCTGCCGACGAAGGCGCAGGCAAACCACACCCAGCCGTGGAGGCTCCCCGAGGCGATGCCGCTGAACAGCGCACCGATATTGCAGCCGAACGACAGCCGCGCGCCATAACCCATGAGAATGCCACCGATCGCCGCCGCCAGAAGCGACAGGAACGGAAGGTCAGCCTTGGGCGCGAACTTGCCCGCGAGGCCCGCGGCCAGCGCCGCGCCGAGCAGGATGCCGAAATCCATCACCGAGGTGATGTCGAACAGCACGGAGCGGTTGAGCGCCAGCGCCTGCCCCGGTGCCGTCCAGAACGGCCAGGTTTCCACCGGCACGCCGATCGACTGGGCAATCTTGGCGCCCCACAGGCCAAATCCGTAGGTGATCGACCACGGATGGCCGGCCAGCAGCAGAGTCGCGATGTTGAGTAGCGCCAGCAGGACCGCAGCGCCGACCAGCGGCCACGGCCCCTGCAGCAGGCGCTGCAGGCCGCGCACCTTCGGCTTCGACGGCCGCTCCAGCGCGCCATGCGCCCGCTTTTCAATGAATATCGTGATCGCCGCGACCGCCGCGAGGCCCGCCAGCGTGACCCCGATCGCCAGCGGCACGCCGAGGCTGTTGCCGAGGCTGATGGTCGGCAGCGATGGCTGGCCGAGCCACCACGGCAGGTGCGCGGTTCCAACCAGCGCGCCGATGATGAAGAAGAACAGCGTCACCAGCATGCGGGCACTGCCGCCGCCAACGGTGAACAGCGTGCCCGAACCGCAACCGCCGCCGAGTTGCATGCCGAGCCCGAAGATCGCTGCCCCGAAGATGACCGAAACGCCGACGGGCGCCACGGCTCCGGCCAGCGGCCGGCCGAACACGCTGCCGCCGGCGAGCAGCGGGATGAAAACGATGGCGGCGATGGCGACCATCAGCATCTGCGCGCGCACCGCCGTGCCGCGCTTTTCGACCACCAGACGGCGCCAGCCGCCGGTGAAACCGAACGAGGCGTGATAGAGGGTCGCGCCGAGGAGGCCCCCGACGAGGAACAGCGCAGCCTGCCGCAGATCGACGATCTGGATCAGGGCCGCGGTGCCGATGACAAACATGGCGAGCGTCACCAGCACCGGGCCGCGGTCGAGCTTGGGCCAGGAGAAGGTGGGTGCCGGTGAGGCGCTAAGGTCAGTCACGAGAGGTCAGTCCCCAAATCCCGATTGCGTCCGTGATAAATGCCAGCGCCCGAGACCGCAATCTCGGGCGCCGCAAAAGACTGGACAGGAAGCTTAGTTCTGCACGACGACCGGGCGCGCCGGGTCAAGCGTCCACTGCGACATCGAGCCGTCGTACATGCGCACGCCCTTGAGGCCGGCGATTTCCGACAGGCCGAACCAGGCGATGGAGGCGAGGTGACCGGTGTTGCAGAAGGTGATGACGCCTTCCTTGTCGACGACGCCGGCAGCCTTCACCAGGGCGTCGATCGCTTCCTTGCTGGCGAAGCGGCCGTTGTCCTTGTCCCAGAAGCTGTCGAAGTTGATGTTCACCGCGGTCGGGATGGTGCCCAGCGACTGCACGGTGTTGGTCTTTTCCTTGCCGATGAACTGCGACACGGCGCGGGCGTCGACGAGGTTCACGTCGTTGGCGATCGCCTGCTCGACTTCAGCGACTTCTGCGCGCAGTTCCGGGCGCGGCTTGGCGGTGAAGGTGCCGGGCGTGGGGGTCACGGCATCGGTCGAGACGGGCGTACCCGCCGCTTCCCAGGCCTTGTAGCCGCCATCGAGGATGGTGACGTTGTCGTGGCCGAGAACCTTGAAGGTCCAGTAGACGCGGGTCGCGCCGCCAAACTCGCTGACATTGACGCCGGCCGGGACGATCACGACCTGCGTGTCGTCGCTGATGCCGAGTGCCGCGATCTTGGCCGAGATGTCCTCGAGCTTGGGCAGGAGGCCCGGAGCGCCGTCGATATTGGCGCGCCAGCCGTAAGTGCCGTACTGCGCTTCCACCGCGCCGGGGACGTGGCCGACCGAATAGGGCGCCGGTGCATCCTTCGGCGTGTCGCGGATGTCGATGATCACGAGATCCGGCTTGCCGAGGTTGCTGTTGAGCCAAGCGGCGTCGACCAGCGGTTGGTCGGTGAGCCGGGCGGCGTTCGCGGCGCCGGTGGCCGCAAGGCCGAGCACGACGGCAGTGGCGATTGCTGTGATACGCATGTGAAGGGTTCCACCTTTGTGAGTTGGCGCCATCATAGCCGGATCGCTTTCGGCGCGCTGCCGATGCGTTTCCAATTGCGGGGCGGATTGCTGAATTTTCCATCTCCGGAGCCCGCTGGTCGCCGCAACGAATTTCCGTGACCGCCCATAGGCATCGCGGCCCCGCTGAACGATAATGCCGGCAACGTTTCCCCAGTTGCCCGAGCCATGACCGCCATCCTCCGCATCGTCTTCGCCGCACTGGCTCTCGCCCTCGCGCCGCTCGCAACTCTGGCAGTCGCCGAGGATGCCCCTGCGGCGACTGCGCCCGCCCCCGCGCAGGTGATTTCCTTCGAGAACGAAGCGCAGCTCAACGAACTCGCCGCGGCGGGAACGACGGTGGTCTTCTTCTACGCCGCCTGGTGCCCGAACTGCCGCGCGACCGTCACCGAGCTCAACGCGCGCTGGGACGAGGTGCAGCCCGGCCTGACTTTGGTCATCGCCGATTACGACAAGGAACAGGCGCTGAAATCGAAGTTCGGCGTGACCTATCAGGACACGTTCGTGCTGCTCGATGCCTCGGGCAAGGGCGTCGACCTGTGGAACAGCGGCGGCGTCAACGGGCTCAACGCCCACACCAAGCTCTAGCAGATGACGCTGACCATCGCGCTCGCCTTCGTCGCGGGCGTCATCACCATCCTGTCGCCATGCGTGCTGCCGCTGCTGCCGATGATCCTCGCGACGGCGACGCAGGAGGGCAAGGCCCGGCCGCTCGGTGTCATGGTCGGATTCATCGTCGCCTTCTCCGCCGCCACACTGGCGCTGAGCGCGCTGGTGCGCTCGCTGGGCGTGCCGCCCGACGTCAACCGCACGATCAGCGCGGTGATCCTCGCCGCGATGGGCCTCGTCCTGCTGATCCCCGGCCTTCACCTGCAGTTTGAGCGGCTCACCGGCGGCCTCGCCGGCCGCCCACAGGCGGCGGGCAACGGCTTTGGCGGCGGGCTCGTCGTCGGGCTTGGTCTCGGGCTCGCCTGGACGCCCTGCGTCGGGCCGATCATGGCCTCGGTCATTACGCTGGCGCTGAATCAGGATGTCGGCTTCGGCGCCATCGCCGTCACCCTCGCCTTCTCGCTCGGCACCGCCCTACCCATGGGCGCCATCCTCATCGGCGGCCGCAAGCTGGTGCAGCGGCTCTCCTGGTTCCAGCGCAACGCCGCGACGATCCAGCGTGTGTTCGGCGTGGTGCTGATCCTCACAGGCCTCGCCATCTGGCTGGGCTGGGATCGCACCATCCAGATTGCCCTGCTCAACTGGTTCCCCGGCTGGGAAGGCCTGCTGACCGGCTGGGAGCCGCAGGTGCAGGCGTAAGTCGCTCGCTACACGACAAGATCGTCGGTCACTTCGCGACCGGTGTGCTGCGGCGTGATCAACGCTGCGAGGTCGAACCCCTGCCGGCGCGCCTCACCGAGGTACGCGTCCAGCGTCGCGGCATCGAGCTCTGGTTCGCGCGAAAGCACCCACAGGTTCTTGCGGTCTGGCGTTCCCACCAGCGAGACGCGGTACTCCGGATCGAGCTTCAGCACCCAGTAGTCGCCGTCGGTGAAGGGGATCCAACGGATGAACTCGGGGAGGAACGTGACCTTCAGACGCGCGTTCGTGTCATCAACAGGTGTTGCTTCACCAATCGACCGCGTGGGCTCGCCCTCGGCGTCGAAGCACCGGTTATCGACCCGAACCTTGCCGGAATCATTTAGCGAGTAGGTCGCCGAGATGTCCGTCGCCGTCTCGTCCTCCCACTTCAACGGCAACCGGCAGATCTCGTACCAGCGGCCAAGATAGCGGTTGAGATCGAGTTGGGGGATGGAAGCAACGTCGGCCATAGCGGTCTCCTTGGGGAGAGCGCAACGCGGGGCAGTTGCGGAAGTTCCGGATTTTGGGTGGAGCGGGTGAAGGGAATCGAACCCTCGTCGTAAGCTTGGGAAGCTTCTGCTCTACCATTGAGCTACACCCGCGACGGGTTTCTTCTGCTGGAAAAGGTTCGAAGCGTCAAGGGAGCCGGTGCGGCCGGCAGCCCGGGGGAATGACCGGGCCGATCAAGGATGACGCGGCACTCCGGTCGCCTCCATCGCGTCGGAGCGACCCAACGTCCAGGCAGCAGACCGGTCGAAGATGTTGGGGAGGTTCTGATGTACTATTGAACCGAGCGCGCGAAACTACAGATCGTCGAGCCGGGGATCGGAAAAGCGGACCGGGCATGCAGGACCCGGCCTGCCTGTCGTCAGAACTGTAGCGACAGAGTTCCCTGCAGGCCGACGGCCGCCTGGTTGGTGCCGAGCTGGCTGGCCGACGCTCCTAGCGTGAAAGTACCTGCCTCGCCGAGCGTGGCCTCGAGCCCGGCTTCGAGACGGCCCGATGCGCCCATGGTGCCAACACGGGCATGTGCGCCCAGACGGAGCATCAGTTCAGTGTCGCCAGGTATCAGGAAAACCAGCGTGCCGCCGACTTCGGCCTCGGCCCCGCCGATATCGATGGCCGCGTGAGCCACGCTGGCCGAGTCGGTGAAGGCGCCCTGCCGTTCGTTCAGCACCAGCAGGCCGAATGCCGGAACGAAGGTGAGGTTGTCGCCAAGCGTGATATCGCCGCTCAGGCGGGCCTCACCGAGGACGCGGTCACCCTGATAGTTGCCGGTGACACCGTTGGAGGCGGCGTTGTAGTCTACACGCGAAACGGCAACGAGGCCCTCGATACGCCACGTATCGGTGAGGCGGACGACGACGTTAGCGCCCGCAGTGCCACCGCTGCCGCGGAGCAACTGCCCCAGCGATGTCCGCTCATAGGCCATCGCCTCGAAGCCAGCAAAGACGCCGAGCAGCCAAGTCTCCGACGGGGCGAAGGTGACGCCGGCTACCCCAACGCCCTGGCCGCCGCTCCACTGACCGATGGTCGGTAGCAGGCCATCGAAGCGGATGCCGCTCCACGCCTCGACCCCTGCGTCAAGTTCGGCGGAGACGACGCCGGGGCCGCCGCGTGATGCAGCATGGACAAGATCGGTGAGCATGGCTGCCCCGGAGAACACGGAGCGACGGCCGATGGTGTCGCGGATATCGTCGAGCGCGGCGGAGTCGTCTCCACCGCCCCCGCCACCACCGGGAGTTGCGGGAGTGCAGGTGATGTAAACCTCGCCACCGGTCACGCGGACATTGGGTGCGGTAACCGAGAAGAAGGCGACGGCGCTACCGGTCGCGGTGAAAGGACCGAAGCTGACATCACCGCTCAGCGTATTCGGCTGGACCGTGCTGGTGTCGAACACAAGGCCCGGCTCCGTACCGAACACGCGCATGGTGGACATGGTGCCGACATTGGCGCGAGTCCAGGTGACGCGGATTTCGAGCTGATCGCCGGCGACCATGCTGAGCGGCGTGGATATGGCGATGAGATCCCCGGAGCTAACGGTGGTGTCGAAAGCGATGTTGTCCGCCATCGGGGGGCCTTCAGTGAGGTAGTCGCTGCACACCGCTGCAAGCGCCGCGCCTCCCGACGCCAATGACAGCAGCGCCGCTGCCAGCGCCACCTGCCCGGCGCGAGCCACTCCCGTTCGAACCCCAACCATGTCATGCCCCCAAGTCCCAACTCCGGAAATTGTTAATGGCATGCGCTCACTGAGTCAACTCAGTGAGCAATTTGCACGGGACGGATCGACAGAATGTTGTTGTTGTTCAGTGAGACGCATGTAGAGATGCCAGACATGCTCAGTGAGCAGGTTAGTAGCTGATCGCGACAGAATGGCGGCTGAGCGGCTTCGGCGTCGGGGGGCGTGATGGCGGGGGGGAGTGCAGCCAACGGGGGCGGTCCGGCGAGGGCCGCGGCGCTACCGATTTCCAATGACGTCGACAGGCTTTCGCGGGCCAACGCGCGCACTCGTGTGCTGCTCCTGGCGTTTGTGGTAATCGCCGCACTGGCCGGGCTTGTGGTGACCCGTCTCGGGGTGGACAGATCGACGAGCTCGATCTTCCTGGGGGCCTCCGCCGCCCACTATCTCGATGTTGACGGCAAGGCGACCTTTGCCGACATTGCCGGTCCTTTGCGTCCGGCCTTCACGCCGAGCGACGGGTCGATGGTCAATCGGGGCACCGAGGGCGGCATCAACTCGGTGCTGTGGCTCCGCTTCAAGGCACCGCAATTGCCGGGTGACGCATCTCGCGGCTGGATCCTGTCCTACCAGGAGACGCGGGCGCGGGAAGTGTCGCTGTTTATCGGCCGGGGGGCGTCCGACGGCGCCATCACGCAAGACTACATTCAGGGAACGGTGGACCCGGAAACCGGCCGCGCAAGTCGCTTCGCGCAGTTCGCCGTGCCGGCCGCCGAGATCTCGGGACAGGAGGTGCACCTTCGAGTCTACACCCGATCGTCCAAGCGCGCCCTGGTCTGGCTGGAGCCGGCGGAGGTGTTCGCGGCGAGCGAAACCACGCAGATGCTGATCTTCGGCGGCATCTTCGGCGTGATGGTGGCGCTGTTCTTCTATCTTTCGGCCATTGGCGTGGCGCTGCGCGACCGCACATTCGCCGCGCTAGCGGCGCTAGTGATATTCTATTGCAGCTACGTGGCCTCCGACCGGGCGTTTATCGAGACGTTCTTCTTTCCGGGCAACGTCCTGCTGTCGCGCATCATGTCCTATGCCTCGACGTTCCTCTGTTACGCCACGTGGCTGACGTTTCTCCTCGGCTACCTCCGCGTCGGGCAATATGCGCCGCGCATCGCCGGAGCGACGCGCATCGTGACCGTACTTTGCTTCGTGTTCGCGCTGGTGGGGGCGGTGGAAGTGGCGTTGAACCTCACGCTGACACGGCCTTATTCTTCGTTGTTCGGCATCGTGGCGCTGGTCTGCGGGTTCTTCGCCGCGGCATGGGTGATGCGGTTCGACGTGGGGCGAGGCATCGCGTTCCTCGTCTGTTGGTCACCCACCATCGTTGCCACGATCGCCAGGCTGCTGCTCGACACCACGCCGGCAAGCAGTTTCGGCCTGCTTTCTGTCTACGGCGTTTATGGAGCGGTGACTTTCTCGCTGCTGACCTTCGCGATCGTCCTCTCCATCGACATCCAGCAGCGCGAGTCGCGGATGCGGCGGATCGCAGAATCCAACGAGCGCCGGTTCGAAGGGTTTGCCAATTCCGCATCGGACGGCTTCTGGGAAACCGACGGGGACGGGCGGCTGACACTGCTAACCGGCCGGTTCGCTGGCTGGGTCCCGGGCGAAGCGCAAAAGCGGCTCACGTCCATTCTTGAGGAGCGCGCCACACAGAGTGGCATGGCCGGAGTAGATGTCCTGCGCAGCCGTCTCGCGGGCAACAGCCCGTTCCGAGGGCTCGAGATCGAATTGGCGGCCGGCGGCCAGACCGTGGAACTGAGCGGCGAACATCATGCCCCGACGGATGGGCCAAGCGGCTGGCGCGGCATCATCACCGACGTGACGCTGCGCAACAACCGGCGCCATCGCGAGGCGCGGGAACAGCGCATCGCTGCCGTCGGCCAGCTTACGAGCAGCGTGGCGCATGAGGTCAACAACCTGCTGCACCCGATCCTCAACCTGTCGCGCCGCCTGAGTGACAGGCTCGGAGCGGACGACGAGGGCCGCCGCTATTTACAACTGATCATGGATTCGAGCAGCCGCGCCGCTACCATCCTGTCGCGCATCCTGCGCAGCGTGCATCCGCAGACCAGCGCGGCGGCGCCGATTGCTCTGTCAGATGCCTGCCTGCGGGTGTGCGAGGAGATCCAGGCGCTGACCGCGGGCACGGTTGATCTGCAGTACCGGATCACCAGCGAAGGCGGACCGCTGGTTCAGGAAAGCGAAGTCTTTCAGGTAGTGGCGAACCTGGTTTCGAACGCCATCGCCGCGACCGGCAATAACGGGCATGTCCACATCATGCTCGGCAGGCTTGCAGGTGGACCGTATGAGTTGTCGGTGACAGACGACGGGACGGGCATTCCCGCCGAATTGCTGTCGCAGATACAGGATCCGTTTTTCACCACCAAACCGGCGGGAGAGGGCACCGGGCTGGGGCTTTCCATCGTCCGCGACATCGTGCAGGGCTGGGGCGCCGAGCTCAGCGTCGCATCGGGAGCGATGACCGGCACGGTTTTCACCATTTCGGTAAACGCTGAACGGCAGCCGGCGGCCTGACGGCCGGTTGCCAGGGCCTGCCGACGGTGCAGGCTTTCGCCACCAAGGGGAATATCGATGGACAAGCCGAGGCTCCCGAAGGTTCTGATTGCCGATGACAACTATGCCAGCCGGCTGTCGCTGCGACTGGAGCTTGAGGACGCCGACTTCGAGGTGGTGGAAGCCGAGGACGGTACCGGCGCGCTGGAGCTGCTGGCTGGCCAGCCGTTCGATGCGGTCGTGACTGACATCTGGATGCCAGGACATGACGGGGTCGAGATCGTCAAGGCGATCGCGAGAACCCAGCCGGAGACCGTGATCTTTGCGATCACGGGTGGCGGACCCGGAATGACCATTGCCTCAGCCTCGACGCTGGCCAAAGTGTGGGGCGCCGCGATGGTCTATGTGAAGCCGTTCGACGTGCGCGACCTGGTGACCGAACTGCGGGCCCGAGTCAGAGCCTGAGACCTAGCTGATGTCGTGCATGCTGCGCAGGATGCGTTCCAGCGCCTTGGCCAGCACGTCGCGCTCGTCGGCAGGCAGGCCCATGAGGATGGTGACGATTTCCAGCAACGGATCGGAACGCATGAGGTTCTGGCCGGCGACGGTGAGTTCGAGATCTTCGGCGCGGCCCTTGGCCTGCTCCGCCGCTTTGGAAACAAGGCCCTTCAGTATCAGCGTCCGTACCGTGCGGCTGACCGGCCCGTTGGCCAGGCCCTGGAATCGCGCCAGTTCGCTGGAGGTACGCTTGCCGGCAGGCGCTTTGGCGATGTAGCGCAGCGCGACCCATTGGGCAGGGAAAAGCTCCTCGGCAAAGCCGCGCGAATGCAACTGCCGCGAAGTCAGATCGAGCAGTTCCGCCAATGCAGCAGCTTGCAGTTTGTCACGGTTCACAGGCAACTCGAATTATGGTCCCGCCAGCGCGCTTTTCGAATCGGGCGCGACCGGAGCGCGAAGAACCGGCGCGTTTCAAGATGTGGTGTGGCGAGGGTATCTCAGAACATGGCCCCACCACAGCGCCGGTTTCGACAACCAGCGCCCTGCCCCTGGACCCGACTGAAGTGGCTGAAGCATGGTGCGCGAGGACGCAGCCGTGCCGGATACGCGCTTGTTGGAGGAGCCAAACGGACTAGGCGCCTTCGACGAAGCGTCCCCCCGCGGCTTTCCACCGAACCTATGGCGTTGGATTGGCAAACGATTGCGGTGACCCTACCGGATGTGAGAGCAGAGATCATCAAGCCCTGACGCAGTTGGGTGGGGGCAGAATTCAGCGGATCGTTCATAAGGAGCCCGGTGAATGTATGCCGCCGCGCCGTTGTGAGGTACCAAACGGTGATTTTTCGATCCTAGACCACTGCAGGTCGTAGTGCGTCAGCAACCGAGTACCGACGCCTCCTCGTCACACATCATTTGAGCGCATGCGCAACGGCGGCTAGCTGTCCGGCAATAGCAACTGAATCCAAAGTTCCTTCGCTCTCCGTCACCCGCGCTACACAATCACCTAATGAGTTCGCCGTCCGAACCGACCGTACCGCCGTCCTTAACGTTTCACTCGCCGAGCCCCGATTGGGGATCGGCCCACTGTCATCATCAAGCGAGCGTCGCAGCGCTTCCGACACCTCTCCATAGCAGTCGAGTGGTCGGATGAAGTCTTCTGCGGTTTCAAAGGCCTCCCTTGCTGCAATGCCACTCACCAGCAGCGCAACGACGAGTGTGACGACTGTCAAACGGCGTTGAAGATTGACCCCCTATCGGCGTCCAATATTGACCCCC